>CAJKDU010000006.1 GCA_905198745.1 uncultured Prevotella sp. | reverse complement strand
TATTTATATATTATATTACTTTTTCTTGCTTACGATTCGTGACATATACCATGCATATATAAAACGTGACGTCACATTTCACGCATCTTTCAGCAACGGAGTTAACCGAAGAAAAATTTAGGTAACAAAGATTTACATCTCACGTTCTCCATCATCCTTCTTCCCTTCTGCCATAGGGCAACACCACCATGCATCGGTAGCTTCATTCCGGAGGAAGCACCGTTAGGGTGCCGTTAGCCCACTGTTAGTGTGCCATTAGCAATCGTTAGTGTGCCGTTAGCCTGATGTGGGTGTGCCGTTAGCCCACCATCAGTGCAGGCTAAGGAGGCTGGCACACGAAGTATTGTTTTATTACAAAACATTTCCCG
This sequence comes from uncultured Prevotella sp., assembly GCA_905198745.1. Taxonomy (GTDB): domain Bacteria; phylum Bacteroidota; class Bacteroidia; order Bacteroidales; family Bacteroidaceae; genus Prevotella. Next base: position 73,501 of record CAJKDU010000006.1, on the reverse strand, counting down.
CTCTTTATTTTTCCCGAGTCCGTTCATTTTTTGGCACGCTTTTTGTTATCCCCCATTGCACACTGCCGGAAGGCCGAAAAAAGTGGCAAAATCGCGAAAAGTGTCACACTTTGAGCCGAAAAACAGTAACAATCCCCATAAACACGGACTTTCCGTATCCAGCGTCGGCAGAACGCGCTGCAGCGTAGAAGTGGTTTCAGGGCAGTTCAACTTACGGTCTTCATCAGTCATATAACATTTTTTTCACATTCCGAGAAATGGGAGAAACGCAGAATTCCCCGTCTCCACAGCCCACGGCTAACGGCATGGACATGAACAGTTTCAGCCGGTAATATGCGGGCTAAAAGCCCGACTTCTACATAGCCCAGGGTAAAGCGTAGCGGCACCCTGGGTATAGAAACAAGCATCGTCACGCCCCACCCCTGCAGTTCCAAACCAACCAGATGAAGCGGCAAAACACGTATGGACAAAAAATGCGGCTTGCCCATCAACAAAATCAGCAAACCAATAGGGATAAAATTTGCTTATTCCAAAAAAAATTCGTATCTTAGCGACATATTTACGAAAGCACCCCACAGGCACTGAAAACAAACAACAATTTAAAAGAAGGATATTATGGCAAAAGTGTATGAATTTCTCGCCAACGGCTTCGAGGAAGTGGAAGCCCTGGCAGTGGTAGACATCCTCAGAAGAGGCGGCGTGGACATCAAGACCGTCAGCGTGACCGGCAACGAATTTGTGGAGACATCGCACGGCGTGACCCTCAAGGCCGACCTGAAGATAGAAGACGCCGACCTCGCCGACGCCGACCTCATGCTGCTGCCCGGCGGACTGCCAGGAGCCACCAACCTGCGCGACCACGAGGGCGTGAGGCAGGCACTCACCGCACAGGCCAAGGCAGGCAAGAAGATAGGAGCCATCTGCGCCGCACCGCTCGTGCTCGGCTCGCTCGGACTGCTCGAGGGCAAGCGCGCCACCTGCTATCCCGGATTCGAGAAATACATGACCGGAGCGCAATACACCCGTGAACTCTTCACCGTGGACGGCAACATCATCACCGGCGAAGGCCCAGCAGCCACCCTGCCCTACGCCTACGAGATTCTCTCCATGTTCGTGGGCAAGGAGAAGACCGAGGAAATCAAGGAGGGCATGATGTATAACCACCTCATGGCCCGCTGACCATGGCCGACTACGCAATCATCGTGGCAGGCGGCAAGGGACTGCGCATGGGCGGCGGCGTGCCCAAGCAGTTTCTGCCCGTGGGCGGACTGCCCATCCTGATGCGCACCATCCGCCGGTTTCGCGCCTACAGCGCCTCGCTCCGCATCATCCTCGTGCTGCCACAAGCACAGCACGACTACTGGACGGCACTCTGCCGGCAATACCACTTCGAGGAAGACTACCAGCTCGCCGACGGCGGAGAGACGCGCTTCCACTCGGTGAGGAACGGACTCGCGCTGGTGCCCGACGACGAAGACGGAGTGGTGGGCGTGCACGACGGCGTGAGGCCCTTCGCCTCCACAGAAGTAATCGGCAGGTGCTACGAGGAGGCACGGCTGAAGCAAGCCGTCATACCCGTCACGCCCGTGGTGGAGACCCTGCGCTACATGGCAGGCAAGCAGGGCGGCGAGAACGTGCTCCGCAGCGACTACCGCCTGGTGCAGACACCGCAGACCTTCAGCATAGCCCTGCTCAAGAAAGCCTACCGGCAGCCCTACGACGACCGGTTCACCGACGACGCCTCCGTGGTGGAAAGCATCGGAGGCACGGTGACTGCCGTGGAGGGCAACCGAGAGAACATCAAGATAACCACACCCTTCGACATGACCATTGCCAAGGCACTCGTGGAACAACAACCATAACAGCAGAACAGCACTTTGATAGACCTACTCGAACAAGACGTGATGTACGTGCCCGGCATGGGACCGCGCAAGAAAGAGATATTGAACAAGGAACTCAATATCCACACCTTCCGTGACCTGCTCGAATACTACCCATATAAATATGTGGACCGCAGCCATGTCTACACCATCCGCGAAATGACCGCCGACATGCCCTTCGTGCAGGTGAAGGGCAGGATACTCAGCTTTGAGGAGTTCGACATGGGACCCAAGCGCAAGCGTGTGGTGGCACACTTCAGCGACGGCACCGGCGTGTGCGACATCGTGTGGTTCAACAAGGCGCAATACATCTACAAGACCTATCAGCTCCACACCGAATACATCGTCTTCGGCAGGCCCACCGTCTACAACGGACGCTTCCAGTTTGCCCACCCCGACATAGACCCTGCCACCGAACTGCAGCTCTCGCAGATGGGCATGCAACCCTACTACATGACCACCGAGAAGATGAAGAAGGCCAACCTCTCCTCGCGCACCATCGAGAAGACCGTCAAGGCACTGCTCGCCCGACTCTCGCAGCCCCTGGCAGAGACGCTGCCGCCCTACATCACCGAACCGCTCCACCTCGTGTCGTACGACACCGCCATGCGCAACGTGCACTACCCCAAGACGCACCTCGACATGCAGAAGGCACGACAGCGGCTCAAGTTTGAAGAGCTCTTCTACGTGCAGCTAAACATACTGCGCTACGCCAGCGACCACCGCCGCAAATACCGGGGCTACGTGTTTGCCCACGTGGGCGACATATTCAACACCTTCTACCAAGACCACCTGCCCTTCCCCCTCACCGACGCCCAGAAGCGCGTGATGCGCGAAATCAGAATAGACCTCGGCTCCGGCAGGCAGATGAACCGACTGCTGCAGGGCGACGTGGGCTCCGGCAAGACCCTCGTGGCGCTCATGTCCATGCTCATAGCCCTCGACAACGGCTACCAGGCGTGCATCATGGCGCCCACCGAAATACTGGCCGAACAGCACCTGGCCACCATCCGCCAGTTTCTGCAGGGCATGGACATCAGCGTGGAACTGCTCACCGGCATCGTCAAGGGCAAGAAAAGGCAGGACGTGCTGCAGCGACTCGCCGACGGCTCCATCCACATACTCGTGGGCACCCACGCACTGATAGAAGACACCGTGCAGTTTCACCGCCTCGGACTGGCCGTGGTAGACGAGCAGCACCGCTTCGGCGTGGAGCAACGCTCCAAGCTGTGGCGCAAGAGCGAGAACCCGCCCCACATCCTGGTGATGACCGCCACCCCCATTCCCCGCACACTCGCCATGACCATCTACGGCGATCTCGACGTGAGCGTGATAGACCAGCTGCCGCCGGGACGCAAACCCATACAGACCATCCACAAATACGACAACCAGACCACCAGTCTATACCGCGGTATCCGCCAGCAAATAGCCGAGGGCAGGCAAGTCTACATCGTGTTCCCCCTGATAGAGGAAAGCGAGAAGAGCGACCTGAAGAATCTCGAGACGGGATTCGAGCAGCTGCGCGAGGCTTTCCCGGAATTCAAGCTCAGCAAGGTGCACGGCAGGATGAAGGCAAAAGAGAAAGAGGCAGAGATGCAGAAATTCGTAAGCGGCGAGACACAGATACTCGTGGCCACCACCGTGATAGAGGTGGGCGTGAACGTGCCCAACGCCTCGGTCATGGTGATTCTCGACGCCCAGCGTTTCGGTCTGTCGCAGCTCCACCAGCTCAGAGGCCGCGTGGGGCGCGGTGCCGACCAGAGCTACTGCATCCTCGTCACCGGCTACAAGCTGAGCGAGGAGACACGCAAGCGCATAGACATCATGACCGAGACCAACGACGGATTCCGCATAGCCGAAGCCGACCTGAAACTGCGTGGCCCAGGCGACCTGGAAGGCACACAGCAGAGTGGCGTGGCGTTCGACCTGAAGATAGCCGACATAGCGCGCGACGGACAACTGGTGCAGTTGGCGCGCGACGAGGCGCAAAAGATTATCGACGCCGACCCCACGTGTGAAAGTCCCGCCTACCAGATGCTCTGGGACCGCCTCGCCGCCCTCCGCAAGACCAACATCAACTGGGCTGCCATATCCTAAGGGCACACAAGGTTGTGAGGGATGTTCATGATTGAGGTATCGGCAGCCCTCCTCCTAATTATAATATGCGGGATGAAAGCAAAACCGCACCATAGTCGCATGGGAAAAGCGTAGCGACACAAGCAAACGAAAGGGACAAGGCAATACAGGGAAATGGAAGTCCCCAAAACACGACACTCCACCCACCAAGGAAGCCGCAACATTCCACCAAACGGAAGCCTAACTAACGGAATCTTTTGTGAATGAACAGGTTAAGAAACACACGCCCTAAATCTTATCAAACGTTAAATGAAGTACGTATTACTTACGCAAAGCGTTAAAGTTAGGCGAAAAACTGTTAACCATGAAACATTTCTGCAATATTTTTACTATATTTGCAAAGTCGTTTATAAATTGTTGAACATTTGTAGCGTTCAACAATTCCTTATTGACAAAACTAATCACGTCTGCCTCGGGTGGCAGATAAACCTAAAATGAATGATGTACTTTAAAAAAATAATAAAGAAATTAGCTATAACTTCCGTATTGGCACTGGCAACCATGCCTGTGTCGGCACAGGACTTGCTCGCACGCCAGGCACCGGTGGACAGAAAGATGAAAGCCGTGGACACGCTTGCCCTGCAGAGCATTATCGCGAAAGAGAACGTAGAGTCGCCCGCTTCCGAGCTTTATGACGATTGGAACAACAAATACGCACACAGAGCCACACCCCTGCCCGACTCCATCCGAATCAGCCTGCGCCACTTCTGCATGCCTACACCCAGCCGCGTGGTGACCAGCAACTTCGGAAGCCGCTGGGGACGCCAGCACAAGGGACTCGACATCAAGGTATACATCGGCGACACCATCCGCGCTGCCTTCGCAGGCAAGGTGAGAGTGGTGAGATATGAGGCCGGCGGCTACGGCAAATACGTGGTGATACGCCACTACAACGGACTGGAAACCATCTACGGACACATGTCGAAATGGCTGGTGGACGAGAACCAGACCGTCAAGGCAGGAGACCCCATCGGACTGGGCGGCAACACCGGACGAAGCACCGGTTCGCACCTGCACTTCGAGACACGTCTCTGCGGCGTGGCCCTCAACCCGGCACTGATGTTCGACTTCCGCAACCAGGACGTGACAGGCGACTATTTCGTCTACTGCAAGGACACCTACGCCGAACAGTCGGAACTGGCCACACACCTCCGCGGAAAGGTGGGCAACGGCGGCTACTCGCGTAGCGACGTGATTGGCGAAACCGCCCCCGACAGACTTATGGGCAAAGCAGCAGACCCACGCTACCACAAGGTGGCAAGAGGCGAGACCATAGAGTCGATTGCACGCAAGCGTGGCGTGACGGCCGACACCATCTGCAAGCTCAACCACATCGGCAAGAACATGCGCCTGCGTCCAGGACAGATTCTTAGATACAGCTAAGCAACAATTTCAATAGATCAATATAACGAATGCTTTGCCCACAACAGGAGCCACAAGTCCTGTCGGGCAAAGCATTTTTCTTTTCTTACCACCCGGAAAGGGCGCACCGCACGTCCCGCCTTTTCCTTATGTTATTTTCAGTTATATTTGCCTGCAAAAGTTGGACATGACAAGATAAATTAGTAACTTTGTAGACTAATAGAAACAAGAAAACGACGGAACCATGCAATACTCTTTTCAAGTACCACAGCATATCAGCACCACCATCAACCTGCCCGCCTCCAAGAGCATCAGCAACAGGGCACTGGTCATCCATGCACTGTCGCACGGACAGCACATGCCCGAGAACCTCTCTGACTGCGACGACACGGAAGTGATTGTGCGTGCACTGGAACAAATGCCCGAAGTGATAGACATCAAGGCGGCAGGCACTGCCATGCGCTTCATGACCGCCTATCTGTCGGTGAGCGAGGGCGAGCACGTCATCACCGGCACGGAACGCATGAAGCACCGCCCCATCAAGGTGCTCGTGGACGCGCTGCGAAGGCTGGGAGCCGACATCAGCTACGAGGAGAACGAAGGGTTTCCACCCCTCCGCATCAAGGGAAGCAGACTGGAAGGAGGTTTCCTCGAGATAGAAGGAAACGTGAGCTCGCAATACATATCGGCACTGCTCATGATAGGACCCATGCTCAAGCAGGGACTCGAACTGAGACTCACAGGCGACATCGTGTCACGCCCCTACATAGACCTTACCCTCTGCACCATGCGCGACTTCGGAGCCGAGGTGGACTGGACGGACATCGACATGATCAAGGTGAAGCCCAAGCCTTACGACGACCACGCGTTCTTCATAGAGAACGACTGGAGCGCGGCTTCCTACTGGTATGAAATCTGTGCCCTGCTCAACGACCCCGAGTCGACCGTCAGGCTCACCAACCTGACCGACGGTTCGCGCCAGGGCGACTCAGCCATCAAGTATATGTTCAGTCTGCTGGGCGTGAAAACGAGTTTTGCCGACCACAAGCAGGGCGTGCCCACCGAGGTGAGCCTCTTCTACAGAAAGAGCCGCCTGCCACGCTTCGACTACGACTTCGTCAACCAGCCCGACCTGGCACAGACCATGACCGTAACCTGCACCTTGCTCGGCATCCCCTTCCGCTTCACCGGACTGGGCAGCCTGAAAATCAAGGAGACCGACCGCATAGAGGCTCTCAAGAAAGAACTGAAGAAGCTCGGCTACCTGATACATGACCGCAACGACAACGAAATATACTGGGACGGCGAACGCTGCACTCCCGACGAGACACCGGTGATCGACACCTACGAAGACCACCGCATGGCCATGGCATTTGCACCGGCAGCCTTCCTGTTCCCCAACATGCGCATCAACCACCCGGAAGTGGTGAGCAAGTCGTATCCCCACTTCTGGGAAGACCTGCGCAAGGCAGGATTCACCATCACCGAACACGCATAACCCCACTGCCCAAGACTCATGTCCATCTTTGAATATACATTTTTCCAGAACGCCCTGCTCGGGTCACTGCTGGCAAGCATCGTGTGCGGGTTCATCGGTTCCTACATCGTGGCGCGCAGACTGGTCTTCATCAGCGGCGGCATCACGCATGCCTCGTTCGGCGGTGTAGGCCTGGGAGTGCTCCTGGGGGTGAACCCCGTGCTGTCCGCCATGGCATTTGCAGTGGCAAGCGCCTTCGGCGTGCAGTGGCTCTCGCAGAAGGAAAGCATACGCGAAGACTCGGCGATAGCCGTGTTCTGGACATTTGGCATGAGCGTGGGCATCATCTGCTGCTTTCTCACACCGGGATTCATGCCCGACCTGCCCTCGTTTCTCTTCGGCAGCATACTCGCCATAGAGCTTGCCGACCTGTGGCTGCTGGCAGCACTGGCGGTGGTGGTCACTGCCGTGTTCACCCTGCTCTACCGGCCCATACTCAGCGTGGCATTCGACGCCACCTTCGCCCGGTCGCAGCACTTGCCGGTGAACTTCATAGAATATCTCATGATGGGACTCATCGCCGTGAGCATCGTGTCGACACTCCGGCTGGTAGGCATCGTGCTCGCCATCAGCCTGCTCACCGTGCCGCAGATGACAGCCAACCTCTTCACCTATAACTTCAAGAAAGTGATTGGCCTGAGCATCGTCATCGGATGGATAGACTGTCTGTTCGGACTGGCACTGGCCTATCTGCTCAACGTGCCGTCGGGTGCAGCCATCATCTTCTTCTCCATCATCGTCTATGCACTCTGCAAACTGCTCAAGCGAAGCCCGTCGGCAGTAGCCCTGCTGCTGTGCATACCCCTGCTCACAGGATGCGCATCGCAGAAGAACACGGGCAAGACAAGGTTCTGGCACGCATTCAACGCCAAATACAACATCTACTACAACGGAGCGCAAGCCTACATAGACGGCTCGCTCGAGAAGGAAAACGGCAACAAGGACAACTACACGGAATTGTTGCCGCTCTACTATGTGGGCAACAAAAACAGCCGGGAACTCGGCAAGGGCGACTTCAACCGGGCCATAGAGAAAAGCAAAAAGGCCATACAGCGCCACAGCATCAAGCGACGCCCCGAATGGAACAAGAACCGGAAGAAGACCGCCAAAGACATAGAATGGCTCAACCGCAAGGAATACAACCCCTTCATCTGGAAAGCCTGGATGCTCATGGGACGCTCGCAGTTTCACCAGGGCAACTTCGACGAGGCAGCTTCCACCTTTGCCTACATGAGCCGACTCTTCGAGACACAACCTGCCATCTACGGCAAAGCACGGGCATGGCTCGCCAAGACCTACGTGGAAAGCGGATGGATGTATGACGCGGAAGACGTGATCAGGAACATGCAGCGCGACTCGCTCGACTGGCGTGCCGTCAAGGAATGGGACTACACGTATGCCGACTACTACATACATACGGGCGACTTCGACAAGGCTATCCCCTATCTGCGCAAGGTAATCAGCCACGAGATGAGACGCAAGCAGAAGGCTCGCGAATGGTATCTGCTCGGACAACTCTATGCCGCGCAAGACAGAAAGCAGGATGCCTACAAGGCGTTCCGACACGTCATCCGCCAAAACCCACCCTACGAACTGGAGTTCAACGCACGCATCTCGCTCACCGAGGTGATGGCAAAAGGACACGCCAAACAGATGGTGGGCAAGCTCAAGCGCATGGCGGCAAGCGACAAAAACAAGGATTACCTGGACCAGGTGTACTACGCAATCGGCAATATCTACCTGGCAGAGAAAGACACCGCCAAGGCAATAGAAGCCTATGAACAAGGCAACGTGAAAGCTACACGGGCCGGCATCGAGAAAGGAGTGCTCCTGCTTCACCTGGGCGACCTGTATTGGGAGAAAGAGAAGTTTGGCGATGCCAGACGCTGCTACGGAGAAGCCATCGGACTACTCGACAAAGACCGCAAGGACTATGAAGCCCTGTCGGAACGGTCGGTGGTGCTCGACGAACTGGTGCCCTACACGGATGCCGTGCAGCTGCAAGACTCCCTGCAAGCTCTCGCCAAACTTTCCGAGGCAGAACGCAATGCCGCCATAGACCGCGTCATCACGGCTCTGAAGAAGAAAGAGAAGGAAGAGCGACGGGCACAGGAGGCTGCCGATGCGGAAAAGAAGCTCAAGGAAAACAGTGCCAAGTTCGGCCAGAACAAGCGAACCACAACTACGCCCACCGTCTCTCCTGCCCAGAAATCGTCCGCCTGGTATTTCTACAATCCCCTGGCAGTGAGCCAAGGCAAGCAGGCTTTCCAGCGGTTATGGGGTAAACGAGACAATGTGGACAACTGGCAGAGAGTGAACAAATCGGTAGTGGGCGGACTCGCTACCCCGGAGACCCTTACCGACGAGCAACGAGACTCCATAGCCGCAGAAGAAGCCAAAGCCGACTCGATAGCCCACCTCACGGACAGTGCACAGAACGACCCGCACAAGCGGGAATATTATCTGGCGCAGATACCTCTCACGGAGGAGAAGATGGAAGCCAGCAACGAAATACTGGAAGACGGACTCTTCCATGCGGGCATCATCTTCAAGGACAAACTGAACAACCTCAAGCAAAGCGAAAAATACCTGCGCAGACTCACAGAGCAATATCAGAACTACGAAAAGAACGACGAAGCCTACTACCACCTGTTCCTGCTCTACTCACGCAAGAACGACTTCACTACGGCAGACAGCTATGTGGAACGGCTGAAACAACGCTATCCGCAAAGTCAGTGGACAGCCGTGCTCACCGATCCTTATTTCAAGGAGAACGCCACCATGGGCGTGCAGATAGAAGACTCGCTCTATGCCGCCACCTACGAAGCCTTCAAGGCCGAACGCTTTGACGAAGTGAAAGGGAATGTACGCATCAGTGACACCCGATTCCCCAATGGTGCCAACAGAGACAAGTTCATCTTCATTTCGGGTATGGGCAAGCTCAATGCCGGTGACGCAGAGGGGTGCCTGGCAGACATGAAGACCGTGGTGGAGAAGTACCCGGACAGCCGCATCAGCGAATTGGCAGGCATGATTGTAAACGGGGTGAGCAAGGGCAGAAAGCTCCATGGTGCCCGCTTCGACATGGAAGACGTGTGGAACCGAAGGGCTGTAGTGCTCAACAACAACGACTCTACGGCGGTAAGGAAGTTCTCCACCGACCGCATCACCCCTTTCAACGTGATGCTTGTCTACGTGCCCGACTCGCTCAACGAGAACCAACTGCTGTTCGAAATGGCACGCTACAACTTCACAAACTTCATAGTGCGCAACTTCGACATTGCCATCGACGATGCCGACGGACTGCACCGCATGCGGGTGAACGGATTCCGCAACTATGACGAGGCTTACCAGTATGCACGACTGCTCCATGCCAACCCTGCCGTGACCCGGCAAACGGGAAAGGCGAAGACATACATCATCAGCGACGCCAACCTCTCACTGCTCGGACAGCAATTCAGCTACAACGACTACGAACGGTTCTACGCACAACACTTTGCGCCCATCAAGGTGGCTGACGAACAGTTGCTCAATGAGCCAACAGAAGTGAATGTGGAACAGGAAGACGTGAGGATTCCTGCCAACATGGTGCCACAGGACAAGGCAGAAGACAAGCGTCAGGACGCCACCACGGACGAAGGCGACAGTTTTATCCTGGAAGAAGAGCCCGCACTACCCAAGCCGACCACCACGACACCCGACAACGGAATCGTGATAGACGACCTGGAAGAAGAGCCGGCAATGCCTGTCAAGAAACCTGCAATGCCACAAAAGGAACAGACAAAGCCTCAACAAACAGAGGACAAGAAGGCCAACGTGACGCAACCAGCCAAGAAGGAAACTGCCCCAAAGGCAACGGAAGCGCCGAAGAAACCGGCACAACCGGCACAACAGCCCAAGCAGTCCACGGAAAAGAAAAAAGAGACGACACCGGAAACACCGCAAAAAGAAGTGGATCTGGAAGACGAATATTACGACTTAGAAGGATTTTAGACAAATGACGAACAACGGAAACATACTTTGGGTAGACGACGAGATAGAACTCCTCAAGGCCCACATCCTCTTCCTCGAGAAAAAAGGATACGATGTGACAACCGTGAGCAACGGTGCCGATGCCATTGACCAATGCCACCAGCACACGTTCGACCTCATCATGCTCGACGAGATGATGCCCGGACTGAGCGGTCTGGAAACCCTGCAGCAAATCAAGGACATATCGCCCGCCACACCTGTGGTCATGGTGACCAAGAGCGAGGAGGAGAACATCATGGAACAAGCCATCGGCTCCAAGATTGCCGACTATCTCATCAAGCCCGTCAATCCGAGCCAGATACTGTTATCGCTCAAGAAGAACATACACCGCAAGGAGATTGTAACCGAAGTGACGCAGAACTCCTATCAGCAGAACTTCCAGCAACTCTCACTGCAAATTGAGGACTGCAGGAACTTTGAGGACTGGAAGACGGTATACAAGAAACTTGTGCACTGGGAACTGGAACTGAGCAGTGCCGACAGCAGCATGACCGAGATTCTGAAGACGCAGAAAGAGGAAGCCGACAACGCTTTTGCCAAGTTCATCAAGAAGAACTACATGGACTGGGTGTCGCCACAGAAGACAAGCGGCATAGGCAACATGCGCAATATGATGCAGCACAAACTGGCATCCAGGCACAGCATGCCGACAAGCCAAACGGAAGACAAGCCACTGATGAGTCCAGACGTGTTCAAGCGCAAGGTGTTTCCGCTGCTGGACAACAAGGAGAAGGTTTTTCTCATCGTGATAGACAACTTCCGCTACGACCAGTGGCGCGTCCTGGCACAGGAAATTGGCGACATGTTCGACATGGCAGAAGACCTGTATATGAGTATTCTTCCCACCGCCACCCAATATGCACGCAACGCCATCTTCAGCGGTCTCATGCCCACTCAGATAGCCTCCATGTTTCCCGAGCTGTGGGTGGACGAGGACGAAGAAGAGGGCAAGAACCTCAACGAGGCACCACTCATCCGCACGCAAATAGAACGCTACCGCAGGCACGACACCTTCTCGTACCACAAGATCAACGACTCCAATGGGGCAGAGAAGTTCATGCAGTTTCTGCCCAACCTCAAGCAGAACGACCTCAACGTGCTGGTCATCAACTTCATCGACATGCTCTCGCATGCACGCACAGAGTCAAGGATGGTGCGCGAGTTGGCAAGCAACGAGAGTGCCTACCGCAGCATCACGCAGAGCTGGCTCCGCCACTCCTTCATGGCAGAACTCTTCAAACAGCTTGCCGCCAGCCAATACAAGATTATCATCACCACAGACCACGGCAGCATACGCGCCTCAAAGCCCGTGAAGATAATAGGCGACCGCAACACCAACACAAACCTGAGATACAAGTTGGGCAAGAACCTCAACTATGACTCCAAAGACGTGTTTGCCATCAAGGAGCCAGCCAAGGCCCAGCTGCCCACGCTCAACCTGAGCACAAGCTACGTGTTTGCCACCGGCGACTCCTTCTTTGCCTACCCCAACAACTATAATTACTACGTGAGCTACTACAAGAACACATTCCAACACGGCGGCATCTCCATGGAAGAGATGCTCATACCGATTGTCACGCTCACACCAAGAAGACGATAAAGACATTATAAAACAACCGCATTATGGAAATCAGAATAGACAATATCGGCAACATCCGCCAGGCTGCCCGGCAATTCATCGACCACATGGGCACCGGAAAAGTTTTCGCTTTCTATGGCAAAATGGGTGCCGGCAAAACCACCTTCATCAAGGCAGTGTGCGAAGAACTGGGTGTGGAAGACGTCATCACCTCACCTACCTTTGCCATTGTGAACGAGTACACATCAAGCACAACCGGTGAAAGCATCTTTCACTTCGACTTCTACCGCATCAAGAAGATTGACGAGGTGTTCGACATGGGCTATGAGGACTATTTCTATGGCGGAAGCCTTTGTTTTCTGGAATGGCCGGAACTGATTGAAGAGCTATTGCCCGAAGACGTGACCAAAGTCACTATCAGCGAGGAGCCCGACGGCACACGACTCGTCAAGTTCTAAGACAAGAATGGCAGTGAATGGCCTCCGAATGATTAAATATTTTAAGCATTGCTGACTATCTGGCTCGCCTGGTTGACAAGTTGACACACAGGCACCTGCTGGCACATAAGTTGTTGATGATGAGAGCGTAAGCCGCAAGGCTCACAGAGAACAAAAACATAAAAACAACTAAAATATAATTGGAGGTTTTAACTATGACACTTGCACGTAGAAATTCTTGGATGCCTGATGTATTCAATGACTTTTTTGATACAGACTTTATGCCGAGAGCCAACGCAACGGCACCTGCTATCAACGTCAAGGAAACAGAAAAAGAATATACAGTAGAGGTGGCTGCCCCAGGCATGAAGAAGGAAGACTTCAACATCAACCTCGACGACGACGGCAACCTGGTCATCAAGATGGAAAAGAAGGACGAGAAGAAGGACGAGAACAAAAAGGAGCACTATCTGCGCCGTGAGTTCGCCTACAGCAAGTTCGAGCAGACGTTGCTTCTGCCTGACGATGTAGACAAGGAGAAGATTGGTGCCGGAGTCAACGACGGAGTGCTGACAGTCAGTCTGCCGAAGATTGAAAAGAACACCGTCAAGACAGCCCGTCAGATTGAAGTGAAATAACACGCTTCATTCATCCCGAACATAAATGATTGAAACATAAGACTCCCTGTATCGCGCAAAAGCGATGCAGGGAGTTTTTGTTTATGCCCAAAGCTTGGCCAACTGGTGGCCGGCCAAGACGGCAACCAGACCTAATGCCAAGCTGCCGAAGAGGTAGACCGTCATATACACATACTGCTCGTCCTTCATCAGGGAAGAACCCTCGTTCATAAACGTGGAGAAGGTGGTGAAGCCTCCGCAGAAACCTGTGGTGAGCAGCAACTTGGCTGACGGACTCATCACCGATCCGCTCCAGGAAAGTCCCGAGAGGAACCCAATGAAAAGACACCCAAGCACATTGACCGCCAACGTGCCGAACGGAAAAGCCGCCCAGGCACATTGCTGCACAACTTTAGACACGAGGAAGCGCATGCCTCCTCCAAAGAAACTTCCCATACTGACCAACAACAATTCTTTCATTGTTTTCTCTCCCTTTATCTTGTTTTCTGCCTGTCGTTCATAATGGCCGCCATGTGGACCTGTGCCTAATAAATCAGGTTGTCTATAATCGGTATCAGCGAATAGGCTCGCTCCGTAAGCGAGTATTCCACTCTCGGCGGCACTTCCGCATACACCTGCCGCGTAACGTAGCCGTCGGCCTCCAGGACGCGAAGCGTACTGGTGAGCATCTTCTGCGACACGTCCGGGATATGCTTGCGCAATGTGCTGAACCGCATGGTGGAAGACTGCTTCAGGGTGTATATCACAAGAAGCGACCATTTGTCGCAAATGCGGGTGAGCACATTGCGGATGGGGCAATCCTTATAAACGGAATCTTTTACGACAGAATTCATAAATGTCTTGTTTTCAATAATAGGCTACAAAAGTAACCAAGTTTCCGTTCTTGCACAAACGCGCAAAGTTAATCATCGTTAAACCTGTTATTCTCATTCCTTTGACTATCAACAATGGTCACCTCCACGTAACCTAACCACTCCCGGGTGCCTTCTTGCAAAAGCTTGAAATAACGCATAACTTTGCAGCAGAAAAACAAGACAACCACTCTAAAAGACAAAAGCATCATGAAAGAAACAAAGACCATTGCAAGCGCAGCCAACTTTTCGGCTGTAGATTTCGGTAAGTTTAACGAACTGGGCGACTATCTGTTGAAACTCTCGCCTGAGGTGCAGATTCCAGGCAAGGTGTTCGGCGGTAAAGCCGTGGGTGCCACCGGTGCAGAATTCTCCTTCCAGTCGTTTGCACCCGGCACGGAGACCGGTTTTCTCCACACCCACAAGCATCACGAGGAACTCTACTTCTTCCTCAGCGGCAAAGGAGAGTTTCAAGTTGACGGACAGATTTTTGCCATTGGCGAGGGCAGCGTGGTAAGAGTGGCTCCAGCCGGTGTACGTTCCGTGCGCAACACGGGCTGCGAACCCTTGGTGATGCTCTGCGTGCAGTACAAGAACGCTACCTTCACTGCCGAAGATGCCACCGACGGAAATATACTCAATGAACCCGTAAAGTGGTAAGCGAAGCCTCTTGCACTGCCAACGGCAGCACCTTATTATATTCAGCGCAGTGAAATGCGTGTTAGTGTGCCTGTAACGATGCGTTAGTGTGCCATTAGCATGACAATGACAACACGGAGACAAACGTCAGAGAGCATGAGGAAGAAGATTGATAGTTCTTCCGTGACTCGGAGTGATGATTGAATGTTAGCTTTCAGCCCAACACAAAAAGTGGGCTGAAAGCCCAACCTTTACACTGCCAAGGCAAGCAACGCGAAATTCAGAAGTGAGCAAAAACAGACTGTAGCTCAGTGGAACACATTTACTTTCGCCCGAAATATCTTTCCTTATTGCCTTGTCTTTCTTACTTCTGAACACCCCCATAACAGCAAAGAGAATGCAAACGGCACACAAAAATCAAACAATATGTCCCAGTATCTGTCGACAAAATTATAGGAACCCATTTGTTTGATTCTCATATTTCACCATTATCTTTCAATCCCTTTTCCAGTTCCTCAATAGTCGGCATGGAAGACTTGAAGTCTTTCGGGAAGAGTTTGGACAATTGGTATTCCGATATGCCCATTGGCTCCTTGTAAGATTCTAATGCATATTTTGCCACTACATTGTCTTTTTCCTTACATATGAGCAAACCGATAGTCGGGTTATCGATGTCGGTCTTGAACTGGTGA
Organism: uncultured Prevotella sp.; assembly: GCA_905198745.1. Taxonomy (GTDB): domain Bacteria; phylum Bacteroidota; class Bacteroidia; order Bacteroidales; family Bacteroidaceae; genus Prevotella. The sequence continues at coordinate 57,718 of CAJKDU010000006.1, read as the reverse complement.
TTGATGGCAGAAACGTAGAAACTCAACTGCCCCAAGAATGATGGATGGAAAGATTGAGCTTTTAGCTCGATGACCACGTCATGCATGAAGATAAGCATTGTAAAACAGCAAGTCGGGAAAGAACTCCTGCTGACCTACTTCCAAGCGAAACTGTCTGCCCATATAGGAGAATCCCTTTCCAAGTTCCAAAAGGAAACGAGTAACGTTGTCCACCAATTCATCCTCAATGTCATGCTCGTCAAATATCTCCCTTATGGTAAGAAAATCAAACTGGTAAGGGTCTTTGGTTATCTGTTGCGCCAGGTCGCTCTGCACGGCAGGAAGCGTGGATTGAAAGTTGGTGATAGCCTTTCCGTCTCGCTCATACAAGTCGGTTCCAAGCCAGTGGAGAAGAGCATCACGTCCCCAATTGTTTTCCCATGTTTTTCTTACAAAGAACAAGGCTTTGTCCATATCGCCCTTGCATCTTGACATGATTCGACAATGATGATCTCATGGTATCATAAACAGCAATTTGAAATCGTCAGCAACTTGCCGACAATTTTGGTCATGAGATGCAACTCGTTGAATATCTGAACTATTTGTATCTTCCATGAAATCGTCGGCAAGCTGCCGACGATTTGCAACCAATGGAGCATAGAGCTTATAAAAGTAGCTCATGTACTTCAAGTTGGTTGGCGAAAATCCCTTTATTCCGGGCATTTCATTCTTCAAGTCCTGACTGAGATTCTTGTAGAAGCCAGAGCCATAAGTATTTGAATATTGCTTGGCTTCGATATCTCGTCCCAACTTCCAATAGAAGTTCAACAGATAGCCATTGGTGGCACATGACGCTTTTAGGCGATGGCAGTAGAAACGTTCCTTAAGTTCTACAAGCCAGTTCTTATAGTCACTGTCATCATGAAGGGCTACAGATAAGTCTATATTTTCTTTGCCATTGTTCCATTCTTAATTTACGCCACAAATATAATGTTTTATCGGGACAAACCATTATGAGGAAATTACTTTTTGACCGAGATAGCCAACTATTTAGACAGAATAACATTATCCTCTTGCAAAAAAACAATCCGCACCCAAAGGCCCACAAAGGTCTTGGATGCGGATTGTTGCCATAACGAAAGATGCGCGTTACTGGCCCAACGCTTTGTTGAGCGCGTCGTTCACAGCCTTGTTGGCTGCGTCGCGAGTTTTCTGCTTGGCGCTCTCCACCTTGGCCTTGGCATCTGCCTCAGCTGCCTTCTTCACAGCCTTGGCATTCTGCGAGGCCTGGGTTTTGGCGTCTGTCACAGCCTGTTTGGCATGGCCCTCGGTTTTCTTGACCGAAGCCTTGGCCCTTGCGGCAGCCTTGCCTGCAGCCTGTGCCGCAGCATTGGCTTCACCGTTGACAGCGGCTGCTGCGGCTGTGGCAGCCTGCTTGGCGTCTGTCGGCAGATTGGCTATGCCGTTGACCACCTCAGCCACCGTGGCGTTGCCCTTGGCTATATTCTTGATTTCCTCAGCGTGCGTGTCCACAAATGATTTCACCTGTGAGGCATAAGCAGCGGCCTCATCGGCCTTGCCAGCCTTGAGCAGTTCCTGATACTTTGCCATCACGGCCTTCACCGTGGCCTTCACCTGCTTGGCGTCCTTGGCCGAGAGTTGCTCGGTGAGCACCTTGGTCAAGGAGTCTGCCACTGGCGAGGCGACAGTCTTTGCAGGAGCAGGAGCTGCAGTGGTGTCCACCGGATTATATTCCGTGGAATCGGCAATCGTGCCTTCGCTCTGCGCATTCTTGTTGCCGCAACTGGCCATTGCCACAAGGGCAGCAGCCAATACGAACCATTTTCTCATCGCCCTACGCTTGATTAGAGAAGTGCCTTGAACTTGTCTTCGATCTTTGCCTTGGGAGCAGCGCCCACGAGTTTGTCTACCACCTCACCGTTCTTGATGAAGAGGATGGTGGGGATGTTGCGGATGCCGAACTGTGCGGCAATCTCGTCGGCCTCTTCCACGTCGCACTTGCCCACTACGATCTTTCCGTCGTAAGCCTCGGCAAGCTCGCTTACCACGGGAGCAATCTGGCGGCAAGGACCGCACCATGTAGCCCAAAAGTCAACTACCAATGGCTGCTCGCCATTCTGATAAGTCTCGAAATTCTCGTTTGTAATCTTTACTTCCATTGTTATTGTTCTTTCTGTTTAGTGATTAATACTTGTGCAAAAGTAGCTCATTATTCTCTATCCAGCAAATATAATGCCAAAAAGATGTCAATTAACTTCGTATGACAACCCGTCCACATTGTCGAGGAAGGCTATCAGCTCGCGTGGCACGGACGTGCGCTTGGTGGTGCTGTAGAGATTGATGTTCTCGTTGCGTTCCACGTCGTGTATCTGGAAGTATACTTCCGTGCGCCCCGGATTGTCGGTAATCATCGTGGCGATGTTGTTCACCCAGGTGTCGTCGATGATGTTCGAGTTGACCCGGATGGTGATTCTGTTGATTCTCTTCTCGAGGACGGTCTGCAAATACTGCACGTCCATGATGTTGAAGTCGACGAACTTGCTCGATTCATACTTCTTGGAACACTTGGCGGTCACAAAGACGGCCGACCCCATGATGAACATGCCGCGCCACTTGCCGCTGTCTTCGCCGAAGAGAGCAATCTCGCCGGCACCCTCATAATCCTCTATGGTAACAATGAGGTAGGGCTTGTTGGTCTTGGTGTAGCCTTCCTTGATGTTGGTCACGATGCCGCCCAAAGTGAGTTCCGCACGGTCGAGGAGCTGTTCTTTGTCGTCGAGTTCAGGACAATGCGTGTTGCAGAACTTCTCGAGCACGATGCGGTAGTCGTCCAGCGGATGGGCAGACAGATAGATGCCCACCAGGTCACGCTCGCGGTTGAGTTTCTCGATAAGTCCCCAGGGTTCCACCTGCGGCGGCTGCGGATGAGCTATTTCTATTTCGTTCTCGCCGCCAAAGAGCGAGTTCTTCATCTGATACTGCTCCTGCTGAAAGAGCTGTCCGTAGCGCACCAGCGTGTCGAGATAGGACCCGTTGCCGTTGCCGTCGGGCGCCACATACTGCTCGCGGCTGATGCCGAAACTGTCGAGGCCGCCACTCAGGGCCAGACACTCGAACGCCTTTCGGTTGCAGGCCTTCAGGTCTACACGCTGAAGGAGGTCGTAGATGTCCTTGAAAGGTCCGTTCTTCTCGCGCTCGGCAATGATGTTTTGCGAGGCGGCGTCGCCCATGCCCTTGATGGCACCCAACCCGAAACGGATGGCGCCATGCGAGTTGACGCTGAACTTGATGCGGCTTTCGTTCACATCCGGTCCGAGACACTCTATGCCCATCGCCTTGCACTCGTCCATAAGCTTGGTAATGTCGGTAATGTTGCTCAAACTTCGGCTCATCACGGCGGCCATGTATTCTGCCGGATAGTGCGCCTTGAGATACCCCGTCTGGTAGGCCACCCACGAGTAGCAGGTGGCGTGCGACTTGTTGAACGCATAGGAAGCGAACTTCTCCCAGTCGGCCCAGATTTTCTCGAGCACCTTCGGGTCGTGTCCGTTGGCCTTTCCGCCGTCGATGAACTTAGGCTTCATGGCATCAACGATGGCCTTTTTCTTCTTACCCATGGCCTTTCGGAGCGCGTCGCTCTCGCCTCGGGTAAAGTTGGCAAGCTGTCGGCTCAGAAGCATCACCTGCTCCTGATACACCGTGATGCCGTAGGTATCTTTCAAGTATTTCTCCATGCAGGGAATGTCATACTTGATTTCCTCTCGTCCGTTCTTGCGGGCAATGAACGAAGGGATGTAGTCCATTGGTCCCGGACGGTAGAGGGCATTCATGGCGATGAGGTCCTCGAACACCGTGGGATGAAGTTCGCGGAGATACTTGCGCATGCCTGCCGACTCAAACTGGAACGTGCCTACCGTGCGGCCGTCGCTATAGAGCTGGTAGGTGAGTTCGTCGTCGATGGGAATCGTGTCGAGGTCTATCTCGTGGCCGGTGCTGAGCCTGATGTTCTCCACAGCCTCCTTCAGGATGGACAGGGTCTTCAGTCCGAGGAAGTCCATCTTGATGAGTCCGGTCTCTTCAATCACGTGGCCGTCATACTGCGTGCACAGCAGTTTGTGTCCGGGGTCGGCCTTGTCCTCGGCAGTAGACACCGGCACCCAGTCGCTGATGGCGTCGCGGCAGATGATAGTGCCACAGGCATGAATGCCCGTGCCGCGCACCGTGCCTTCAAGCATCTTGGCATACGACATGGTGTTGCGCATCCGGATGTCGCTCGACGCCTCGGCTTCCTTCAGAGCGGGAATGCACTCAATGGCGTTGACCAGGTTCATCTTCTTGCCGTTGGGCAGTTTGTCGGGTATCTGCTTGCAGAGTGCGTTCACCTCGGCGAGGGGCACCTTCTCCACACGTCCCACATCCTTGATGGCATTCTTGGTGGCCATCGTGCCGTAGGTGATGATGTGCGCCACCTTGTCGTGCCCATACTTGTCTTCCACCCACTCGAGCACCTTGCCTCGGCCGTCGTCGTCGAAGTCGGTATCGATATCGGGCAAGGAGATACGGTCGGGGTTCAGGAAACGCTCGAACAGCAGGTCATACTTGATAGGGTCTATCTTGGTGATGCCCAGACAATAGGCCACCACCGAGCCGGCAGCCGATCCACGGCCCGGACCCACCATCACGCCCAGTTCGTCGCGGGCAGAATTGATGAAGTCCTGCACGATGAGGAAGTAGCCGGGGAAGCCCATGGTCTTCATGATGTGCAACTCAAACTTCACGCGCTCCCTCACCTCTTCCGGCAGCGGGTCGCCATAGCGTTTCTTGGCACCGTCATAAGCCAGTTTGGCCAGATAGTCGGCCTCAAACTTAATGCGGTATATCTTGTCGTATCCTCCGAGTTTCTTGATTTTCTTGTCGGCCTCTTCCTTCGACATAATCTCGTTGCCGTTCTCGTCGCGCGTGAACTCCTCGTAGAGATGCTGCTCGGTGAACTTCCTTCGGGTGTCTTCCTCCGTACCGAATTCCGCCGGAATGGGGAAGAACGGCATGATGGGCGCATGGTCGATGGAATAGGTCTCCACCTTGTCGAGTATCTCGCACGTGTTCGACAAGGCCTCGGGCACGTCACTGAAAACCTCATTCATCTCCTCACGGGTCTTGAACCATTCCTGCTTGGAATAGAGCATACGGTTGGGGTCGTCGAGGTCTTTGCCTGTGGCGAGGCACAAGAGGTGATCGTGGGCCTCGGCGTTTTCCTGGTCTACGAAGTGGGCATCATTGGTGCATACCAGTTTGATGCCATATTCCTTGGCCAACTCTATGAGCACCCGGTTGGCTTTCTGCTGCAGCGGAAAGGTTTCGCGGTTGGCGCGCAGGTGAGGGTCTTTCACCTCATGGCGCTGCAGCTCCAGATAATAGTCGTCGCCGAACACACGCTGATACCACTCTATGGCCTCGCGGGCACCGGCAATGTCGTCCTTCAGAATCTTGGAGGGCACCTCGCCTGCTATACAGGCTGAGCACACGATGAGGTCCTCGTGATACTTTTCCAAGTCCTCGCGGTCGGTACGCGGCCGCATATAGAAGCCGTCGACCCATGCACGCGACACGAGCTTGATGAGATTCTTGTATCCATGATAGTTCTTGGCCAGCACAATGAGGTGATAGCCGCTCTTGTCTACCTTCGGGTCACTGCGGTCGGATTTCTTTCTCCGCGCCACATACATCTCGCACCCGAAGATAGGCTTGAATTCCGGCTTGCCCTCGTCGCGGAGCTTGCCGTTCACCTTGTTGCAGTAGTTATAGAATTCCTTAATGCCGAACATGTCGCCATGGTCGGTGATGGCCATACCCCTCATACCATTGGCAATGGCCTTGTCAACCAGTTTCGGTATGCTCGACTGTCCGTCGAGAATGGAATAATAAGTATGGACATGCAGGTGTACAAAGTCTTGCATATACAGAATAAAGTTTAAACAGTTCAAAGTTAAACCGAAAAGTTGGAATATGCAAACGTATGCCGCAAAAATTGTCTGCCACGGTCTGGAATGTCAAAAACAAAGTAAATAATTTTGTTTTGTCTCCTTTTTGCATTAACTTTGTACCCAAAATACGAATCCTTTACCAACCATGGGGAAAAGAATAAAGAAAATAAGAGTACATAGCGAAGGAAATGACACATTGGTATACGGCTTGTTCGCCATCGTGGCCATAGCAGTCGTGCTGTGGCAGGCTTTCGACACCAAGATTCCGTTCTGGAGTTTCCTGGTAGTGTTTGGGGCAGTATACGGCATTGTGCTTAATTTCTTCAAATGTCCTATCAGATATTTTAGTCAGGAAGATACAGCCCAGATTGTCGTGGCACCTGCCGACGGCAAGGTGGTTGTCATAGAGGAAGTCGAGGAGGACGAATACTTCCACGACCGCCGACTGATGATTTCCATCTTCATGAGTCTGTTCAACGTGCACGCCAACTGGTTTCCTGTCGACGGCAAGGTGAAGCTCGTCCATCACCAGAACGGCAACTTCCACAAGGCGTGGCTGCCCAAGGCAAGCGAGGAGAACGAGCATGCCGACGTGATGATTACCACACCCGATGGAGTAGACGTGCTGTGCCGGCAGATAGCCGGTGCTGTAGCACGCCGCATCGTCACCTATGCCAAGGAGGGCGAGGACTGCTACATCGACGAGCACCTGGGATTCATCAAGTTCGGCTCCCGCGTTGACGTGTACCTTCCCATCGGCACCGAGGTGTGCGTAAAAATGGGACAAAGCACTACCGGCAACCAAACGGTGATTGCCAAACTAAAATAAACCAAACAATGAACATCAAGAAGCACATTCCCAACACAATCACTTGCTGCAACCTCGTTTCGGGTTGCATTGCCACTTATTTTGCTTTCGGCAACAATCCGAAGATGGCTCTCACCTGGATTGTGATTGGTGCTGTATTCGATTTCTTCGACGGCATGAGCGCACGCTTGCTCCACGTGTCGTCGCCCATAGGCAAGGAGCTCGACTCTCTTGCCGACGACGTCACCTTCGGCGTGGCACCCGCCACCATCGTGTTTTCCGAGCTGGCCGTCATCGACTATCCAGCCATGCTGGAGCCCCTGCGTCCCTATCTGCCGTTCTTTGCCTTCATCATCGCAGCCTTCTCGGCACTGCGTCTGGCCAAGTTCAATCTCGACGAGCGGCAGACCACTTCGTTCATAGGTCTTCCCACGCCTGCCAATGCCCTGTTTTGGGGAGCACTCATTGTGGGCGGAAGCGAGGTGATAGAGTCGTCCAAGTGGATGATGCCCGCCATGCTGGCCCTCGTTCTTGTTACCAGTTGGTTGCTTGTGGCGGAGATTCCCATGTTCGCCCTCAAGTTCAAGCAATGGGGTTGGAAGGGCAACGAAGTGAAATATTCGTTCATCATTTTCAGTGCCGCCGTGCTCGGCGTGATGGGCATCACCGGTTTTGCCGTGGTGATAGCCTGCTACGTGGCACTGTCGGTCATCCTCAACAAAACCAAGGGATAACGCGCCATGTTTGCCTTTCTTCATTTTCTTTTCGGCCTCATCCTGTTTGCCGTGGTCATCGTATTGGCCGTAGCATTCATCATCTATCGTCGCCTGCACGGCATAGCCAGGAACTTCCAGCAGCAAATGGGCGGCTTCGGAAGCCGTGAGCAAGCCGGCTATGGTGGCGGCAACACTTCGCGCCACACAAGCCGGACACAGACCAACGGCTGCAACGAGGTAATCACAGACGAGCGAAGTCCCGAAGAAGCCAACCGCAAGATATTCTCCAAGGACGAGGGAGAATACGTGGATTTCAAGGAAAAATGACAAGCCGGCACTTGAGAGCAGGACAGCGGAAGGCGTGTCCGCCGGACTTGACAGCCTACAAGAGAGAGAGATAAGTTGTTTTAACGTGTGTCGCCCTAATGGGGCCGACACCTTATTTATTATATTGTCAGCTACACTATATGGAAGAAATCAAGGATTTTGACACCATATTCAGACAATACTACGAGCCCCTGTATTATTTTGCCATGCAGTTTCTCGACGCGACCGACAGTCAGGACGTGGTGAGTATGGCTTTTGAGAACGTGTGGCTCAACTTCAAGGACATCAGCCCTCATGCCACCGTCAATGGCACACTAACCGTCTTTTAAGGGCACACTAACGACTTGCTAACGGCACACTAACAAAAAATTCACCGCATTGAAACAAAAAGCCGGCGAATGCATCAATCACTCACCGGCCTCAATTTATAGTTGATAATTATGTCTATATTATCTGGGAAGGTTGAATGCCTTGGTCATCTCCTTCATCTGCTCCTGGCTCATGCCCTCAGGCTCATAGCCCATGCAGCGTGAGTTGATGTAGATCTTGGCACTCTTGGAGAGCACGTCAATCTGGTCGAAGGCATCCATCACGTCGAGACCCTTGGCAAACACGCCGTGCTTCTCCCAAAGCACCACGTCATAGTCTTCCAGTTCTTTCAGTGTGGCATCGGCCAGCTTGTTGCTGCCCGGCAGTTCGTAAGGCACCACGCCCAAGCCCAGCGGACAGAAGGCCTTGGTCTCGGGAATCATGCTCCACAGAATGTTGGTGAGCACGTCCTTGCCAAGAAACTGGCGGTTGTGGCTCATGGCAACAAGTTCAATGGGGTGAGTATGCACCGTGGCCTTGTAGGCAGAACCGCTCTCGATGAGGTGGTTGTGCACGGTAAGGTGTGAAGGAAGCTCACTGGTAGGCATCACAGGATTGTCGGCAATGATGACATAGCTGGCGCAATCGTCGAGAATACGGATAACCGAGCCGTTGTCCATAGGCCAGCGAGCCAGGTCGCGCATGCGCTTGCCGGTGCCCTTGCAATAGAAGTAGCAGCCCTTGAGATGCGGCAGTGTAACGCCAATCTGCTTCACTTCGCTGATGGCGGGAAGCTGACGGATTTCATCGTCAACGAGATCTGTCACGTTGACAGTGATGTTTCCACCGTTTCTTTCAGCCCATCCGTTCTGCCAAAGGTAGCCTGCTACCTCTGCTATCTTCTCTACCTCTTTCTTTAAGGCGGGGCGACCTTCTAATATACTTTTCATATTATTGTATTGTAAGTTTTGAATAATCTTCTGCTTATTTTATTGGTTTTCGCCTGCAAAATTAGCCACATTCGGCAATCCTCAGCCCAACAATTTGATAATCTTTCAGTAAGTTTTGACCTGTCAGCGCGTCTGGTTGCGGTATTCGCTTGGCTTGTGTCCCGTCTTGCTGCGGAATTTCGAGGAGAAATAGTCGGGCGACTCGAAGTTGAGCTGATAAGCAATCTCCTTGATGCTCATGTCGGTAGTGGAAAGCAGTTCCTTGGCACGCTGCAGCTTCAGGTCTTGCTGATAGAGCGATGGGGAGATGCCGGCAAACTCCTTGAAGAGCTTGCGGAAATTAGAATAGCTCATGCCCATCTCTTCGGCAATCTGCTGGATGGTAAGGTTACTCTCGAGCGAACCGCGTATGCGCAGGCGTGCCCGGCTCACCATGTCCATGTGGAGAGCATCCTTGCTGAGGATAATGTTGCGCTCAAGCGCATACATGAGACCTATAAGATGGTTGACGATGCCGGCCAGAATCTGCTGCACATAGGGAGCCTCTTCCTGGGCGGCCTTGAGCGCCGACTCGTAGAGACTGACTATCTCCTCGGAAAAGCCCACATGATAGATGGGTTTCTCCACTGAAAGGAAACCTGCCTTGACTCGGTCGTTGATGTTGCGTCCCTTGAACCCTATCCAATAGCTGTGCCATCCCTTGTCGGCACTCGGCCAATAGCTATGGGTCTCGCCAGGGAACAGCAGGAACAGGTCGCCAGCCGAAATGTGTGTTTCCTTCTGGTGGTCAGAGCGGAACGTGCCATCACCCTCAGTGAGATAAAGCAACTGGAACTCATTGAGCACACGCCCCTTTTCGAGGTCGAAACAGTAGCCGTCGGCATGTCCACGCGTGGGATAGGCGTCGCCCGGAAGGATTTCTTCATATCCCACCGTACTGACGGTAAGTCCCCACTGCAAGTCACGGTCATTGGTGACCAGGTAATTGGATTTCTGTAAAGCCATAATCTTCTTGTAGTATCCGCTTGATAGTCTGCAAAATTACACAAAAAGACAGAAACTTCCCACTTTTTTAATCTTTCTTATTATAAAAACCAGGCTATTCCCCTTGACACCGCTCCTGCCGAGTAGAAAAAAACAATAAAATTATCGGCAAAGATTATGCCGTGTACTTGCTTTTTCGTAACTTTGCAACCGCAAATTATAATGTACATTAAAATGGCTGAAACAAAGAAAATCAAGACCGCACTTATCTCGGTCTTCCACAAAGACGGTTTGGATCAGTTGCTTGCCAAACTGAACGAAGAAGGAGTGAAGTTCCTTTCCACCGGAGGCACACAGAAGTTCATTGAATCTCTCGGCTATGACTGCCAGACTGTAGAGAGCGTCACCACTTACCCCTCAATCCTGGGTGGACGCGTGAAGACACTCCACCCCAAAGTGTTTGGAGGCATTCTGGGCCGCCGCGACAACGAGGGCGACAGAGAGCAGATGAAAGAATACGACATTCCTGAAATCGACCTCGTCATCGTTGACCTCTATCCCTTCGAGCAGACTGTGGCAAGCGGCGCTTCTGAAGCCGACATCATCGAGAAGATCGACATAGGCGGCATCTCGCTCATCCGCGCCGGAGCCAAGAACTTCAAGGACGTGGTTATCGTGCCCAGCAAGGCAGAATACAGCGTGCTGCTCGACATTCTCAACAAGAAGGGCGCACAGACCGACATAGAAGACCGCAAGATGTTTGCCGAGCGCGCGTTCGGCGTGAGCAGCCACTATGACACGGCCATCCATGCATGGTTTGCCAAATAAGCAAGGTTTTTAACAATATATGGCAGTTTCGCAAGCGCTGACCGTTTGCGAAACTGCCTCAACAATCAATAAGCATTATGGGATTTTTCTCGTTTATTCAGGAAATAGCAATGGACCTCGGCACCGCCAACACCATCATCATCAGTGATGACAAGATTGTGGTGGACGAGCCGTCCGTGGTTGCCCTCGACCGCCGCACCGACAAGATGATTGCCGTGGGCGAGAAGGCAAAGATGATGTATGAAAAGACACACGACAACATACGCACCATCCGTCCACTGCGCGACGGTGTGATTGCCGACTTTACGGCCTGCGAGCAGATGATGCGCGGCCTTATCAAGATGGTGCACACCGGCAGTCGTCTGTTCTCCCCTTCACTCCGTATGGTTATCGGCGTGCCTTCAGGCTCCACGGAAGTGGAACTGCGTGCCGTGCGCGACTCTGCCGAGCATGCCGACGGCCGCGACGTGTACTTGATTTTTGAACCTATGGCAGCTGCCATAGGGATAGGCATCGACGTGGAGGCTCCAGAGGGCAACATGATAGTAGACATCGGCGGTGGAAGTACAGAAATCGCCGTCATCTCTTTGGGTGGCATCGTGTCCAACAACTCCATCCGCATCGCCGGTGACGACCTTACCGCCGACATCCAGGAGTACATGAGCCGCCAGCACAATGTGAAGGTGAGCGAGCGCATGGCCGAGCGCATCAAGATTCATGTGGGTTCAGCCCTTACCGACCTGGGCGAAGAGGCACCCGAAGACTATATCGTGCATGGTCCTAACCGCATCACCGCACTGCCTATGGAAGTGCCCGTATGCTACCAGGAAATAGCCCACTGTCTGGACAAGACCGTGGCCAAGATAGAGAATGCCGTGCTCTCCGCTTTGGAGAACACACCGCCAGAGCTTTATGCCGACATCGTGAAGAACGGCATCTACCTCAGTGGCGGCGGCGCCCTGCTGCGCGGTCTCGACAAGCGTCTGACCGACAAGATCAACATTCCGTTCCATATCGCAGAGGATCCGCTCCACAGCGTGGCAAAGGGTGCAGGCATCGCACTGAAGAACGTAGACAAGTTCTCGTTCCTGATGAGATAACAAGTGGATTATGCATAACTTAGTAGAGTTTCTTGCAAAATACAACCACTGGTTTCTCTTCATCGTGCTCGAAGTGATAAGCATGGTTCTGCTCTTTCAGTTCAACAACTACCAGGGCAGCGTGTGGTTCACTTCGGCCAATGCCGTTGCCGGCAAAGTGTATGAAGCCGACGCACAGGTGAAGTCTTACTTCAACCTGTCGACCGTCAACGCCGAACTGACACAACGCAACCTCCAGCTGGAGCAACAGGTCAAGTTTCTCGAAGAGTCCTTGCTCGACAAGACGGCAGACTCACTGACCATGGCCAACAGGCAGATGCAGTACCTGAGCCAGTTCGGACTGGTTCCCGCCAAGGTAATCAGCAACAGTCTTGACAAAACGGACAACCTCATCACCATTGACAAGGGCAGCGCCGACGGTATTCACAAGGACATGGGCGTGGCTTGCGGCAATGGCGTGGTGGGCGTGGTGTATCTCGTGTCGGAACATTATTCCATTGTCATCCCCGTACTCAACTCGCAGTCTAACATCAGCTGCACCATCCAGAAGCGAGGCTACTTCGGCTACCTCAGATGGAAAGGCGGCTCTTCAGACATTGCTTATGTGGAGGACATTCCCCGCCATGCGCACTTCCGCAAGCACGACAAGGTGGTGACAAGCGGCTATTCGTCCATCTTCCCCCCGGGAATCATGGTGGGCGAAATACAGCAAGTCTACAATTCCAAAGACGGACTGTCCTATCGGCTGAAAGTAAAACTGTCCGTAGACTTCGGCAAGCTGCGCGATGTGTGCGTCATCAACGACAAGGCGATGGAAGAACGCATCGAACTGCTCCGCGCTGCACAAGACTCGATAAAACCCAAACAGAACTAATCACTCGCCGACAAGGCGACAAGGAATTATCATTCAACGAAAGGAACAAAGGGTAAATGAACCTGGAACTTATCAAAGGCGTTCTGCTTTTCTTCGTATTGTGCCTGGCACAGGTATTGGTGCTCAACAACATCCACCTGTTCAACTGTGCCACCCCGCTGCTCTATGTCTACATGATACTGATGTTCCGCCGCAACTATCCGAGGTGGGGCATACTGCTGTGGAGCTTTGTTTTCGGTCTGGTCATCGACACTTTCTCAGACACGCCGGGTGTGGCCACAGGTTCCATGACGCTGCTCGGTTTCCTGCAGCCCTATGTTCTTGAGCCGTTCATTCCCCGCGACAGCGCCGACGACCTGACGCCGTCGATGAAGACATTGGGTGTAACCTCATTCGTCTACTACACCATCATTCTTGTCTTCATCTACTGCCTCATCTTCTTCACCCTGGAGATGTTCAACTTCTTCAACCTTCTCTTGTGGGCTGAGTGTGTGGGCGGCAGCACGCTGCTGACCATTGCCCTGCTGCTTGCCATCGAAAAAGTGAGAAACTAATCCGAGCAGGGAGGACTACAGGAAATGAAAGACTATAATCTCGAAAAACGACGCTTTGTCATCGGTGGTGTAGCTGTCACGATTGTGGCCATCTACATCATCCGGCTGTTCACGCTCCAAGTGATGAGCGACGACTACCGGAAGAGTGCCGACAGCAACGCCTTTCTCAAGAAGGTGGAGTATCCCTCGCGTGGCGTCATCTACGACCGCCACGGCAAGTTGCTTGTCTACAACCAGCCTGCCTACGACATTATGGTGGTGATGAACGAGGAAAAGGGGCGTCTCGACACCATGGATTTCTGCAACTCCTTGGGCATTACCAAGGAGTTTTTCATCAAGCGGATGAACGACATCAAGGACCGCAACAAGAATCCGGGCTACTCCAGGTTCACACAACAGCTGTTCATGAGCCAACTCTCCGACAAGGATTTCAGCGTTTTCCAGGAGAAGCTCTTCCGCTTTCCCGGTTTCTACATCCAAAAACGAAGCATCCGGCAATACCAGTATCCCTTTGCCGCCCATGTGCTGGGCGACGTGGGCGAGGTGTCGGAAGCCAACATTGAGGAGGACGACTACTACCAGCCCGGCGACTACATCGGCAAGCTGGGCATCGAAAAATATTATGAGAAAGACCTTCGCGGCGTGAAAGGCGTGCAGATTCTGCTGCGCGACGCACACGGCAGAATACAGGGCAACTACCAGCACGGCAAGTATGACCGCCGGCCGCAACCGGGCCGCAACCTCACACTTTCCATCGACGAGAAGCTCCAGGCATTGGGCGAACGGCTGCTGGAAGGAAAGATAGGCTCCATTGTGGCCATCGAGCCTGCCACGGGCGAAGTGCTCTGCATGGTGAGTTCACCCAGCTACGACCCGCGCAACCTGGTGGGAAGAAAACGCAGCAAAGAGCATGTCCGCCTCTCGAAGAACGTGTGGAAGCCGCTGCTCAACCGTTCCATCATGGGACAGTATCCGCCAGGCTCCACCTTCAAGACCACACAGGCACTCACCTATCTGTCTGAAGGCATCATCACACCCCACACCATGTTTTCCTGCAACCATGGTTTCTACTACAAAGGCTTGCACGTGGGATGCCACGGCCATGCTTCGCCTCTTGACCTGACAGAGGCCATCAGCACGTCATGCAACGGATACTTCTGCTGGGGACTGTTCTACATGATGTCCAACCGCCGCAAATACAAGAACGTGCAGGAAGCCATGAACACCTGGCGCGACTACATGGTGAGCATGGGCTTCGGCTATAAACTGGGCATTGACCTGCCCGGAGAGAAACGCGGACTGATACCTAACGCACAGTTCTACGACAAGGCCTACAAGGGCTCGTGGAACGGACTGACCGTGATCAGTATATCCATCGGGCAGGGTGAGGTGAACCTCACGCCGCTCCAGATTGCCAACCTCGGCGCCACCATTGCCAACCGCGGCTATTACTACACGCCCCACGTGGTGAGAAAGGTGGAAGGCAAGCCGCTTGCCGAGGAATTTCGCGAACGCCACTACACCAAGGCCAAGGCAAGTGCCTACAACTGGGTGGTGGCCGGCATGAAGAGTTCGGTGCTCAAGGGCACGTGTAAAGCCCTGAGCCGCTACGACTATGATGCCTGCGGCAAGACCGGAACGGCACAGAACCGCGGACAAGACCACTCAGTATTCATGGGATTCGCACCGATGAAGAACCCGAAGATAGCCATTGCCGTGTATGTGGAAAACGGCGGCTTCGGTGCCGACTTCGGTGTGCCCATCGGCGGACTGATGATGGAACAATATTTGAAAGGCAAGCTCACGCCAAGCGAAGAGAGCATGGCGGCCCAGCTTCAACACAGAAGAATAGCTTATGGCTCAAGGAACAGATAAACCAACAAGTATCATACGGTCACTCGACTGGTGGACCATCGGCATCTACCTGGCACTGCTCGTGTTCGGATGGGTCAGCGTGTGCGGTGCCAGCTATACGTATGGCGACAACGACATCTTCAGTCTTGCCACCCGTTCGGGCATGCAGATTGTGTGGATAGGCACCTCCATCTGCCTGGGCTTTGTGCTGCTGATGCTCGACGACCGCTTCTACGACACCTTTGCCTACATCATATATGGTGTGCTATTGCTCTTGCTCTTCGCCACCATCTTCAATCCGCACGACATCAAGGGGTCCCATTCATGGCTTGTGCTCGGTCCGCTCCGGTTGCAGCCTGCCGAGTTCGGCAAGTTTGCCACCGCACTCGCCATAGCCAAGCTGATGAGCACCTACGGATTTTCCATGCAGCGATGGAAAGACTTTGCGGCAGCCGTCACCATCATCCTGCTGCCCATGCTGTTCATCATCGGCCAGCGCGAAACAGGTTCGGCACTCGTCTACCTGTCATTCTTCCTCATGCTCTACCGCGAGGGCATGCCGGGCAGCATCCTGTTCACGGGTGTGGCCATGGTCATCTATTTCGTGGTGGGCATCCGCTACGAGGACACGTTCCTTTGGGACACGCCCACCTCTGTAGGCAAGTTCACCGTGCTATTGCTGGTGCAGATATTCTCGGCGGTGATGGTGCAGGTGTATTGTGACGACAAGAAGAAGACACGCCTGTTGCTCGCCTACTGTGTGGGCACCACGCTGATTTTCCTGTTGTTCTCGGAATACGTTATTCCGTTCGACATTGTGTGGGTGCAGATTATCCTCAGTGCCGCCATCATCGGCTACCTGCTCTACCAGGCGTTGAGCACACACATAGCCAACTATCTCTACATCGTGATGTTCACCCTCGGCAGCATAGCCTTCTTCTATTCTGCCGACTATGTGCTCAACAACGTGATGGAGCCTCACCAGCGCGTGCGCATCAACGTGCTGTTGGGACTGGACGAAGACTTGGCTGGTGCGGGCTACAACGTACACCAGAGCGAAATAGCCATCGGCTCGGGTGGACTGGAAGGCAAGGGCTTCCTCAACGGCACACAGACCAAGCTGAAGTTTGTGCCGGAACAGGACACCGACTTCATCTTCTGCACCGTTGGCGAGGAAGAAGGATTTCTCGGGTCGGCAACAGTACTGATACTGTTTCTTGCCTTGATTCTGCGCCTCATCCACCTGGCAGAGAGACAGCCGTTCAAGTTTGGCCGTGTTTACGGCTACTGTGTGCTGAGTGTCTTCCTGTTCCACGTGTTCATCAATGTGGGCATGGTGCTCGGACTGACGCCTGTCATTGGCATTCCCCTTCCCTTCTTCAGCTATGGAGGTTCTTCATTGTGGGGCTTCACCCTCCTGCTCTTCATTTTCCTCCGCATAGATGCGGGCAGGAATCTGGTGAGAACGTAGCCACGACAAACTTCGGGATGCCCCCAAGAGAGGGCATGCTGAAGTGAACCAATGGTGCCGCGTAGCTTCAGACTCCACGCTTTTCAATTCATCCGGCATTGGAGTGGCCGTTGCAATTCCAAAGTTCGGATTGATGCAAGACACGGATGGAAAATCAAGCGTCTACTTGTCTTTGTTTTCTTATCGCATTGCCGGATAACCGCATCGCACGCGCACGCACGCGCACGTAAAGTTTTTAGTTTTTTCACCACTATCTATCACTTTTCTCGATATCTTACATTATTCATCTGATTATAAGCAAGATAAACGGAGTGATGGATGCGTGACAGATGGGTTAACATCCATCACATCTATCACTAATGCGTCAATGGCCAAGTTTAAGCGGAATGCCCCCAATCAGTCCTGCTGTTTGGGCACTCCTTGCCTACGGCCGTGGCAAGGAGTGCCCAGCCAATAGGACCAGGTAGAAGTCGGCCTCCTTCGCATCGTAAGTCTGCCATTAACGGGGCATAAGTCTGCCATTAACAAGTTGCAACCGAGCAGTTAAACAGTTTTCTTCCGGAATCTGGAGTGATGATTGTATGTCATCGATAGAGCCAAACAGAAAAGCGGGCAAAAAGCCTTACACCCCAAAGCTACGATATCATGCGTCACTCCAAATTCCGGAAGCTCCATGTAGAGAAATATTCAAGTTGGGGTAAACAGCCAGAACCGTCATTCCATACGCAGTCCAAAGGCAAGCCAAGCACCGGCCATAAAATCAGCTGTTTAGGGGGAAACCACTAAAATCAGAAATGCAGCAAGTGATGGATAAGTGATGGATAAGTGATGGATGTAAGACGGGCAAAATCCACAAAGCTCTGTTATACAAGCTGTTTGTGCTTCAAAAGTGATAGGTGATAGATATTTTGGAAAAAACACTTTCATGTATTCAAAACAGAAGTGCGATGTTCGTCACAAGGAGAACACCGCACTTCCGTTTTTGGATAAGCCATGTAAACAATCCGTTATTTCAGGTACTTGGCCAAAGGACTCTTGATTTGTTTCAGTCCCTTTGCCACACTCTTGGCATTCATCTTAGCGCCGAGCAACGAGGTGTGGGTGTGGTCGTGGTTATAGTAGGCTTTAGCCTTCTCTTGTCCCTTCTTGTCGAGGAAATCGGCAGAGATGTTGTGCACATCCACCAGTTCCACGCCAGTTTCCTTAGCCACCTCACGATACCACTTTCCATAGGTGTCGTTGCGGCGTTCGATCTTGCCTTTGGGCCACTCGTTGCGGGGAGTGAGCGAAAGGAGAATAGGCGTTCCGCCCTTCTCGCGCACATCCTGGATGAACTTCTTCAGGTACCATCCGAACGAGTATACCACCTCATAGGTGCCCGATCCAGCCAGTTTATACACGTGGCTGGTGTCAGCAGTGCAAGCAATGACGCCACGCATTTTCTGATTGTCGATGGGGCCTATGTCGTTGTGGCCGAACTGTATGAGCACATAGTCGCCGGGCTTCACGCTGTTGTAGACCTTGTCCCAACGACCTTCATTGAGATAGGTGCGCGTGCTACGTCCTGCCTTGGCACAGTTCACGCACGTGATCTTCTTGGGATTGAACACCGTGTAGGCCTGTGAGCCCCATCCCCACATGCCGTCTGGATCCTTGTCCGTATTCTTCACGGTGCTGTCGCCCGTGATGAAGACCACGGGTTTTCCGTTCTCACGTTTCACCTCCACCGTATCGGGAATCACGTTGACCATCATGGCCTGCAGAGGAGCCAGCTGCGGATCCTTGCTTTCATAGATGCCCTCGGCAGCCGAACGTGCGTTCATCATCGCACCGAAGCGGCTGGTATGGATGTGGTCGGTGTAGAAATGGTAATGTTCTTTCCAACGGCCATACTTGTCGAGCTTGGAAGCGGAAATCTCGTTCAGGTCGACAAACGGCACATGCTCCTGCTCAGCCACCTGCTTGGCCCACAAGCCGAAGGTCTTGTTCACACGGACTATCTTTCCGTCAGCATCGTAAGCGTCGCGCGGTGTGAGCGACATCAGGATGGGATGAGCGCCCAAAGCCTTGGTCTCGCGGATATAGCGGCGCATATATTCGCCGTAGGTATAAACGGTTTCCTTCACTCCTGTCTCCTTGATGGTCACAGGAAGCGAATCGTTGCCTATGCCGGGAATACTGGCACGTGCACGCCCACTGTCATAAGGGCCATTGTCGTTGTGGCCGATGGAAATAATCACCCAGTCGCCCTTGCGGATGCCAGACTTGACTCCACTCCACAGGCGGGTATAGAACGTGCGGCTGCTGGTGCCGCCCAAAGCCTGGTTCTCAACGGTAATCTTGGACGGGTCGAAGAACATGTGCTCAAAGAATCCCCATCCCCACTGACCATTATTGCCATTGCCCAGCGTACCGTTGCGCATGGTAGAATTGCCCACAAGGAAGAGCACCGGATTGTTACCCTTTCGGCTGGAGCCTGCCGGCACACGAGCCATTTCGGCCTTGTTCAGGCTGTCGAGTGTCAAATCCACCACGTGGTTGACATCTTCCATCGGCTTGGCCACCTGGGCAGAAGCCGACGAGACGGTTGCCAATAATGACAACGCTGCAAATATCTTTTTCATAACTATACTATTTAGAAGTTGGATTTCCCCATTTAGCCACAGCGTCGGGCAGATAGTAGCCCAAGTGCGGAGGTTGATTGTAAGCAACATTCTGCCACGCTATGCCCATACGGTAGACATGATCATGCATGAGTGTAGGCACCCGATAGTCGGTAGGCGTATTGGTAGTGAAGACATTCAGGTGGCTGGCATCCGAACTGTCCCAAAAGATGATTTCCTCGCGCCAGTCGCCAAACAGGTCGGCCTGCAGGCAGGGTGTTGCCTTGGAACCGTTGCAGCTGACACTGTGACCCATCTCATAGAGCTGCTTGCCGTTGCTTAGCGGCAAGGTTAAGCCCTTCTTGCCGTTCCACTTGACAAGATAAGGAACGAAAAACGGAGGTCCCCAGTTGCCAAGCAGTTCGTCCTGCAGGTCACCGTCCCAATAGATGCGGAAGTTCTTGGGCAGATGGGCGCGCGCAATCTTGTTTCCCTTACAGTCATAAACTCCGGGATTGGCAGAGCACCAGAACTCGTAGCCACGGTGCTTGGCATCGATGTCGGCAGACAGTCCTCTGCCCGTGTCTTCGCGGTCGTAGCTGCGGAAGAGGATTTCTCCGGTGCGGGCATCCCGCAGGTCGTCGCCATAAGGCGCGCGTTCGTGCACCATGTAGTATTCAAGTCCCGGTCGGTCAGGATCAAGGTCGGCCAGATGCTGGGCGTCTCCATGCCCCAGTCCGGTGGAATAGAGCAACGTTCCGTCGTTGTTGATGGCAGCCGAGCCATAGGTGATTTCGTCGCAGCCGTCGCCGTCAACGTCTGCCACAGCCAGGCTGTGGGCACCCTGCCCGTAGGCAGTGGCTTGAAGTCCATGGGCTTCCCTGACTATGTTTCCTTCGCCGTCGGTCACGGTCCAGTGGTCGGAGGTAAGCGAGCTGTGGAGCCATTTGGTCTTCAAGTGACGACCGTCGAAGTCCACCGCCCAGAGATAGGAAGGTGTGTAATAGCCGCGGCACATCACCGCAGACGGCAACTTGTCGGCACCATCGAGATAAGCCACACAGGCCAGGAAGCGCTCGCCACGATTGCCCTGATAGTTTTGGTCGCCCCAATCACCATATGCAGCCTTGCCTCCCAGACCGAAGTTGCGGTTGGGATTATACCACACCGTGTGGACGGCAGAGCCGTCGGCACCACGAAACACGGTGAGAAATTCTTCACCCGTGAGGATGCGTCCATTCTCAGTACGGTAGTCAGCCTGGTTATCACACTGCCTGATGGCCTCATCGGTGGCACAAGCCGACACGAAGTGGCCCTTGCCGTCGACAGAACCGGGAGCAGTCTTGCATATCATTTCCGCCTTGCCGTCACCGTCGAAATCATAGACGAGGAACTGGGTGTAGTGGGCACCTGCACGGATGTTCTTGCCGAGATTGATGCGCCACAACTGCTGTCCGTTCAACTTGTAGCAGTCGAGTATCACGTCACCAGTATATCCGTGGAAAGAATTGTCTTTGGAATTGGAGGGGTCCCACTTGAGAATAAGCTCATACTCACCGTCGCCATCCACATCGCCCACACTGCAGTCGTTGGGACGATAGTTGTAGGTTCTGCCGTCGGGAGTGGTGCCACCCTGTGGGCGGTTGAGCGGAATCTGCATGAACAAGTCGGTCCAAGGCGTCACCTGCTGCGAAACTTCTTGCTGCCCGTCGGCTTTGCGCACTACTACCTGATAGAGGTCTTTTTCACTTCCACCCTTGTCGGTGAAATTGCTGACGCGCAATCCCTTGGCTATGGGCTGGCCGTTACGAAGCAGGTCGAAGCATGTGGCGTTGTCGTCGGTGCCCAGCACGCGCCAACTCACAAAGACGCCCTCATGAGCGGCAGGCAAAGCCACCACACCACGGCCAAGTGGTTCCATCTGAAAAGCAGATGTGTTCTGCGCTGCTGCGGGAGCTGTCCCCAACAGCGCACAGAACACTATTGATAATAAGAAAGTATTTTCCATTATTTCATCTTTTGTCCGTTGATAACCACATTGATTACCTTGCAGCCTTCAATAAGCGAACTGTCGAAAGCTTGCTTCTCGTCCTCCACCCGGCAGTTCTCGAAGGTAAAGGTTTTCAAGGCATACTTGTCGGAAGTGCCTATGTCGAAGAAATTGCGCGACTTGACATTGATGTTGCGAATCACAATGTTGCTGCACTCTGACAGCGGCATGTCGTCACGCTTCTCCAGGTTGTAGAACTGTGTCCAGGGACGCACCACCACAAAACTGTTGCAGTTGCCGGTGATGTCTTCCACCGTGGTGTACTCATATTTCTGCGGTGTGTCGGGACGCATCTTGAACCACACCACACGGTTAGCGTTCTTGATGCTGCAGCGGCGCAGAATGATGTTGCGGTCCTGGAAAGATTCGCTGCCCAACGTCAGGCAACCATGAACCACGCCATACTTACAGTCTTGAATGATGACATTATAGTTGGGACCATTGGTGGGGTCTTTGTCTACAAACGTACCCTTGCCGCCCTTGAGCACCACGGCATCGTCGTTGACACTCATGGTACAGCCTTGCACCAGGATGTCGTGGCAGAAATCTATGTCGATAGCATCGGAACTGGGAGCCTTCACGCCTGTGGTGGGCGCAAAGATGTCGCAGCCGATATACTTCACATGGTCGCAATGATAAAGGTGGTTGGTCCAGAAGGGACTGTTGTGCAAGCGCACATCCTGCACGGTAACGTTCGTGCTGTTGGAAATGTAGACCAGTCGCGGACGCAGTGCCTCAAGGTTAGTGCATTTGGCGTTCACCTTGCGGCGAATCCAGAACTCCTCCCAAAAGCGCTTGCCGTTACCGTCAATGGTGCCTTTACCCGAAATGGTAAAACCATTCAATCCGTCGGCATTCACCAGGGCAGCAAAATAGTTAAGCGTCTGACCCTCCATACGGGTCTTCAGAATCTTGTAGTACTTGATGGCATCCACACCTTTCAGTTTGCCACCTTCTGCCACATGCAGGTGTGTGCCCTGCTTGAAGAAGAGTGAGCCGCTGAGGAATGTGCCCTGTGGTATGACCACGACACCGCCACCCTGCTGGGCAGCCTCGTCAATGACACGTTGAATAGCCTCGGTCTGCACAATGGTGCTGTCGGTCTTCACGCCATAATCAGTGATGACATACTGCTTGCCAAGAGTGCTCACATCCACCCTTGCCGTATCGCTGAACCATGCAGGAACCGGGGTTCCGTCGGGGAAGACATCTTTCTTCACTTTCTTTGCATTGACATTCAAGGAAAGACAAAGTGCCAATGCGACGGAGAGAATTTTGATATTCATAAGAGTTTGTTATTATTGGTTTTAGTGCAAAATTAGGTGAAACCGCCTTTTCCCCTATTATACAATTGTACGAAAATCATTAATAACATTCACATATTCCCGTGCCCAATGCGGACAATTTGTACATTTCCCGACAAAATGTTCTTATAAGTCAAAAAATATACGTAAGTTTGTAGCCCCAAACTAACGCACATTCAAATGAAAAAGACATACACCGTTGCCACATTAGCGCTTCTGTTTCTTCTCTATTCTGCCCTTGCAGAATCCGCCGTCATCCATCTGCGCGGCGAACGCCTGTCGGTGAGAGACGGATTGCTGGGCAACACGGTGAACAGCGTGATACAAGACGACGATGGTTTTATGTGGATAGCCTCGTCCAACGGACTCACGCGCTACGATGGCTATTCGTTTCTCACCTTCCGCTCGATGAGTCACGACCCGAACCAAAAGACTTCCTCACATCTGTCACTGTTGTTCTGCGACCCCAAAGACAAACTGCTGTG
Source organism: uncultured Prevotella sp. (assembly GCA_905198745.1). Lineage (GTDB taxonomy): Bacteria > Bacteroidota > Bacteroidia > Bacteroidales > Bacteroidaceae > Prevotella. Next base: position 34,517 of record CAJKDU010000006.1, on the reverse strand, counting down.
GACCTACACGCCACAGCACACCCTGTATTGCTACGACCTCAGATTGGGTAAGTTCCGTGACTACACAAACCGCAACGACTGCGAACGACAGTATTTCAACCGCTACCAAGCCTCCAATGGTATGTGGCTCTTTGATGCCAAGAACGGCGTGCGCCACATTATTTATAATAATGGAGAGTTTTCCATCCACGACTACACAACCGCCAATCGCCAGTTGCCCAGTCAGGAAAAGCTGAACGTGGATGAAGACGCCCACCACAACATTTGGATTTCCACCGCACGGGGTGTGGTGCGCATAGCCCCCAACGGCAAGCGTACTGCCATTGCTACAGGCAAGCACGTCAAAACAACCACGACAGGAACAGACTATTTCGCCATACTCACGGAAGAAGACGACGCCTACTTATACCGTACGGACGGACGTTTGGCACGAAAGTCGCACCTGCCCTCCATGACGGGCTTTGCCGGCAAGTCAAGGAGTTCCATGATATGGAACGGCGGATGGTATATATTCACCGAGCAAGAGACCTTCCGCATGGACTTGAGGACAGGAGTATTCTCCCACTCAGAAATACAGATTCCATACGCCATGGAGAAGAATTCCATTCCCGGCTACAAGTGCCTCAACGACAAGCAGGGCAACCTCTATCTGTTCGGTCCAAAAGGATGGAAGAAACAACTCCACCTGCTCGACAATAAGAACTACATCAACGGGCGCGACCGCATCTTCACCGTGGAACGTGACCACAGAGGACGCTTCTTCATTGCTTCTTATGGTGGCGGACTCTTTGTCTACGACCCACACGACGACCAATTGCAGCAGTTTTCTGCCTACGATGCAAACCCTGTCATCAGCTCCAACTTTCTGCTGAGCATATACATCAGCAAGGACAACACCATCTGGATATCTTCCGAGAACGGAATCTTCTGTCTTAAAGAGGAGGTGGGCTATGGCGTGGAATATCTGAAGCCCGAACCGGGCGACCCCAGCGAATGGAGCAATCTGGTGCGCCATCTTGACGTGGCAACGCCACAGAAGGTGATGCTTAGCACCAAGGAGAACAAGCTCTATACCTATCACCCGCAAAGCGGCACCATTCAATTGGTCGGTGAAACGCCTGCCTGTGTCTATGCCTACCACACCACGCCAAGCGGACACACGTGGATAGGCACCAAAGGTGCCGGTCTGTTTCTTGACGGCATCAGATACCAGATAAGTGACAAGGTGCACCACGTGCCGTCCAACAGCATCTACGACTTTGCCACCGACAAATTCGGGCGTACATGGATAGCTACATGGGAAAGCGGCTTGTTGCTCACGCCGTCCATCGGCAAGACACTCGACTACGGAAAACTGAAGTTCGCCACCCTGCTCAACCGCAACAATAGCGAAAGCCGCATACACGACCTGCAGCTCACCAAGAACGGTTTACTGTGGCTGGCCACCGACAAAGGCATCTATATGGTTGACACCCGCAAGCGGAACGTCAGCGACCGGTCGTTCGAAATATTCAACACCTACAACGGCAAGTTCCCCTACGACGAGATTGTCTGCATCCTTGCAGCCCACGACGGATCTATATGGTTTGGATTCGTCGGCGGCGTGGCAAGATGCACCTACAATGCCAAGACTCACCAACTGAGCTACAAGATATACGACACCAATAGCGGACTGGTCAACAACAATGTGCGCCAGCTTAGCGAAGACCGATACGGCTATATATGGGTGGGAACGGAAGAAGGCATGTCGCGCATTAACCACCGTGTGCGCCAGGTCAAGACCTACATGCTGAGTGACGTGATGAACGGCAACACATTCAGCGAGAACTGTTCGGCCACACTGCCCGATGGCCGCATGCTTTTCGGTACTGCCAACGGGCTGGCCGTGGTTAATCCGCAAAAAGAGGCAGCGACACAAAGTACGGAAAAGCGAGCTGTCGTGACCGATCTGTCCATCAATGGCGTGTCCATCTACGACGAGAAAGACCTGCAACTTCTCTCGGAGGCCTTGAGCCACACAAGGGAAATCAAATTGCCGCACGACAAGAACACACTGTCCATTTACTTCTCCAGCTTTGAATATCCACAACGGCAGTCCACATTGTTCCAATACTACCTCGACGGCGTGGACGACTCATGGCGCCCTGCCACGAGCGTCAACCACGCTGACTACAGCGACCTCTCACCCGGACGCTACACCCTCCATCTGCGTATGCTCAGGAGTGACAACCAATGGAGCGAAGAGACAGTGCTCCACATCGTCATTCGCGAGCCATGGTACAACACCTGGCTGGCGTGGATATTTTATCTGCTCGCCATCGGTGCCACCGTCTACTACATCTACAAGAGCGGAAGAGAGCGGATGTTGCTGCACCAACAGATGGCCATGGAGAAACAGATTTCCGAGTTCCGCATTGATTTCTTCACGCACATCTCGCATGAATTCCGCACCCCCATCACCATCATACAGAATGCCGTGGACAAGATCACAAGCAACGGGCAAGGAAATGTGTCGAGGTCTACACTGCAAGCCATCAACCGCGGTACACACCGGCTGATGCGCCTGGTCAACCAACTGATGGACTTCCGCAAGGTGAGCACCGATAACATGCGGCTTGCCGTATCGAAGGGAGACATCATTGCTTTCGTGAAAGACATCTATCAGGACTTGTGGACCATGGCACGGCAAAAGAACATTATGATGACATTCACGCCATTTGCCAAGACGTGCGATTTGTATTTCGACCATCAAAAGATGGAGACCATTGTATATAACCTGCTCAGCAATGCCGTGAAATACACTCCGGAGAAAGGCATCGTCACCCTGAAGATTGCTCCTTCCGGCAACATATTGCTCATCACCGTTGCCGACAACGGACCCGGCATCAGCAAGGAACAGGAAGCCGAACTGTTCAAGCCCTTCATGCACGGCTACGTGTCGCGTGGCGGCATGGGCATCGGACTCTATACGGCACACCAAATGGCGATGCTTCACAAAGGAAGCCTCAGCTATCAAAAGGCAAGCGAAGACGGCGGATGCATCTTCACGATTGCCATGCCGATGGATGACAATGCCTACACGGAAGAAGAACGCATTGACAACATAGCCATCGACACCAAATCCATTGATGCCACGGAGACTGACGACCTGGTAAAGGAAATGATGCCACAACCCATCAACGATGTCAACGTGATAGTCATTGAGGACGATCCCGACATGATGGAACAAATCAAGAAAGAGGTGTCTGTCTACTTCAACGTGCAAGGCTACATGAACGGAAAGGCCGGCTACGAGGCTGTGGTCAAGGAGCATCCGGCACTGGTCATCTGCGACATCATGCTCCCCGAAATGAACGGCTATGAAATAGCCTCGGCATTGAAGTCGAGTTCCGAAACCCAATCCATTCCGTTCATCATGCTTACTGCCTACGACGATGCCAGCCACAAGCTGAAAGCCTACAAGTCGTTTGTGGACGACTACATGGTGAAGCCATGCAACTTCAAACTGCTCGTGGCACGCGCCCTGCAGTTTATTGCTGCCGACAAGAAGCAACATGCAACAAAGAAGGAAAAGGAGCAAAAGGAAGACACGGGGGAAGACGCTCCCTACCAGATTCTCATGTCGGCAGTGGACAAGACGTTCAAGGAGCGTCTTGAACTCATCGTCAGACAGCACATTAGCGACCAAGAGTTCAACGTGGACCAGTTGGCGGAACTGATGAACATGGGCCGCACCAAACTCTACAACCGCACCAAGGAGATTATGGGCGTGTCACCCAACTCATATATACAGAACGAGCGCCTCACCCTCGCTGCCCAAATGATTGTGAAAGGCGAACAAACCATAGCCGAAATAAGCGAACGCGTGGGCTTCGTCAACGCCACCTACTTCTACCGATGCTTCAAGAGCAAGTATGGTGTGCCGCCAAGCAAATACGGGAAATAACAGAAAGGGTCTCTGCGGAACATTTCGCAGAGACCCTTTCTTGTTTAACTGTCAACGATTCTATTGATGCTGTGCAATGTCTATGTAAGTATTTACCGGGCACAAGGCTGACGTATAGTCAGTATTGTCAACTATCAAATCCGTTACAATGAAATTGATGGACAACGCATTCATCAGGGAGTTGTAAACCCCTTTTGTCTTCACCAATATGTAACCGTTATGCGACTGGTTGTCTTTCGTGTAAGAAAAATCCACCCTGCTCTTGGCCAAGTCGTCACTTGTGACGAAACTCAACTGGCCATCGGCTGGTATGCCCACACTGTCTATGGAACAAGTATAGTTTAACGCCTCGCCCGAGTAAGTTACATGTTCGTAATCGTTCGGATAAAGTTTCGCCATCACGTTGTCTAACGGAAAGGACGCGACAACCACATTAGCTTGCTGGTCTATGGTGAACGAAAGTTCCTGAAGCGTACCGTTTGCCTTGGAAAACTTGCCCTTGTAGTCTCCTTTCATCTTGTCGAAAGTTGCCTTTACATTGCCATAGGCGCCATTCGAAGTTGACTCTTCAGAGCAGGCATTGAAGCCTATCGCCACCAAAATGGCGACAAGGCTCCATGCCATGAAATGAATGTATTTGTTCATGTTTCAAGTTTATTTCACTGTATACTTCAATGTTTCTCCCGCGACACGGATGAAATAGATGCCACTGGCAACGCCCATCGTCTTGAGGTCTTTCAGGGCAGTAGCCTTGGTAGTGGTCAGTTCGCCAACCTTCACGCCGCCCACGGTATAAACGGAGCCAGTGAATTCATCGTTGACACCCAGTTGAGAAATGCCTGTTGCAGCCACGACCTTAAGAACACCTGTCGTCTTATACAAGTCCGAAGTATCCCATGCGAGATTAGACGGAAGTTTCGGCAGAGTGACACTTGAAGGCGTACCCATGAAGTTGTTTGCAGTCCACAGAGTGAAACTGTCTCCTGCCTTTGGAGCGTACTTGGAATAAGCCTCAACCACAAGGTCGCCATTCAGTTGGAATGTGCCGCCGACCTCCAGATAAGAACGGCTTGTGGCACCGTTCTTGTTGTTATACAAGAAGAACTTCGCCTTTGAACCTACGTTACAGAACACGCCCGAGGTTGTCTTCAATGAACCTGTAGGAATGGAAGATGTATAGTTTCCGGGCTTCAACGTACCGCCGGCATTAACGGTAATGCCATATAGCAGTGCCTGACCTGCCAATGTTCCAGTGCCCGACACTGTCGTTGAATAGGAACCGAAGAATTGCTCTTTCTTGGCAGAATTGCTTAAATTAAGCACACCACCGTTCACCGAGGATGCACCCGAAAGATTGGTGGGCAGCGAAGACATCGTCCATAAGCCGTCGCCGGTCTTGACAATCTTTCCTCCGTCAATCTTTCCAGTGTACTTGACGTCTTCGTTCAAGCTGCCAATGGTCCAAGTACCTTTGCCGAACAATTGTCCATTGCCGACAAGATTACCCAAAGTGACAGATTTGTCGTTGTTGGAAACCTCACAGTACACACCAACCGTGGCATTCTTCAAGCCATAGGTATTATCCCACACAAGGTGAGGAGTATACTGGCCCGTCTTGCTTGCATTGAAATTCACAGTACCTGTAAACTGTGACCAATTGCCTTTCATATAGGAGCGCACACTCGTAACGCCCACATTCAAGGTACCAGCACCCTTCAACGTACCGCTGTAATTGCAACGAGAATCAAGATACCAATACGACTTTCCTTCCGGCACTTCAACGTTGGCCGTATGTGAGGAAGAACTTTCCGTTCCGATTCCATCGGCATCTCTCAGCGTTGCATCGTTCAACACAATCGTTGTAGGATAGGCATGTCTGGTTGAGCCAGGTTCAGAACTCTTCACGGTTCCGCCATTGACAATCAGTTTGCTGTAGCTGGCCGACGGAGCGAGAACGAGGGTTCCATCGCCCTCTTTTGTCAACACGTTACCCGTTCCACTGATGGAACCGGTCATGGTCATAGTCACATTGCTTGGAGTATTGATAGTGCCACCATTACTGCCTAATGCCACAGGATGTGCAGTGGTCATCGTCTTGGCGGGTATCAATGTGCCGCCGTTGAGGGTCACCTTGTTGGTATAGAGGCCCAAGGCTCCTGTATTCACACCGTCTACCTGACCCAGCGTATTGACTGTGAGACTTCCCTTGTTCACCGTAACTGACCCCTTGAACGTGTTTTCATTCGTAATGTTCACGTTACCGTCACCGTTTTTGACTATATCCACATTGTCAATAAGTGAATGACTGCCGGTCAAGGTGTATTCAGCATTACTGTTGTCAAACTCAACGGTTGCTGGAGCCACATCATCCGTCAACTGCACCGTAGTGTTCTTGGCCTCATCATTGAATATGACATGATCACCAGACACGAAAACGTCAGCAGCATTGTCTGCCTGCTTCTTGAAGTTGCTCTTTTCTGCCAATTGCCAAGTATTGTCTTCCTCGGCAGTCCAAACAACAGATGTTGCAGCACGCATGTCTTCCACGACAAGCGAAATCGTACCGTTTTCATACTTCAGAGAAGCCTTGTGTCCCTTCATTCCAGTAAGGACAATGTCTTTCAAATCGCCATCAATCTTTCCTACTTTGGCCAACTGATAGGTGCCTGCTACAAGAGATTCCGGGAGAATGAAATTGAAACGGGGAGCAAGATACTCCGGTCCATCAGTCCAATCTTTCTTTTCTATCTTCATGGCGTCTGCCACCAACTGGTCGGCATTGCCATTGGCGTCGATATCAAACTCAACGATGGAACCGAAGTTCAATTTCAGTTCATTGGTTTCTATCCTTCCCACTTTTGATGCGCCACCTGGACGTATCGTGGCACCATAATCGGCTTCAATGCCTTTGGGGAACTTGCCGCCGTCAGAATTGAGAACGGCGAAGCGGTTCAACCATACATGACTGCCGGTCATGGTTCCGTTGAAATTGACTGTACCTGCCCACACCTCGGTATTGCCCGTATACTTCTGCTCTACCGTAGGCAAGGTCAGTTCACCGTCGCCCAGTTTCACGAGTCGCATCTCACCGGCAAAGGCGCCACCTGTAAGGGTATGCTTATAAGTTGTGGTCGTAATGTTGTCATTGTCGTCATGTCCCTGCACCCAAGTAGGAGCATTGTCGAAGAAGATGTAAGGAGAAGCACCATCGGCCACGTTGACAGTGGCGTCACCCGTCTCTGCAAGAATCACTTGCTTGTCGTTGGTAGCCGAGGTGATACTGCCGCCGTTTGCCACTTCATTCTTGTCGGTCATGATAGGTGCAGGAGGAGCCATGGTGATGCCTTCCTTTTCACCGAGGAAATAACTCACGTGAGGTGTCGGGTTGTAGCCGTTCATCTGGGTTATCATGGCGTTGCGATACTGGGGATCATGCAACAATGTGTAATTGCGATGTTCCGTAGGTATAGTGGTGGTATAGATGCGTATGCTCTTGTTGTCGGCGGAACGCATAATTACCTCTTCACGCCAATCGCCAAAGATGTCGCCCTGGAAACAGGGGGTAGCCTTGGTGTCGTTATTGGTAAGTACACCCGTGAAGGTTTCAATTTTCCCCTTGCCATATTTATAGATAACGCCCGCAGAATTACGGACTTCCATACCATTAAATGTCTCGTCGAGTAAATCACCATCCCAATAGATACGGAAGTTCAGTGTTACATTGTTGGTGGGCAGTCCTGTACTTTTATTGGACACGCAACCAATCAAGCTGCTCTCATGACCGCTGTAGAACTGTCCGCCAATGACATCATCCGTGAAATTACCTGCCATGGAACGACCATCGTCAGAACCTCCTGCCAAGCGGTAATAAATCTTGCTGGTTGTGGCATCACGATAGTTGTTGGAAGGAAGGTCCTCGTTGCAGGCTGCAATTTCCTGCCCATGAACATAAGGATTGAAATCGCCAACATGATGGGCATCGCCATGACCAAGACCTGTGGTGCTCAGTCCATGCCCGTTGTCGTCTATCACCATTGAACCGAATACGATCTCATCTCTTCCGTCCCAATCCACATCAGCTATGGTATAGTTGTGGTAGCCTTGTCCATACCAAGGACTGCCCGGCGTATTGTTCACCCAGCGCCAACGTTCCTTCAGTTCATGTGTTGCGGGGTCTACATCGTAAGCAATCATCTTATGACGGGTATAGATGCCACGTGCCAGGAAGATGCTCGGTTTGCGTCCGTCAAGATAAGGAGCGCCAAAGAAGTTCTTGGAACTGCGATGACCATATTCGTCACCCCACGCCTTTTTCAAATTGGTTTCGCCGCTCTCCAACCGTTTCAACGGATATTCGCTGACAGAATAAGGTTTACCGGTTTCACCGTTGAGGTAGAGAAGGTATTCAGCTCCTGTATGGGTGAAAGTCATGGCAGAAGAACGCACCAAGTCGCCACGTGTGTTCACGCTGGCATCACCAATGGTCTTGGTAGTACCGTCAGCCATGTGAATGACCATACCGTCAGCTCCACGGAGCACACATTCTGCCTTGCCGTCTTGATCCCAGTCATAAGCTGCAATATTGATTTCATTGCTTTGGAAGTCAACCATATTCGGTCCACAGTCAATCCACCACAACAATTTGCCATTCTGCTTATATATCTGTATAATATCAAAGTCCTTACCTTCAACAGGGTAACTGTTGGCTGCATCTTTGGTGTTGCGGAGTTTTAGCAAGATTTCCATCTCACCGTCTCCATCCACATCAGCCACAATGGCGTCATTGGGTTCATAGTCACCGGAAATGTTTCTTCCGTCAATATTGGATGGTACCTCGGCAATTTTGATTTCCTTATAATTGTTAGTCAAAGGTGTCACAGCTGCAGAAGCAGTGGTTTGTTCTTGTCCTCTAACCACTGCTTTAACAGTGTACTTGCTTGAAACAGTACCCGACACATCAGTATAATTGGAAACCGTCAATGGTTCGGTGTTGAGCTTCACCCCATCACGATAGAGGTTATATGCCACGTCATAATACTCCTCTCCATTGATACGCCAGGAACAAAACACGCCACCCGACGTTTTCACTGCCACCAAACCGTGATCCAGCTTGTCGACAGTGCGCTGTGCCTGTGCCGACATGGTGAGCAGGAATGCCATTACCGTAGTCACAATCTTTTTCATACGTACTTGTTTATTTAAAGACAAAATCCCGGGAAGGTATGCTTTTCATGACTTACCCTCCCGGAATGGATTATTATTCTAAATTCTGCATTTCACAGAATAATTCATATCATTACTTGATTACTACTGCCTTGCCATTCTTGATGTAGATGCCCTTCTGGGTTGGTCGTGCAGGAAGTTTAACACCGCTGATAGTGTAGTAAACATCGTCCTTGGCCACCTTCTCAGCAGCATTCACATCCTTGATGCCTGCTCCACCCTTCACGCTGTAGACGCAAATACGAGCCAAGCAGTCAGAAATGCGGTAAAGACCGATCTGGTCGGTGCCCTTCAGAATGCTTATTACAGGAGCATTGTCGCTTGCAAGGAAAGCAGCCTGGTCGGCAACAACAGGATGCAATGCATTAGAACCATAGTTTTTATAACCACTTACAGCCACAATGTCACTTTCCTGTGTACCGTCTACAGTAAGATAAAGAGAGGAAATCCAATTACCAGTCATGTAATCGCCCTTTCTTCCTTCAAGAACCACGCCTACGCCTTGATAGAAGTGGACGTTTACTGAAGGAATAGCTGTAAATGTAACACCATCAACAAGAACACCGTCTGTAAACTCTGAAGATTTCTTGGTGAACTGAGGAATCTCGCTATATGTCATCTTAGCAGCCTTGTGCTCTTCTTCTGTCTCACCATAGCTGGCGGCATCATAATAGTAAAGGCGTCCATAAGTGGCATAGTTACCGGTAACATTGCCATCTGCAGAGAAACCAGCCTTGCTGAAATCTGCCTCACCCATGTGGGCGAAATTGAAATCTTTAGAGATTTCATACTCGATATTGTTCTCTATGGTTGTGGTTGCAGATGCATAACCCAATGTCTTTGTTGTGACTGTGAGAATGCCCTTGCCAGGAAGTGTCACTTCAGAACCTGAAGCCAAGTTCTTACCTGTCAATACATCACCACTTTCCGGAGTAAAGGTATAATCGAGGAAAAGTGTAGGCTGCAAAGGCACGTCTGCATTGCTTGCAGTCAGTTTATAGGTCTTGCCAAAGCCCACTTCCACTTTCACAATGTCTGCAGTTACTTCAGGCAAGGCAACCAGGTCATTGGACACTTCAACAGTCTCATGTTCAGATGCCGCATCGCCCACAGTTGTCCAGATTTCCAAGGTACCATTAGAACAAGCGTCTGTAACGGCATCCTCCTTTTCAGGATCATAGTTGGGGTTGTTGCTCCAAACATAGTTTCCGTCACAATCATCGTAAGAAATAATTTGCTCCTCACCACCATTATAAATATAATGGAGTGTTTCACCTTCCATGAAACCTAAATTGTAAACACGCTGATGGTTGTTGATACCAGTCAAGGAAGCAGTTGGCTTGTTGGCGAAATCTCCGGCAACCTCAGTCTGGATATTGATTTCAGTGAATCGAGCGATATTCTGGTAGCGGCCACCTAAGTAATAAAGACCGGTAGCACTCATGTTGCGATCGTCTTTCACCTCATAAACACCTGATGTCACGTTATTACCGGCTACAGTTGACACATCATATTCTACAGTTTTTGCCTCTGTATCTACATTCAATGTTACGCAATAGAACATTCCAGCAGTCAAATTAACCGTATTGGTAGAATCACCATTGACTGCGAAAGGCTGGTCACCCGTTGCCGAAATACCTGTTTGTTTGTTGTCAGCGTCATATTGTGCCAACTGTGTCAAATCAAAGAGCCAGTTGTTGTTCACCTCATTGGCCTTGTTCTTGGTGATATACGGGTAACGGAAATTGGAGTTAGGGCCATCGACGCAAGTGTTTTCATTCGACATAACGGCTATTTCACTGGTAGTGTGATTTTGGCCAAACTGAATAATGTTGAAATAAAAAGTCAATGTATAAGAAGAAATGCCCGACAGCAAGTCGCTGCCCCAAATCAAATGGGCAGAACGGTCGTTGTTGGCTCCTGTAGAATACTGTACGAACTTTGTACCGTCATCAGTGCTGCCTATAGATAAGCCGTCAGACACCTGACCTACCCATCCTGAGGCCGAAGCATCAGATACTGTCTGGTAGTTTTGGTTGTAAAGAACCTTGACACCAGCCTGTGCGCTCAATGCCATCACGCAGAGCGCCACAATTAAGAGATAAAACTTTCTCATAGTTCTTGATTTTAGAATTTATAAATAATGATTCGTTGTTATATATGGGTTGGGGAACAATCCCCAACCCATCAAGTTATGTTTTTACCAACCCTCATTCTGTGTGTATCCGCAATTGAGCACGTCTTTCTGGGGGAACGGGAACAGATACCATTTGTTCTCCCATGTGCGGGTTTCAAGCACACCCGGGGTAAATGTCAGTGTGCCGTCATCAGCCTTTGTGATGGTCATCTTGCGAATAGTTGTAAGATATTCAGGGGCATTCTTCCAGCGACGGAGGTCGAAGAAACGGTGTCCCTCAAAGGCGAGTTCCACGAAACGCTCGTTTTCATATTTTTTCTTGAACTGGTCAAAAGCAAGACCTGTTTCCATATCGGGCTGGCCAGCACGCTTGCGAACCACATTGATGGCTTGGGCTGCTGTATACTTCAGGCCCTGAGGCTTGGTATAGCCGTCGCCAGTGAAATTCATCACGGCCTCGGCATAATCAAGATAGAACTCTGCCAAGCGGAAGATGACCCAAATGTGTGCGGCAGTACCAGGGTTCGTGTTGCCGATCACCAGTGTCGGGTTCACATACTTCTTCAGATAATAGCTGGTAGGTGTGCCATAGGTCACACTTGAGGAGTTAGCTCCGCCAACATACGTTTCCAATGGAGATTTGATGGAATTAGGCCATTGCTCTCCATTGCAAGCCACAATCCAGGACAGACGCTTGTCGCGATTGCTGTAAGGATTCTGCGGGTCATAACCGCTTCCCTCTTCATTGATGGCCTTACCATTGCTCATTTCAAAAGCATCCACAAGGTTCTGTGTAGGGCAGTTTCCACCGCCTGCATTCTCCATACCAATTGGGAAGTTATACTTCTCAAAAGTATTGCGGGCTGTAGTAGAACGGCTACCGAAGATGAATTCCTTTTGTGTGTCCACATCCTTCATACCATCGGCCAGGAAGAGTTTGCTGTAATCCCTGGCGAGCGACTTGCCTTCGTTCTGAGCTTCATCGAGTACGTCCTGGCAAAGTTTGGCTGCCGTGAACCACAAGGTCTTGTCATTGTTTGTATTGAACAGCGGACTGGCATGGTAAAGGGCTGCACGGGCACGGAGTGCCATAACTGCCAACTTGCCGGCACGGCCAGTTTCAGCCACAGAAGGATAACCCACAGCGGTGTAATCCTTTACGATTTTGTCTTGAATCTCGGCACATTCATCATCAATAAACTTGAACACTTCGTCTGAAGACGACTGAGGAAGTTTGTTGGCTTCGTCCGCCGTCATATCATGTAGTTTCAAAGGCACATTCTTGTACTGGCGCACCAATTCAAAATAGAAATAGGCTCTGGCAAAGCGTGCCTCATACTCATAGTTCTTATACTGTGCCATCTCTTCCTTATAGTGCACATCGAGTGTGTATTCAGGAAAGGTAAGACCCATGAACTTGTCGAGAACCAAATTGCAATAGGAAATTCCGTTCCATGCCGTGTTCCATACACTTTGGTAAGCGTTGGTCGGGCTCCAGGAACCATTATAGAAATCCTCTATGGCTGCACCGGGATGCGAATAAACAGACTCGTCGGTCGCCGAACCAAGCACAGCACCGCCATAGTTGCCCCAATCATTGTCAAAGTCACTATATATATAAGTCATCAGACCACCCACACGACTGAACATCTTCTGGATATATTCCGCATCATAGCCATTGTATTCCTTGTAGTCCATCTTGTCTGAACAGGAACTCAAGGCCGTTACGCCCAATGTGGTGGCGAATAATATATTTTTCAGTTTCATAATCTTATCTTTTTAAACTTGTTTAGAAAGTTACCGACGCTCCCACAATCACACTACGGGTCAATGGGCTGGCAGTACCGAAGTATTCTGCATCAACCGAATTGAGGTGATCAAGCGTGAAGAGGTCTGTACCACGTACATACAACTTGGCAGCATTGATGAAACCAGTCTGTTTCAAGAGATTCTTGGAGAAGTTGTAGTAAACTTCCACATTGCGAAGCTTGAAGAAAGAACGGTCACGAAGCCAGAAGGTACTTGCCACATAGTTGTTCTTATTGGAAGAACTGCTCAAGCGAGGGAACTCGGCGTTAGGATTCTGCTCCGTCCAGCGATTGTCATACACATACTGAGAGAGAGAGGTGTTGTTGACCAATCCCCAGTAATAACCAGATGTGTTGAGCATGGCTGAATATCTGCCGACTCCCTGGAACATGGCGTCGAATCCAAAACCTTTCCACTCGGCACCTATATGGCAAGTGTAGTAAAGTTCAGGACAAACAGTGCTGTGGCCGATGCGTACATAGTCGTTGTTGTCAATCTTGCCGTCATGGTTCACATCCTCATACTTGATGTCGCCGGGAAGCACATCGCCGAAAGTCTGCGTCGGGCTGTTGGCTATTTCTTCCTTGCTCTGGAAAAGTCCGATGGCTTTCAATCCGGAAATATAGCTGATGGGACTACCTGTGCGCACCAGATTGCTGTAGGCTCTCGGTTCTTCAGCCATATCCTTAATCTTGCTCTTGTTGAGCGCTACCGTGGCACCGATGTTGAACTGCACCTCACCGAATTTGTGGGTGTAGTCGGCAGCGGCCTCAAAGCCCCAGTGATTGACACGTCCCTGGTTCACATAAGGAGCGCCGAACGACTGGTCTGATTTGGTACTTCCGATAATGGCACCATAGACACTCGAGCCATCGCACCAGATATCTGAACGACGCTGATAGTAGGCGTCAATCTGCAAATCGAGACCACCGAAGAGTGTGGCATCCAGACCGATGTTGTACTTGTCAGACTTCTCGTGAGTAGGATTGGCTGTTGCCAACTGGCCGATGGTCGTACCGCCGAACGAAGAACCATAACCTGAATCGAAAGGATAGGTCACGCCATTGGTGGTGTAATACTGTGTGTAATAGGTCCAGACATCCATATTGGAACCTGGCAGATAATCTGCATTTATGCGGCCATAAGAAGCGCGGAACTTCAAGAAGTTCACCCACTTCACATTCTTCATCCAGTTTTCATTGCTGGCTACCCAAGCGCCACTGAAGGTGGGAGCGAACGACCACTTGTCGCCAGGAGCCAAACGGCTGGAACCAGTCAACACCATAGCCATCTCTGCAATGTAGCGGTTCTTATAGGCATAATGCGTAAGCCATGTGGCATTCTGGCGGTATACGGTTGTGTTCAGACCTGTATAGTCTTCATACTCATAGACATATTTCAATGAAGAGAAGAGGTAATCCAGAGGTGTGATATAGCGTTCGAAATTCAAGCCTCCGTCAAAATGGAACCGACGCTCATAAGCCTTCGTATTGGCACCAGTACCTTGGGTGCCGGCCTTGCCGCCAGTGGAGTATGCGCCTGCTGTCGGTGTGCCGTCTGCCCAGGAAGATGGAGCGTAGAAGCCATAAACGAAATCCTTACTATGGTCTTCGTAAATGGTGGAATAGGTGTCATAGCCCATACGTGCTGTAGCACTCAAGCCCTTCCAGAACATGCCCAAATCCTGCTTGAGTGTCATGTCGGCAAAGAGTGCGCGCTCATGGATTTTATAGTAGGCTGCACCAGCAGTGTTAGCTATCGGGTTGTTCACACCCGACCATGTAGAACTGCCACCCCAATCGCCTGTACTCTTGAACTTGATCGGGAAGGCTGCAGAAGGAAGCGAATAAGGCAAGCTCCAGAGGTTTAGGCTTTCGCCGCCGGGACGTGACATTTCACTCAGCATGCCCAAGGTATTCACCTTCAAGAGAGTGGTCGGTGTCAAGTCTATATCCAAGTTGATGCGAAGATTGGCTCTTACATACTTGTCTTGCGTATTATTGTTGTTGTCGTCTGTGGTATTCTTGATGAATCCCTTGTCAGACAGCAAGTTGATGCCTGTGTAGTAACGGAACTTGTCGCCACCGCCAGTCACTTCGGCACCTATTTTGTTGGTAACCCCGTGATGACGGAAGGTTTCGTCCACCCAGTTTACGTTGGGATAGAGATCGGGGAATTTTCCGCTACCGAAGGCCTCCACCTCAGCAGGTGTGTATTTCACCTTGCCGGGAGACTCATAGCCCACTGCCTCATTCATGGCCTTGGCATAAGTCTGGGCATTGATGAACTTGGGTCGATCAATCTGATAATTGAACAGATGGTCATAGTTGACCGTAATCTCACGCGCATTATACTTACCTCGCTTGGTGACAATCTCCACGACTCCGTTAATGCCTTTGTTGCCGTAGAGAGCCACGGCTGCTGCATCCTTGAGTATGGCCACATGGTCAACCTCCGAGGGGTCTACTGCAGTAATGTTGCGCTCGATGCCATCGACAAGGATAAGCGGAGAGCTGGAACTGATGCTCTGCAAACCGCGCACATAGAAAGTGGGATTGCTGCTGAAATACGTTCCGGCATTCTGAAGCGACACCAAGCCGTTGCCACCTTGTCCGATGATAGAATTTCCTATATTCTTGGCGGAACGTTTGTTCACGTCGCCACTCTTGATAATGGTGACAGCAGCTGTAGACTGGTCACGAGTGAAGTCTTTGTTAGCGCCGACCTCTATCTTCTGCTTGGCAAAAGACAGACTGTCTGTCTGTGCTGTTACCGGCAGGACAGAGCCTACCAGCAACGACAGCGCATATATGTTTTTCTTGTTCATAACTTATTCAAGTATTAAATGAAGTAAATCGATTACCAACCCGGGTTCTGAATCAATCCGTAGTTCTTGTTGATTTCCGTCTGCGGGAAAGGCCAAAGGAACCATTTTGTCACTGTCTGCGATGTAGGATCCTGTCCCCACAAGGCATGCTTGCGGTTGGATATTTCAAACTTTTCATACTCAAAGCGTGAGGGTTCTGCCTCGTTGGCGTTCTTGTCGTCACCCTTCCAAGGGCGATACACACGTACCCATTTACCTTCAGCATTCTTCTGCATACGGAAGGTAAGCAATCCATGCAATGGCTTGGTCATCCATTCGCCTTTCTTGTAGCGAATCATGTCATAGTAGTGATTGTTGCTCAAGCCCAATTCGCGGGCACGCTCGTTGAGTATTTCGTCTATGAGGCCTGCCTTGTCTGTCTTGAGCGACGGTGTGTAGGTTTCCGTATTGCCCAAGCCAACACGCTTGCGAACGACATTGACCTGTGCAAGAGCTTCCGTCAGTCTGTCGCATTGTGCCAGACATTCGGCATACATCAGATACATCTCGTTCAAGCTGAGATAGCTCCACTGTGTCCAGAAGGTACGCTGGTAATCGGTACCTATATAATACTTGTTGCAATCAAAGCCTGAAGCGTAACGCTTGGACAAAGCCTCGGTCATCTTCAGTTGCTGGCTTTTCTCATCCCATGTTGCGACATTGGATGCAGCGTCATAGCCACCAACCCACAATTCATATATGTCGCCATTTGCCTTTCCTGTGGTACCGTCCAAAGAATAGTTCTGGCCTGTCACGATACACTCTTCGTAGAGACGGGGGTCGCGTTGCGGTGTTTTAGTCATCACACCCATCCTTGACTTATACTGATAGAAGAGTTTGCCGTTGGAGCCCTGGATTTTGCCAGAGGCCATATCCTTGTCCCAATTAAATGGCTGACCGGATGACCAGGGGAACAACTCTACGTATTCCTCGGTAGGCAGACAGTTCAAACGGGCAGGGTTGTCGAGCCAAGCATGCCATACATAAGACTTGGATCCATAAGAGTCGTAACCATGCACACGCACAGAATGCAGAATCTCAGGGCTTGAATGGTCAATGTAGCCACGGCGATAAGCCAAACGATAGGTGTCATTGCTATTCCTCAAGCCAAGATAATCGGTAGTGACCAACTGATAATGGCCCTTGCTCTTCACATCGGCAAAGAACTTCTCACAGGCCTCCAGTGCCCGCTGCCAACGCTGTTGGTCGAAATTGCCATACCATACAAGATGATTCTGTTCTGCTTCGGAAGTTCCACCATAATAGCCCTGGTCGGCATTATAAAGAGGAGAAGCGGCAAAGGTAAGAATCTTTGCCTTCAAGGCTTCAGCTCCAGCCTGGGTCCAACGGCCTGTGTTATTGGCAGCGTCGGTTTCTGTCGTATTGCCATCATATGCCCAGAGGAGAGCATTTGAGTTGATGGCATCATCCAGCAAGCCTACCATAAAGTTCACAGTCTCCTCGACCGTGGCACGCGGCAAACTGTAAGATGACTCTGTGCCTTCAAAAGCATGGTCAACAATAGGAAGACCGCCATAAACGGCAAACAAGTCGAAATAACGTGCGGCAATCAGGCACTTGGCCTGTGCCTTGAAAGAAGCTTTCTTTTCTTCAGACAAGCCCGGCACATTGTCTACATTCTCTAAGAGCAACCAGCCTGCACGAACAGCTTGCCAAACATTATCTTGGGTGTAGCTCAACAATGGGGTCTTAGTGGCATCAAGCGTGCCCGAATAATATTCATTCCAAATAGTATTGGAATCCCAATGCATCAACCAGCAGTCTGTCAGCTGGTCGAATTTACCGGTCCATGGACTGGCACTGTTTCCACACTTATTATTATATGGCAATCCGTAATATTGCAAAGCATAGATAGACGTCAGGAATTGCTCTGTATAGGTAGGACTATTGAACACGGTATCCTTGGTCACCGTGGAGCCTGACGGCTTCTGCTGGAAGGCATTGCCGAAAGCAATCTTGTCAGTACAAGCCGTAAAGACAGATGCTCCAAGCATCATGCCTGCCAACCCTGTATAAAGTTTGTTATATAGTTTCATATTGGTCATTACGTTTAGAATCCGATTTTAAGACTGGCTGTATAGGTTCTCTGGAGTGGGTAAGAGGGTGCATTGGAAGCACGTGTCTCCGGATCGCCCCATTTGTAAGGAGTCAGTGTGAAAAGATTGTAGCCACTCAAAGAGAGCTGCAATTGGTTCAAGCCCAGCACTTTCATAAACGGGAAGTGGAAGTCGTAAGCCACCTGCAAGGTCTTCAGACGCAGATACTTGGCATCTTTCTCATAGAGAGTGGAAGTTGCATAGTTTTGGTCGGCATTGTTCCTTGTGGCACGTGGATACTCGGCTCCCTGTGACGGGTTTTCCTTGGTCCAGGTGTTGTCTACGTGATACTGAAG
Organism: uncultured Prevotella sp.; assembly: GCA_905198745.1. Lineage (GTDB taxonomy): Bacteria > Bacteroidota > Bacteroidia > Bacteroidales > Bacteroidaceae > Prevotella. The sequence continues at coordinate 16,123 of CAJKDU010000006.1, read as the reverse complement.
CAAACCACCCTCTGTAGTGGAATTATTGCTCTTGAACGGCTGGCGGAACACGTCTTCAATCATACGGCTCACATTCCATGCGCCTGTCAACTGTGCACTGAAGCTCAAGTTCTTCCACTGGAACCCGAGGTTCAGGCCGACAATGTATTGAGGATCGTCAGTATAACCGTAATCGCGGCTGTTATCATTACCGTCAATCACACCGTTCTTGTCAAGGTCTACATATACGGCATCGCCGTATTCCAGCTTGTCTACCTTCTGCTTGGGGAATGGAGAACCGAATTCCTTTTCATAGTCGGCCTCGGCACCTTCATAATAGAACTTCCAGAACTTCAACTGTGAACGGGAACCTATGCGGTGATTCTTGGAGTACTGGTATTCGTTGTTCTGAGGAGCCTCCTTCATTTCAATCACCTTGTTTTGGTTGTAAGAGAGGTTCATCTTTGCCCAATAGCGGAAGTTGTCACCAATCTTGTCGTTCCAGCCCAATGACACTTCGTAGCCCCAAGATTCGGCCTTACCGAGGTTTGACTTTGGAGGAGTGAAGCCGACAATGGCAGGAACGGTTCCGTCGCTAAGGAAGATGTCCTTACGACTCTCATGATAGTAGTCGAATGTGGCGCGGAGACGTTCGTTGAAGAAATTGATGTCTACACCATAGTCCTGCTTGAAGGCTGTTTCCCATGTAACAAGAGGATTGTTCTTGGCACCTTCCACGGCACCATACTTGGCATTCTCGGAAACCTGTCCATAGCGAGTACCAAAGATGTATCCGTAAGCGCCGCTATCAAAGCTGGTACGATCGAACAACGCTGTCTGGTTAACATTGTAAGGATCAGGAAGATAGGCGAAGCGAGTTCCGATCTTGTCGCTACCTACCAAACCCCAAGAACCGCGGAGCTTGAGGAAAGACACCACCTTCTTCAAAGGCTTGAAGAAAGGTTCGTCACTGATGAGCCATCCCACAGAACCTGCAGGGAATGAACCGTAACGACGTTCGGGAGCGAAGTTTTCAGAGCCGTTATAACCGAAGTCGAACTCTGCCATATAGCGGTGATTCCAGTCGTAAGTCACACGGGCAACAAGACCAACGTATGTGCGGGGAATGTCGGCATAGGAAGAGCTGTAGTAGTATTGCTTGCTCTGGTTGTAGAGCAACAGTCCGGATACGGTATGCAAGCCAAAGGTGCGACTATAGTTGAATGCAGTCTCAACATACCAGTCACGTCCCTTGCCGGTAGAAGTTCCGTAAGATGGGTTTGTCGTATCGCCAGCCTTGCGGTAGAGCATCTCATACGTAGGCTCGCCATTTTCATCGAGCACAACGTTGCCGTCTTCATCAAGCACCTTTTTATATACAGGGGTATAAGTGGCTATAGAAGCAGAGCCTGTTTTATACACCGAGTAGGAGCTGTTGTAAGAGCCCTTGATGTGCCAAGACAAACCCTTGGTAATGAAATCAAGCTTTTGCGTAAGCTTCACATCCATGCTCAACTTGTTGACATTGGTATTGGAAAAGCCCGATCCGTAGTATGCCATACCATTGCTGCCAATGAATGGCAGCATACTGCCGTCTGCATTATCGTCGCTGTTCGTTCCGTTTGTAATGAAACGACCATCAACAATGCCAGGGCTCGAGAATGGGGTAGCATAATAGATGTTCTTAATCATACCTGAAGAACCTTGACTCGTATACGGTTTCTTAGCCTCGTCCGTCATACCAGCCAGATTAACACTGAGTGTGGTTGTCTTGGTCAGATCGAGGTCGAGGTTGGCACGATAGTTGAAGCGCTTGTAGCGATAGTCGTTGACATAGCTCTGCTCAAAGCCCTTGAACAAGCCTCCCTGGGTGAACATACCGGCACTGATGAAGTAGCGTACGTTCTTGGTGCCGCCAGAGATGTTGACATTGCTTTGTGTCTGCATGGTCACATCTTTCATGATGTAATCAGCCCAACGCGTGTTCGGGAAACGAATAGGGTCGGAACCATCCTTGAATTTCTGGACAACGCTCGGCAAGAACATGGCTTTCAAGCCGTCGTTTTCTCTCAGTTGGTTATAGAAGTTGGCATAGTCGTAAGAAGACGCCTGCTCAACCATCTTTGTCGGAGTCAATGCGGAGAAAGAGGTAGACGCCGTGATTTTAGCCTTGCCCTCCTTACCACGCTTGGTAGTAATCAGCACAACGCCATTGGCACCACGAATACCGAAAACGGCAGTGGCGGAAGCATCCTTCAGCACGGTAACGCTTTCGATTTCGTTCGGGTCAATGTCGCTCATGGAGCGTTCCACTCCATCTACCTGGATAAGAGGATTTGAGTCTACCCAGCTTCCTTTACCACGCACGAAAATGGAGGCGGCATCGGATCCGGGCTCACCGGAATACTGCACGGTGGTCACACCTGAAAGTTGTCCTGCCAACACATTGTTCACAGAAGATACAGGAGTACGAGTCAGGTCATCACTCTTAATGGAAGAAAGGGCACCTGTCACAGTCACTTTCTTCTGGACGCCGTATGCCACGACCGTCACTTCATCAAGTGTCTGGTCTGCACTTTTCAGCTGCACCCTCATTCCTTGCTTTGCTACAACGATGGACTCCTTGTAACCCACATAGGTTATCTTGAGTTTCTGGCCCGGCTTCACCTTGATGGCGAAGTTACCGTCAATGTCGGTAATGGCACCTAAGGTGGCATTGCCACCTACAACAACTACACTTGCGCCGATAACGGGCTCGCCCATATCGTCGACAACTGTACCTTTCACAAGTTCGCCCTGTTGCACCTTCTGTATCTCAGCTGCTGCCTTCTGCACGAACAACGGCGAGAAGGTCATCGTCGAGAAACACAATGCCAAGGGTAGAACTGAACATTTCAGGATCTTGTTATTGTTCATTCTTGGATGGTTTTGTAAGGTAAAGAGCTCAGAGGAGGCTTTTCTCCCCATGGCTGATTACTGGTTTTGTTATTTTTTGGTTTTATGTATTCGATTGCTAAAAATGTGTGACAAAGATAAAACATTCCTATATTATAAGCATATCCAAATTGTACATATATCATCCAACGCGTACAAAAGTGCACGTTTTTAAGCGTAATTAGTACGTTTCAACAGGGCGTCTCATAGTGTGTACGCACACATTCTTTAAGTTAAAAGAGTTCAAATTTTACACTTTCGTCGGGAGAAAAAGCCACATTCAACAAATGAAGACTCCTAAAAGGAAGGGGAAAACGGGGATATTGGACGATTGGATCTGTGGACAGTTACCGGCAAGAGGCTTACCCGTTTATACGTTACTGGCACACTAACGAACCTTTCCATACGATAGAAAGTTCATTAGTGTGCCAGTAAGGGTGTGTTAGTCGTAGACTTACGGAGCGTTAATAGGCGAGTTACACTACGACAATGTGCCTGAAAGGCAACAGAAGGGACAAAACAGCAGGAAAAGCGTAGCCTCCACCAAGGTGTGTGGTTATATAAATAAGGTTGGCTATTTTTCTTTCTGGCTGTCCGACCACTGTTTCAGCCGTTGATATTCTTTCTTGGTGAGACGCATGAAGGAACCGTGCTGCGGACCTGTCACGCCCTCGATATCGACGGGATCAGAAAAGTTGCGAAGGTACTTGTCGGCCTTACAAATGCGGTAGTGTTTCGGCCGAGAGGAGTATTCTATGTATGCCACACGCCACGTGTCGTCACCGATGAGCTGGAAGGCCGAACTGCCCTCACATTTCTTCTTGCCCTCGAAACTCACGTAGTCGTCTTCCACGGGATTGCTCCACGGACCGGTAATCGACTTGGCTGTAGCGGTATAAATGCCAGGCTTGCCGCCCTCTTTCTTGATGAGCATATGGTAGAGTCCGTCGGAAGGCAGATAGTTGATGTCGGCATCAATGGTGGCATAGCCCCAATCGAAGAGCAGACGAGGCTTGGTAATCTTGGTGAAAGTCTCGTCGGCATAGGAATAGTACATGCGGTCGTAGCCTTCCTCGTTGCGGTTTAGCAGGGAATAGTAAATCATGTAGCCGCCCTTCTTGCCGTTGCTCCAGCGGTAGCTGGGATCCCAGAATATCTGTGGTGCCCATACGCGGCTAATGGTGGAATAGTCTTTATAGCAGTCTGGCGACTCCGGGTCGCAGAATATGGAGGGACCTTTGCGGAAGTCGAACGTCACCGATGTCCAATTAATGAGGTCGTTGCTGCGGAGCAGGTCGATGCCGAAGTTGTTCCACGTGCGCGACTTGGCGTTGCTCATGTCGGTGGTCACCATGAGATAGCCCTTGCCGTCGTGAGTGCGGCAGATATAGGCATCACGGGTTCCGCCTTCGATACGGGCATGTTTGGCAGGGTCGAAAATGGGTTTGCCGCCAATGATGTCTTCATAGTGATAGCCGTCACGGCTAATGGCAAAGGCTGTCCACTCGCCCTTGTCGCTCATGTGACAATAGAGATAGCCGTAGTCTCCCTTCTGGAGATTGCCCGTGCCGTTCACGGGCTGCTGTTTTTCTTCGGCCTGTTCGCTGGCACCGGTCATGGCATCCACCAGTCCGTCAGTCACCGCATGGCGCGAGAGGGCGACGGAGGGAAGCAGACAACAGAGGAGGACTGCCAGCAGGGATGAAATGGTTTTCTTGTTCATAATAAGTTGAGTTATTTGATAATGTTGCGGATGGCGAACCACAGGTGCATGCACATGGTGGAAAGACGTCCGTAGTACTTGCACATGATGTGATAACGTTCACGGAGCGAAGCCCGGTGATGGCGTGTGGTGGTTCCTTCTTCCAGATAGTTGGCCACGACGGCGTGCACATTCTTCAGCGGGAGATGAAGGTCGGCAGCAAGGCGCATCACCCGGATGCACCAATCTACATCGGCAGAATAGCGGTAGCTGAGGTCGTAGGGCACCTGCCTGGCAATGTCGGTGCGGGCATAGAATGCCTGGTGACAGACGAGCATGCCGTGGCGGAAGGAACGCCATGTGAGGTTTTCGGGCGGAGAGAGTCGGCGGCGGTAGAGGAAATGCCCGTTGCCGTCGACCACGTGGGTGTCGCCATAAAGCACTGCGGGAAAGGCTTGGCCGGGAAGTCCGGGAGTGATGCCGGATTGACGGACTATGGCAGACAAGGTGTCGGCGGAAGGCAGAGCATCGCCGGCATTGAGAAAGCAGATGTAATCGCCTGAAGCCTGGGCAAGCCCTTTGTTCATGGCGTCATAAATGCCGTTGTCGGGTTCAGAGACAATGCGCACGTCGTGCCCATTGCCCGAGGCGTAGGAACGTTCCATATAATCCTTCGCCATCTGGAGCGTGCCGTCGGTGGATGCGCCGTCAATGATAATGTGCTCCACCATACGCCAGTCTTGGTTGAGCACGCTGTCGAGCGTGCGAAGGAGCACCGGTTCGGCATTGTAGGTAATGGTGATGAGGGTAAACTTGATCATGCTTTTGTCTTGGCTATTTGATTATAGAGTTCTATGTAGCTCTTGGCTACTACGCTCTCTGAATATTTCCGAATGACATTGTTGCGCAGCTGGGCAGCAGGGATGTCGGCATTAAGCCCCCACTCAAGTCCGTCGGCAAGACTCTCCACCGACTTGTAGTCGGCAAGATAGCCGTTGACCTTATGGTCAATGATGTCTCTTTGTCCGCTGTTGTTGAAAGACACAGGGATGCATCCGCAAGCCTGTGCTTCAATGAGGGTCTGTCCGAATGTTTCGTAGAGAGATGAAGAAACGAGCACATTGGAGGCAGAATAGATGGCGGAAAGGTCGTCTTCGTCAACAAAGCCCAGATAGCTGTGGTCTATCGGTATGCGCTTGAGTACCGCCTCGTCCTTGATGCCACCGAAGAGCACGAGATAGAGTTGTTCGCTGCGGAACGTCTTCCGGTCGAGAAGCAACTGGACGGCATCGAGCAAATAGTGCAGTCCCTTGATGGGGGCGTCCACACGTGCGGCTCCGAAAACAATGATTTTGCGATCGTCGGGAAGAGCGAGTAGCTCACGGCTATTGCTTCGCGAAAGGACATGGAAATGGGAGAGGGAAAGGGCATTGGGTATGACCGATATGTTCTGATACTTGGTCACTGCGCTTTGTCGTGCCTGGTCAGCAAGCCAATTGCTCACCGCCACCATGTTGATGCGGTGTCCTTTCATCAGCCGCACCTTCTTCTTCATCACCTTCCACGAGAGGTCATGCCGACCGGGAAAACGAAGGAAGGGACATTCGCCACAGTCGTCACGAAAGCGCATGCAGCCGTAGGAATAATGGCAGATGGAAGTGCAGGGCCACATGTCGTGCATAGTCCACACCACGGGCTTGCCGCTGTCGAGAATCTTGCGGAGAGAACGAAGAGAAAGAAAGCCCTGGTTGACCCAATGCAGATGAATGACATCTGCCTCACGGAATTCAGGTGTCCGGGTAATGTCGTTGCCTGTGTTGGCAATGGAAACGGTGTAAAGATTCTTGCGACTGAAGAGGTTGGCGATCCAGATGACAAGGCGCTCAAGAATGAAACAGAACATCCCCCACCATCTGCTTACGCATGAAGCGACATATATGGACTGAGTCTGTTTCTCCATCACGAGCAACTTGGCCTTGACTCCATTGTTGATAAGAGCCTCGGTTAACCGGTTGGCGGCAACTGCCGCCCCACCCTTTTTCTCACTTGTGTTTACTATCAGTACGCGCATAAGGTTTGTCTTTGCCCACAAAGTTAGTGCAAAAATCCGAGTAAGCGAAGCGTTTGAAAATAATTTTTTCCGCTATTCCCAACAACGGCACGTCCAGTGAAGCCGATGCCCTGCAACACTTGGGCACAGATAGATTGTGAATTGCACACTATACTTAACAAACAGACCATCAATTAGCCATTTAGCGGCAAGCAAGACTTAATAAACTATAATATTTACAAGAAATATGTGGATAGTTCAAGAATAAAATGTAAATTTGCAGCGTCAAAAGGTTAATAGATTGTTTAGGTTAGTAGTAATAGATTTAGGTTTTTAGTTATTAGATTAAGGTAATTAAACTGATTGTTTAATTGGACGACAAAGGTGGACCGTGAGGTTCCCTTTGATTTGAAAAGGATTTTTAGTTTAAATAAATACGGCACAGCTCGCTGAGAGTTGTGCCGTATGCTTTTTTAGTCCTTTTCTATCAGTACGGTGGCGTAGGCACTGATGCCTTCCTCGCGACCGGTGAATCCTAATTTTTCTGTTGTGGTGGCCTTGATGGAGATATTGTCCACATCTGTCTGCATGACTTCTGCCAGGCAGGCTTTCATCCGCTCTACATGCGGATTGAGTTTGGGATGCTCTGCACACACGGTGGCATCCACATTTCCCAAGCGATAGCCTTTCTCACCAATGAGTCGCATGGTGTCGCGAAGCAGTATCTTACTGTCTATGTCAAGCGTTGAAGCTGCCGTATCGGGGAAATGGTAGCCGATGTCACGCATGTTGGCGGCACCCAGCAGGGCGTCGCAGATGGCGTGTATCAGCACGTCGGCATCGCTATGCCCCAAAAGTCCCATACTGTGTTCTATCCGGACACCGCCCAGCCACAAGTCACGGCCAGGCACAAGTTTATGTACGTCGTAGCCGAATCCTACTCTTATTTTCATATCATCTGTGTTTTGTCAATGGATAAATCGAACGACTGTCATGGCCGTTTATCTGTGGAACAAGTCCTTGATGCCATCAAGGTCGAAACTGAGCGAGAAGCGCAAAGTCTGATCGAGCGGGTTGCTCTTGGCGGTAGCAATTACATAGCCGGCATCCAACGAGAATGCACTCATCTTGAATCCAGCGCCAACAGTGAAATATTTGCGGTTGCCCTTGTTCTCGCTTTCATGGTGATAACCGGCACGAAGAGAGAACTTGTCATTGTAGACATATTCTGCACCGACGCTCCAACTTATCTCCTGAAGTTCTTCCTTAAATCCATTGGGTGCATCGCCAAAGCTCTTGAAGATGCCGCTGATACTCGACACATCGTAATAGTCTTTCTGCAAGCGGTTCTGATAGTCTTCGTTGCTCTCGTCTGTTTCCTTCTGCGGATAGGTAGGGACGAGGAGTTTGTTGGCATCGGCGGCAATGGTGAAGCGGTTATATTCGTCGATGGGCACCATCAGCGAGGCTCCCAGTCGCATATTGGTGGGCAAGAACTCACTGCGATCGTCAGTGCCCATGGTTATCTTGCTACCGATGTTACTGATGTTCAATCCCAAGCCCAACTGACATTCTCTACTTCCTATATTGAGGTAATTCTGATAGTAGCAGGACAGGTCGGCAGCAAAGGCAGACCCCGGCTTGGTATCGTCACTGTACTTGTCCGACAGGTCGGAATAAATCCAGCGCACGGCAGCGCCGAGTGAGAAGTGCTCGCTCAGCATCAGCGAATAAGCTACGTCGATAGACATTTCGTAGGGATTGATGGTCATAGCGTCATCACTCTCGGAAGTCATCACCTCGCCTAAAGAGAAATAGCGGAGCGAACCCGAGACGGCAGAATAGTCGCCAATGCGATAGTATCCCACCAAATAAGCGAGGTCGATGTCGTTGACCAACTGCCGAAGCCACGGTGTATAGTTGAGCGACACACCGGCACGGGATATCGTGAATGGATACTTGGCGGGATTCCAATATTGCGAAGCCACGTCTGGATCGGTAGCGGCACCTATGTCACCCATACCGCCGGCACGGGCATCGGGAGCTATGGACTGAGAAGTGACAGACGTGCGTTCGGGATTAAACATGTCCTTCTTGTCTTGCGCACTCGCCGTGAGAACACACGAGAAAAGGACGAGTCCTGCAATGAATATCTTTTGGAGTTGTTTCATGTCTTAATAACTCTATTTGTTGCTAATTATTGCCTATCACGATGAGTTTCTTTGCCTTCGATGCCTTACTGCTTCCGTTGGATGACAAGCGGGCACGATAGAGATAGACTCCTGTGGAGAGTTTACTTCCTGCATTGGTAGTAAGATCCCAATCCACCGTATAGGTGCTCTGCTCTGCCACTCCGCTTTCCTGATGGCTCCAAAGAATACGCCCCGTCATGTCAAACACTTCTATCTCCACATCTATATTGCTGCCCGCACGGTCGTGTGAGAGTATAAAGGTGGTAGAGGTACGGGCAGGATTGCTGGTGCAACTGAGATTGAGCAAGTTGGGCTGTAACCCCTTGACCACCTTGAAGGTGAGTTCGACAGTGGAAGAATTGTTGAGTATATCCCAAGCCCGGAACTTCAATTTGTGCATGCCTTCACTCAACTCAGGTATAAAACAGGAAGTGGTTCCTTTGGTATAGGAGCCGAAGTCGTATTGGAAACGCTCATTGAGATTATAGGTCTTCTGAAGTTCTCCGTCAATGACAAGTTCCAGGTCATGACCAATGCCGTTGCCGGAAGCGTTGATGCCGTCTTTGTCGGAAATGTTCGCCACGAAATAGGGAGCCGGATTCACACTGCCGCCATCCACGAACGATGGAGAGTTAAGGTAGCAGTAGATAGAGGGACCTATGGAATCATTATCCAAAGCCTCGCCACCTGCCACAACAAACCTCTCTTCAGAGCCGTGCGCCTGTTTACCGCCATCCGCATTATAGGCATAGAGTGTCATCTTGCCAGTCTCACCGGAATAGTTGATGTCTTGCGGCACGGCAAAAGTTACATGGAATCTGCCTGCCTTGACGCTGTCTGTGCCATTGTAGAGCACCTTCTGCCGGTCATAGAACTGGAATATCTCGGTGGTCAACGGGTCATTGCCCTTGCAAACGACAAGTTCCTTGGAGTCGAACACCTTCAGGTTGACCAATCCGGTAAAGCCATCAACCGCCACGCCGGCCTGCTCCACGTGCCCATCCACACTCACAACCATACCCGTTTTCATGCTAACCTTGTGTTCAGAGGTTGGCACCTGACCATTGATAGAATCCACCACTACCGACATTGTGGGTATGTTAAGGGCAAGGGCAGGATCGCCCAAAAGAATATACTGCACCTTATTGATATAGGCCTGGGAGCCCGTTGTGCTCAGGCTGTTCTTGCCCTTCATCAAGGCATAGCCCAGCGTAGGACGCTTGCCGTCTATAAGATTAAGTGCATAGCGCAAGAATGCTTGGTTGATTTGTGCGTTGAGCGGCTGGTATACGGTCTTGCCGGCAGCAAAGAAAGCCACAGCTCCTCCATTGGCATTAAGCACGGCATTCTCGCCTATATTCTGCACAGTACCGTCAAAAGGCGCCACATCGCAGGCTGCCGTAATCCACAGAGGGTAATTCTTATTGGCAAATCCGTTGAAATCGCTCAACTTGAGCACCATTTCGTGCGAGAGGCTTTGCTCGGCAGCATGTCCGGAATAATCCATGACCAAGGCACCTGCCGCCTGCTGGTTCTTAATAATTTGTTCCACTTCAGGGTAGGAATCGCCGGTTGAAGAAGACTCGCGGGTATAGGCATCCCACATCACGCGCTTCACGTCAAAAGCGGAAGAAGCAGCCTCGGCAACCTTGGCTGCATTGTCGGCATCCTGCATGTGAATGCTGTTTTCCCGACTGGAAGCTGTGTTGTGCCCGTCGTCTCCCATGAACATGAGGATATTTTGCCAAGCGCCCATGTTCTTGTTCTCCATATAAGCTATCGTCTTGTCAACCATAGCCTTGGCTTCCACAACATTGCGCACAGGAAAGCGCCCTACTCCAATGTCGTATTTGTCACTCATGCCGCTACCACTGTGAACACCCTCTCCATCGTCAAGCAAAGCGAAAAATCCGTCGTCGGCATAAGAGTCTGTCTTGCTGAACGAGTTTTCGCTCTCATAGGCGAGCAGGAAATTGTCTGGAGAATAGCTTTTCAGGGAAGAAGTGTTCATGCGGTTATCCCACAGGGCGTCACCAAAGAGCAGCAGATACTTGGGCATGTCTGCTTCAGTCTCTGCCCGGTCATAGAGCATCTTGAGATAGCGACGGTAGGCATTGACGTCTGGCGTACCGCTTGAGAACTCATTGAATAGTTCATCGGCGGGCACAATCCGGACACGCAGCCCGTCTTGGCTCTCATGTTTGGCGGCAAGACGTTGGGCTTGGGCAAGAAGAGTTTGAGTGGTCGGTATGACGATGACCATGTCGGCAAACGTGTCGGCATGATGGTCTTGGTTGGTGATATTGTAAACGTATTCGGGAACGGGGAAATTGTCTTTCAACAACTGGGGCCCTGAAGCCAACTCATCGTCGTCGAGCATCACCGACACATAATCCAACCTTACTTCTGAAGCCACCGTGTTGTTGGTAATCGTGAATTCATTATTGGGCAATATATTGTCAACATAATAAGTCTGGGTTACAGCACGTCCGCGTTCATAAGTAGACAAGTTGCCGAAAGTAAGTTTGCCCAGTTCCTGTCCGTTCATGGAAACGCTTACCACACCAGCTGCATTAGCCGTCACAACAACAGTTACAGCTCCTTTGCTGCCACCAGTATCGTGCGGCTTGGCATGGGAGGTCAGAGAGAATGTATAAGGCGATTGATTATTAATGGCATGACTGTCGTAAAGGTTTCTTCCACCCTCAAACCAAGAATAGTTCTCTTTCTCATAGAGAGAACACAGGTAGTCGGCAGAGGGATAGTGAGGAGAAACAAACGCAACACTGTCCACCGTCAACGGTGACCCGTTGCTCTCGGTCAGGAAATAGTAGCCATAATCAGAACAATAGTTGCGAACACGAGTATAATACTTTCCAGAAACATTCCATGATACAGGTCCGTTGCCCCAAAACAGACGTTTGTCGCCCACCACACACTGTGCCACCTCATGCAAGTCGTCCGTTTGCTTGAGATAGTCTCCATCGAGGGCCTCAGGTTGTAAGGCTCCTCCATATCCGTAAATCTTGACTTTAGACAAGTCTGAGAACCCTGCCTTGCGCACCAATTCGGAGGTAAGTTGGAAAATGCCGGATGAGGGCACACGAATCTTGGCCCATTTTCCCGAAGCAAGCACTGAATGACTGGCATAACGGGAAGCCTGAGTGGCATCACCACTTGCCTGGGCACGAGTGTGCACTTTATCGCGAGAAGACTTGGCTTTGGCACTGACCTTTAGCATGAAACTAACGAGGTACTGTATCTTGCCTTCACGCTGCACCAAGGGAACAAACGACACTTCAAGTTTTCCTTTCTTCCTGCTAACTACCACACGTTGGGTTATTGCCGGGAGGGTGCTCAGCGGAGTGTCTGCGACCTTGTGATACTGTGCAAGGTCATTAGAAGAAAGAGGAAGAAATTCAGGATAAGCAAGGCTGACATGGTATGTGGAATCCGCATAGTGCTCACCCAAATCGAAAGAATAGGTGAATTGCGGCAACACACTGTCAATCTTCACTTCATCTGCTGTAAGATTGAAAAAGAGTTGGGCTTTCACTGAAAGAGCGAAAGTCCAAAACAATACGATTGCCCACAAAAGCCTATATCTGTTCACCATTCCTGTTATTCGTTCAACAATTATGTTATCGACTACTTGCAGTTGAACTCAAGCACCTTCCGATCCTCAAGATATCCCTCCAAGTGGTCATCAATATGTACAGGCCCCACGCCTGCTGGTGTTCCCGTATAGAGTATGTCCCCGGTCTTGAGCGTATAGAACTGGCTGATATAGGCGATAATCTCATCAACCTTGTAAAGCATGTCGCTCGTGCATCCTTCCTGCACGGTCTGTCCATTAATATCAAGGTGGAAGTGAATGGCCTGGATATCACGAAACTTATCCACGTCAACCCAATCGCCTATTGTTGCCGCTCCGTCGAACCCCTTACAGATGTCCCAAGGCAGCCCTTTTTCACGTAGCGTGTGCTGCATGTCACGAGCAGTGAAGTCTATACCCACAGTCACCGCATCATAGTAGCGATGAGCAAAACGTTGCGGGACACTCTTGCCTAATCGACAAATACGCACCACAAGTTCTGTTTCGTAGTCTACACGTCCCATAAAGTCGGGAACAAAGAATGGCTTGTGGTCTTTTAGCAGTGCAGAGTCTGCCTTGAGGAATATGACCGGTTTCTCTGGTTTTGATAACGTAGAATGAAGCTCTTTATTGTGCAAAGCATAGTTCATTTCTATTGCAAATATCTTCATAATTGTGATTTATATTTGCAAAATTAGATAAAAATCCCGAATTACAAGAGTATCAAGAAGAAAAAAGGTGCCGAACTTCTAATTGAAGCCGGCACCCTAAGCTATTTAATATGGTTTATGTCTACTTGGACAATTATTCTGCACGGAGAGTGAAGCGCTTGAAAGCAACAACTGTCAGCTCCTTGTCAGCAGCCTGAAGATACTGCTTAACTGTCTGCTTAGAATCCTGGATGAACTCCTGGTCGAGCAGACAAGACTCCTTGAAGAACTTGGCCATACGTCCCTTTGCGATGTTCTGAATCATCTGCTCGGGGAGATTGGCAGCCTTCTGTGCAGCTGTCTCTTCCTTAATCTTGCGAATCTCATCAGCCTGAGCCTCGGTGATATTACCCTTCTGGATACCTTCGGCGATGTGCTCTTCGCTTTCTGCGATGTAGAGGTTGAAACCGGCCTTCTTCAGAGCATTCTCAACAGCCTTTGCCACCTGCTCTTCCTTGGTCTTCTCAACAGCCACCTTAAACTCAGAGTCCTTGGTTTCCTGTGGAACGCTTGCCTCATCAAGAGCAACAGGGTTCATGGCAGCTACCTGCATAGCGATAGCGTGTGCCTGCTCCTCAGCGGGCTTGTTGGTCTGAACCATGGTGCAGAGGATGTGCTTACCCATGTGGTCATAGGTTGAGATGTTCTCACCCTCGAGCCAGTTGTAGCCGTCGAGTTCCATCTTCTCACCGGTAATACCGGAACGAGCGATCACTGCATCCTGAACCTTTGTGCCGTCAGCAAGAGTGAGTTCCTTCACTTCGTCAATAGTCTTCGCCTTGGCAGCAACAGCGACGTTAAGGATGTCCTGAGTCAACTTGATATAATCGGCACCGTTGGCAACGAAGTCTGTCTCACACTTCAAAGCGATGATAGCGGCAAAGCCATTCTCATACTTGGCGAGGATACAACCGTTGGCGGTTTCACGGTCAGAACGCTTGGCAGCAATAGCCTGACCCTTTTCGCGAATAATCTCGACAGCCTTGTCGAAGTCACCGTCAGACTCAGTGAGGGCCTTCTTGCAGTCTGCAAGACCTGCACCGGTCATTTTACGGATTTTCTGGATATCTGCAATAGATACAGCCATAATGATGTTTATCTTTTGAAATTAATGATTATAATAAGAAGTGATAGGCCTTTTCTGACCTATCACCTTTATTCTTGCTTATTATTCAGCAGCAGGAGCCTGCTCTTCAGCCTTGGGAGCCTCCTCGTCTTTGCGAGCCTTGCGGGGAGCACGCTTCTTGCCTTCGCCTTCGTTCTGCTCGGCAGCTGCCTTCTCATCGGCCTTCTCAGCCTTACGCTCTTCCAGACCTTCAGCGATAGCACCGCAGCAAGCGTCAAGGATCACCTCAATGCTGTCCTTAGCGTCATCGTTGGCAGGAATCACATAATCCAAGTTGTTAGGATTAGAGTTGGTGTCCACGATAGCGAAAACAGGAATACCCAGGCGGTTAGCTTCCTTCACAGCGATAGCTTCCTTGCAAACGTCAATCACGAAGAGTGCGCTTGGAAGACGGGTGAGGTCAGCAATAGAGCCAAGGTTCTTCTCAAGCTTTGCACGCTGGCGATTGATCTGAAGGATCTCTCGCTTGGAAAGGTTTGAGAATGTGCCGTCGTTCATCATCTTGTCGATGTTCGTCATTTTCTTCACAGCCTTGCGGATTGTAGGGAAGTTGGTGAGCATACCGCCCGGCCAACGCTCGATAACGTAAGGCATGTTCACGCCAGCTGCCTTCTCGGCAACTACGTCCTTAGCTTGTTTTTTAGTAGCGACGAACAGGATCTTCTTGCCAGACTTGGCAATCTGCTTCAATGCTTCTGCAGCCTCGTCAATCTTGGCTACAGTCTTGTTCAGATCGATGATATGAATACCGTTACGCTCCATAAAGATGTAAGGAGCCATAGCTGGATTCCACTTGCGACGGAGGTGGCCAAAGTGGCAACCTGCCTTGAGTAATTGGTCAAAATTAGTTCTTGACATTTTGTTTTCTTCTTTAAATTGTTTACTTTCCTTTGAGTTGTTTGAACCAGCCAACGAGTAATCGTCCCATGACGAGTCTCGCCAGTTTGGATACTAAACGAATGTTCAGCCTTATCCTGTGGGATAATATTAACGCTTGCTGAACTGGAAGCGACGACGAGCCTTTGGCTGACCTGGCTTCTTACGCTCAACAGCACGAGAGTCGCGTGTGAGGAAGCCTGCGTCCTTCAGAGTCTTCTTGTCTTCTGCGTTCACCTTCACGAGTGCGCGGGCGATAGCAAGACGAAGAGCCTGGCTCTGGCCTGTGAAGCCACCACCGTCAAGATTTGCCTTAATGTCGTATTTTTCAACAGACTCAAGAGCCAACAGTGGCTGCTTTACCACATACTGCAGAATTGCAGATGGGAAATACTCAGTAACGTCCTTCTTGTTTATAGTGATTTTGCCGGTGCCTTCTGAAAGATATACACGAGCTACAGCGCTCTTGCGGCGACCGATTGCATTGATTACTTCCATCTTGTCTTATTATTTATACTGATTAATGTCAATTGCCTTTGGCTTCTGAGCTTCCATATTGTGCTCTGTACCATCGAAAATGAAGAGGTTGTCGAGCAGGCTGCGGCCGAGAGGACCCTTTGGCAGCATACCCTTCACTGCGTGACGGAGAATCTTGTCCATACCGTCCTTGCGCTTGCGGAGCTCTGCAGGAGTATTGAAGCGCTGACCGCCTGGATAACCAGTATAACGTGTGTAAACCTTATCGGTCTCCTTCTTGCCGGAGAACACCACCTTGGCAGCATTGATAATGATTACGTTGTCTCCACAATCTACGTGGGGAGTGAATGTTGGCTTGTACTTTCCGCGAAGCAGCTTGGCTACCTTAGAGCAAAGACGACCTACAACCTGATCGCTGGCGTCAATAACGACCCACTCTTTCTTAGCTGTTTCCTTGTTTACGGAAATAGTCTTGTAACTTA
>CAJKDU010000005.1 GCA_905198745.1 uncultured Prevotella sp. | reverse complement strand
ATTGAGAATGACAAGAGATTGGCTGCACTTAGAGAGTATGCTCAAACGGCTTGAATTCTAAATCCGAAACTTGAGTTAGGTTTATACACCTCTTCTAACTTGAGTATTATTGACTTAAAAAGTGTGACTTATGAAAAGAACTTTGATGATTTTGATGATTGCCATTTGCTACCTGGCATCCTGCAACATTGCTGCAAATGCCGGTAACGACAAGCCAATCAGTGTAGATGCACTCCCCACCAAGGCCCAAACCATGATCAGCAACCATTTCAGCAACCAGAAGGTGATGCTCGCAACGGTTGAATCCGGCATTATCGGCAGAAGCTATGATGTTGTGCTGCATAATGGCACGAAGCTGGAATTCGACAAAAAGGGGAATCTTACAGAGATTGACTGCAAGCAAGGTGCTGTACCAACAGCGTTGATTCCACAACAGATCGCGAAATTCTTGAAGGATAATTATGCAGGACAGACGGTGAAAAAGATTGAATTCAAGAAAAATGAATACGAAGTAGAATTGGCAAACGGATTGGATTTGACCTTCAACAAGCATTTCCAACTAATCGATGTTGACTAGTTTGCAAGAATCTACAAACCTGCCGACCAAGTTTACCTCCATCCCCCATTAACGCAAGAATCCCTGCTCTCTAATTAGAGAACAGGGATCCTGTTGTTTGTTTGGAATAAGTTGGAATAATATTTATGCTTCAGCCTCTGGAATTACAGACACTGTGCTCTTGTCCTTGCGGCCCTTGTGGAAATTCACAATACCATCGCAAAGAGCATAGAGAGTGTCGTCCTTGCCGATTGCAACGTTCTCACCAGGGTTGTGCTTTGTGCCACGCTGACGAACGATGATGTTACCAGCGATACACTTCTGACCACCCCAAATCTTAACGCCTAATCTTTTCGAAGCTGATTCACGGCCGTTCTTAGAACTACCTACACCTTTTTTATGTGCCATTTCTTCTTTCCTCCTGAATTTAAGCGATTACTTGTTTGATTTCAACCTCTGTGAACTGTGCACGATGACCATTGCGAACGCGATAGTCCTTACGGCGCTTCATCTTGAAGACGATAACCTTGTCGCCCTTAACCAGAGGATTTACAACCTCACATACTACCTTAGCACCTTCTACGGTTGGTGCACCTACCGTGACATTGCCGTCTTTGTCTACGAGCAGCACTTTGTCAAATTCAACAGACTTGCCTGCCTCAACATCCTTCATGTGATGCACGAAGAGCTTCTTGCCTTCTTCAGCTTTGAACTGTTGACCGTTGATTTCTACAATTGCGTACATTTATTATTATTGTAAACGGGTTTTTCCGCAAGGCGCACGACACCGTGCCGTGACTTATTTGGGCCTCCACGGACTAAATCGGGCGCAAAGTTACTAATAATTATCCAACTACCTATTTTTATACAACTTATAGATATTGATATTTAAAGTTATTTAACCACAACTCATACTTTTTGGCTATTTTATAGCTTCTATTTCCTCAAAAATGCGCTTAGTCCAATCCGAACCATTCACAGGACAGAATGTATGAATGCCCAATTCGCTGGCAGCAGCCACATTACGCGGACTATCGTCGATGAAGAGTGTTTCATCGGGAAATATCTTCTCTCCGACAAGCATCTTTCGATAAATATGCTCATTGGGCTTCATTACTTTCTCGCGGAAACTAAGATAAAGAGCGTCAAAGTAGTCGGAAAGACTGTGGCCATCGCCACTGAACTGGTCGCTCAGCGCCCAATGCATCATAAAGGGATTGGTATTGGAGAGAAGTATCATACGGAAACCACGGCTACGAAGATTTTCAAGCGTACGAAGATTGCGCACTGGCACTTCACCCACATAACCTCTCCATGCGTGTTCACACTGTTCAAGCGTGAGCTCATGTCCAACGGCATCACTCAGCCGTGAACGGAATTCTTCAGCAGTTATATGCCCTTCCTCAAGTTCGCCAAAGAAACCTGCCTGTGTATAAGGGTCAAGCCGCTGTTCTGCATCGACAAGTCCCAATTCTGTGAAACGCTTCACCGCTGCCGGTTGGTCAATAGTCATAATGACTCCTCCCAGATCGAATACGAGATTCTTTATTTTCATAAGTGTCTGAATATATTCCTGAAATCAATCAAATAAATTCAACTTGTTGTTGCGAGCCTCAGCCAATGAGGCCAACTGCTGTTGCTTGGCTCTGTATTCCTCACGCAAGCGAGCATAGCGTTCGTTAGTCTCGCGCACCAGCTCATCATGAGTCAGCGGATTGAGAAGACGGGCTGCAAGAAGAGGATTTTGCGAAGCATCTTTGACCCAAAGTACCAAGCCGTCATATTCAGGAGCAATCTTGAGTGCCACATGCATCTCACTGGTTGTTGCACCGCCTACCATTATAGGTACGCGCAATCCTGCCTGCTGCATCTCCTTAGCCACGTGTACCATCTCTTCAAGGCTGGGTGTTATAAGGCCACTCAGCCCCACCATGTCCACATGTTCTTCTTTCACCTTACGCACTATCTGTTCGGCTGGTACCATGACGCCCATATCGATGACCTCATAGTTGTTGCAGCTCATAACCACCGCCACAATATTCTTGCCGATGTCATGCACATCCCCCTTAACAGTGGCCACCAGGTAACGGCCTGCTTTGGCTGAGTCGCCGGAACGGCCTGCTTCAATGTAGGGTTGAAGAATGGATACGGCCTGCTTCATTGTGCGGGCTGTCTTGACCACTTGAGGCAAAAACATTTTGCCTTCGCCAAAGAGAGTACCCACTTCGTTCATACCATCCATAAGGGGGCCTTCAATGATTTCCACAGCGCGGTCATAGAGGCCAAGCGCTTCGTGCAAATCGGCATCCAGATAATCCCCTATTCCTTTGCGCAATGCATACTTCAGGCGATCTGCCAAAGAGGCATCACGCCACTGCTCATGCTTTTCAACCGAAGTTGCCACACCTGTACCAGCCGCCTTGGCAGCATCTTGCTCTTCCTTAATGCGGGCAGCCAGTTCTATCAAATCGTCCGCAGCGCCCTTGCGTCGGTTGAGCACCACATCTTCTATAATACGCAGTTGATCTTCCGGAATGTCACTATAAGTAACCTTCGTAGCAGGATTGACAATTCCAAAATCCTGTCCTTTGGCTATGGAGTGATAAAGAAACACTGCGTGCATGGCCTCTCGTATGTAGTTGTTGCCACGGAAAGAGAACGACAGGTTGCTCACGCCGCCACTCACATGTGCACCAGGCAGATTTTTTCTAATCCACTCTACTGCGCGAATGAAGTCAGCAGCATAGTCATCATGTTCCTCCATACCCGTAGCGATGGCAAGTACGTTGGGGTCGAAGATTATGTCGTGGGGATTGAAACCTACACGGTCCACCAAAAGGCGGTAAGCGCGCTCAGCTATCTCGACACGTCGCTCAAAGGTTGTGGCCTGTCCCTGCTCATCGAAGCACATGACAACGACAGCAGCGCCATAGCGTTTCACGTCGTGGGCATGACTGAGAAATGCCTCTTCACCTTCTTTTAGCGAAATAGAATTGACGATGCATTTTCCCTGTACACATTTCAGTCCGCTTACGATAACATCCCATTTGGATGAGTCTATCATCACCGGGACTTTCGCTATATCGGGTTCTGCGGCTATCATGTTGAGGAAATGCACCATTTCCTCACGGGCATCAAGTAATCCGTCATCCATGTTAACGTCTATCACCAAGGCACCATCGGCCACCTGCTTACGTGCGATGCCGATAGCCTCGTCGTAGTTTTTCTCCTTGATGAGCCTGAGGAACTTGCGGCTGCCTGCCACGTTGCACCGCTCACCCACATTGACGAACTTAACTTCCGGTGTAACATCGAGCAGGTCAAGACCACTCAACCACATGGTGTCAGGACGAGACTGCGGCACATGCGGTTTCTTGCCAGCCACAATGGGGAGATAACGGGCAATGAATTGTTCTGTGGTACCGCAACATCCGCCTACGATGTTGACAAGCCCTTCGTCTACAAACTCCGCAATGAGGGGAGACATGGTTTCGGGTGTCTGATCGTATTGTCCGAGTTCGTTGGGCAGTCCGGCATTAGGATAAGCCGATATGTAATAAGGGGCCTTGGCTGCAATATGTTGCAGGAAAGGTTTCATCTGGTCTGCGCCAAACGAGCAGTTAAGTCCTACCGAAAAGATAGGATAGCTGCTCACAGATGCCAAGAACGCGTCAAGCGTCTGTCCACTCAACGTACGCCCAGCCAAATCGCTGACCGTTACTGAAAGCATGATAGGCAAGTCTACGCCCCGACTATTCATGGCCTCAACAGCTGCATCGATAGCAGCCTTGCAGTTGAGTGTGTCGAAAATGGTTTCAATAAGAATTGCGTCAACCCCACCCTCTATGAGTGCATCCATCTGCTCGAGATAGGCATCGTAGAGCGTGTCATAATCCAAATCGCGATAGGCAGGATTGCTCACGTCAGGACTCATGGAGCATGTCTTGTTCGTAGGCCCCACACTGCCGCACACAAACCGCGGCTTGTCAGGTGTGGAGAATTCGTCTGCACACTCACGCGCAATACGCGCACCCTGAAGAGCCATTTCGCGACTAAACTCCTCCAAATGATAGTCTGCCTGCGAAATGCGCTGCGAGCTGAACGTGTTTGTAGTAATCATGTCTGCTCCCACTGCAAGATATTTGCGGTGTATGTCCTTGACGACGTCAGGACGCGTGATGCAAAGCATGTCGTTATTGCCCTTCATCATGCCCGGCACCTTCGAGAACCGGTATCCACGGAAGTCTGTTTCTTCCAGTCCATAGGGCTGAATCATAGTGCCCATGGCACCATCGAGCACCATGATGCGCTGTTTCACTATCTCTCTTATTGTCATCTTCGCAACTAAAAGTTTTTCATGGCACGGTCCATCTCACGGCGGTCTTCTTTGGCTTTTAATGTCTGCCGCTTGTCATATTCCTTCTTTCCTTTGGCCAATGCTATGTCCATCTTGGCACGTCCGTGGTTGTCGAGAAACACGAGAGTAGGAACGATGGTAAAGCCTACTTGTTTGGTAGCCTCCTGCAGTTTGCGTATCTCGCGCTTGTTGAGCAGAAGTTTGCGGTCGCGCTTACTCTCATGATTATTGTAGGATCCATAGAAATAAGGCGATATGTTCATTCCCTTGACCCATATCTCCCCATTATTGATATAGCAGAACGAATCAACAAGCGAAGCCTTTCCCAAGCGGATAGACTTGATTTCGGTGCCGGTGAGCACGATGCCCGCCGTATAGGTGTCGACAAAGAAATACTCAAACGAGGCTTTCTTGTTCCGTATGCTGACGGAACTCTTCTTACGGAGTTCCAGCTGTTCCTTGTTCATAAAGCTTGGTTGTTATTCTTTAATGGTGGCGAAATGGTCCACGTGTTCGTCAATGTAATAAGCCACACGGGCAGTCCATTCCTCTTCGTTCTCCACGAAGCAGTCGTCAAAGTTGTCAAACTCTTCCATTCGCTCAAAGAGGGCCATGAACTCCTCGTCTGTGCAGTCGCGCTCTATTTCCTCGTGATATTTGGAATAGAGACGGTGCACTTTTTTGATGACGCTTGCCAGCTCATCAATGCCCCACTGGCGGATGGCCTTTCCGAAGGGATTCTTGAAGATGAAAGCGCCGTAACCGTTGTGGATGAGCTGAACGAAACCGCCGTCCATCACCTCGGTGTGCAGAATGTCAAAGGCCAGGAGCGTAACCTGGTCGGCACTGAGCATGGGCATGGTCTCGGCATTAAGTTCACCGCCTATAGCCTCATAAATGGCATCAACAAACACCTTGACAAAGGCATCGTTGCCCTCGGCGGCAGCCTCCCGGAGACGACTGTCTTCAATTATAACTTCTTTCATAAACGATAATCAAATTGCAATTTTCAGGTTGCAAAGTTACAATAAAAAGGGAATACCGACAACTATCTTGCAGAAAATCAAATGCCCTGTTGAAAAAGAATACACATTTCTTGGTATTTTCCAAAAGAAATATGTAATTTTGCAACACGAAAACGCAAAAACATTCATTATATTCATTAAACAAAAACACCGAATATGATTTATTCTAAGGAAGTAGACAACATGTGTGTTGTCGCCAAAGGTCCCAATCACGGACCTGCTCCAATCCCTGAAGAGGGCAAGTGGATTCAAGCAAAAGAGATTTCCGACATCTCTGGTTACACTCACGGTGTGGGATGGTGTGCACCTCAGCAAGGTGCTTGCAAGCTCTCGCTCAATGTGAAGAATGGCGTAATTCAGGAGGCTCTCGTGGAGACTATCGGTTGCACCGGTATGACTCACTCTGCTGCAATGGCTTCTGAAATTCTCCCAGGCAAGACTATCCTTGAAGCTCTCAACACAGACCTCGTTTGCGATGCCATCAACACAGCAATGCGTGAACTTTTCCTCCAGATTGTTTATGGACGTACACAGAGTGCCTTCTCTGAGGGTGGTCTTGTGATTGGTGCCGGTCTTGAAGACCTTGGCAAGGGGCTGCGCAGCCAGACTGGTACTCTCTATGGCACAGTGGCCAAGGGTACACGCTACCTCGAGCTCACCGAAGGTTACATCACACGCCAGTTCCTCGACAAGGACAACCAGGTGTGTGGCTACGAATATGTTCACCTCGGCAAGATGATGGAAGCCATCAAGAACGGCATGGACGCCAACGAGGCCGTGAAGAAGTTCACTGGCAGCTACGGCCGCACAACTGCCGAGCAGGGTGTTGTTAAAGCAATTGATCCACGTAAAGAATAATAAGGAGAAACAGAACTATGATTAGAAAAGTTAGTTACGAAAGTCAGGAACGTCGTGAGGCGCAGGTTCTCGCCGCCCTCAAGGCAGAAGGCATCAATAGCGTAGAAGAGGCTAATCAGATCTGCGAGCAGGCAGGTGTTGATCCTTATCAGATGTGTGAAGACACGCAGCGTATCTGCTTCGAGAACGCCAAGTGGGCTTATGTATGTGGTGCAGCCATCGCCATCAAGCGCGGTGTGAAGACTGCAGCAGACGCAGCCGAGGCTATCGGTATTGGTCTGCAGGCATTCTGCATCCCCGGTTCTGTGGCAGACGACCGTAAGGTGGGTCTGGGTCACGGCAACCTCGCAGCCCGTCTGCTCCGTGAGGAGACAGAGTGCTTCGCTTTCCTCGCCGGCCACGAGTCGTTCGCAGCCGCTGAAGGTGCCATCAAGATTGCAGAAATGGCCAACAAGGTGCGCCAGAAACCTCTGCGTGTCATCCTTAACGGTCTGGGCAAGGATGCTGCTATGATTATCAGCCGCATCAACGGCTTCACATACGTACAGACAAAGTTCGACTACTACACAAGCGAACTCAAGGTTGTAAAGGAGACTCCATACTCTGATGGTCCTCGTGCCAAAGTGAAGTGCTATGGCGCTGACGATGTGCGTGAAGGTGTTGCCATCCTTTGGAAGGAGAACGTAGACGTGTCTATCACAGGTAACTCTACCAATCCTACCCGCTTCCAGCACCCAGTGGCTGGCACATACAAGAAGGAGCGCATCGCTGCTGGCAAGCCTTACTTCTCAGTGGCTTCAGGTGGCGGTACAGGCCGTACACTTCACCCAGACAACATGGCAGCTGGTCCAGCTTCTTATGGTATGACCGATACCATGGGCCGTATGCACTCTGACGCTCAGTTCGCAGGTTCTTCTTCAGTTCCTGCTCACGTAGAGATGATGGGCTTCCTCGGTATGGGTAACAACCCAATGGTTGGTGCAACAGTGGCTATTGCCGTTGCCATCGACCTTGCTCTGAACAAGAAGTAAATCACCGGGGTTTACAAAAAATACTTGTCCCTGTAACCAAAGCTGGTTGCAGGGACTTTTTATATTCATAGAGCAGAGGTAAAGCAGGTCCGCCATTTTCAATCACAAGAATGCACGAACAGTACAGGAACTACCTTCTCGCGCGCACGTGCGCAGGAAAAAGTTTTCAAAAAATCACCACTATCTATCACTTTTGGCACAAAAGTCGACTTAACCCACTGATAGCCAATGACGTATAAAGAGTGATAGATGCGTGATAGATGCAAAATAATCTATCACTTCCATCACGCTTTCGCAACAAGGGTAAATCCATTTGTAAAGGTTAAAGCAAATGCCCAAAATATGTCCCGCACCTTGGGCAATGGATGCCCACGGCGTGGGCACTCATTGCCCAGCGCCTGGGACTTCCCGTAAACGCGCCGTTAGCAATGCGTTACTCAGCCCTCTTGATGTCTTCAGGAATAGAGAAACGAATTTGCAATTCAGCTATGCATAGCAACGGGAATATAGTGAGAATCCTTGATTTCACCAATGACTATAATGCTGTGCAGACTTCCAATGCAATCAATGTTGCCAAGAGTATTAAGCATGAAATCCTGATAGTCTTTCATGTCACGTGCATACACCTTAATCTGAAAGTCGTAGTCACCCGTTGTATTGTAACATTCCGTTATTTGGTCAATTGTCTGCACGGTATCCATAAATTGCTGAATCAAATCATGTGTATGCTGTTTCAGTCTGATATTGCACAAGACAATGACAGTGTGTCCCAACTTATGATGGTCCACAATGGCACCGTACCGCCTGATATACCCCTCTCGTTCCAAACGTTTCTGCCGTTCAAAGGTGGGAGACGGAGAAAGGTGAACCCTTTCGGCAAGTTCCTTCACCGTAAGCCGGGAGTTCTGTTGCAGCAGTTTAAGTATCTTGATGTCTGTCGCATCGAGTTTTTCTTCATTACCCATTTTCCTTACTTCTTACTGTTAATGATGTTTTTCTCAGAATATTATTCTGCATTTCAATGATATTCAGCTGCAAATATAGCATAAATTTCCGAATTTAAAAGAATATTTGGCTGATGAATTTCTTGTTCTTATCTTTGCAAGCGCAAATCCGGATGCACCCAATCATTAATCATTAAAATTATAGGAGTTATAAAAACATGAGCCATATAGTCATCGACAACACATTTCCACATTTTGAAGCAGTGGGCAGTTATTTACGTCCGGCAGAATTGAAACAAGCAAGAGAGAAATTTGCTGACGGAGAAATCTCAGCCTCTGCACTCCGCGACATAGAAGACAGATTGATAACTGATGTGATACGCAAGCAGAAAGCACACGGCCTGCGGTATATCACAGATGGAGAGTTCCGTCGCAGCTACTGGCACCTCGACTTCATGTGGGGATTCAATGGAGCGGAACATATCGAATTAGACCATGGCTATCAGTTTCATGGTGAGGAGACAACACATGGTTCCGTAAAACTGACCGGCAAAATAACAGGCGACAACCACCCTTTCATTAAGGACTTTCTTTTTGTCAAGCAGTTTGAAGAGGATGGCATAGAGGCCAAGCAGACCATTCCTGCCCCTGCACAGTTCCTCGCCGAGTTGTTCCGCGGCAGAAATGCAGAAAACACGCGAAAGATATATCCCAACACTTCCGAACTGATAGAAGACATTGCCGCAGCTTACCGAACGTTCTTCCGTGAAATCCATGCAGCAGGTTGCCGGACCATTCAGTTGGACGACTGCACATGGGGAATGATTGTGGACCAGGATTACTGGAAGTCAAAGGTTGGAACAGGACTCACACTTGAAAAGGAGGCCTTGCAATACCTGAAGGTCAACAATCTTGCCATTGAAGGCAAGCCCCAAGACCTGACCGTCAACACCCACGTATGTCGTGGCAACTACCACTCGTGCTACGCCACCAAGGGGGCCTACGATCCTATTGCGCCCTTCCTTTTTGCCGACGAAGATGTAGACACGTTTTATTTGGAATATGACGACGAGCGTTCCGGTGGTTTCAGTCCCTTGAAGCATGTGGCCGAGGGCAAAAAAGTCGTACTCGGGCTGATCACCTCCAAATCGCCGGTATTAGAAGACAAAGCCACTGTCATGGCACGCATCCGTGAGGCTGCACAGTATATTCCGCTTGACCGACTCAGTCTCAGCCCTCAATGCGGTTTCGCTTCCTGCGAGATTGGCAACAGACTCACGGAAGAGGAACAATGGGCAAAGCTCGATTTGGCACGCGAAATCTCCGAAGAGGTTTGGGGATAAAGCTGACAGGACACATCAACATCCGAAACAAATCATCACCTGTATCAAGACTCTTCCTTGGTGCAGGTGTTCTTTATGCCTCCATCAGCCGTTACAAGCCATTTTTCACCATCTGTATAAGCAAGGCTCACTTCCTTTATCATGACACATGAATGGTTCATTCGGAATTTGAAGTTACGCTTGAAGCACCTCTATATCTGAATGAATGTAAATCCCAGCCGAAACGGATGCGGCCACTAAACAGCCCAGTTAAGGTATGTTAGTGGCTGACTTACGAGGCGTTAGTGGCAGGCTTACGAGGCGTTAGTGGCAGACTTGTACTTGGCTCCACTGCCCGAGCATCCATTGACATCTCCGTGGAAAACGTGAATCCAAACTGAAAGACAGATATAGGGTACTCTACTTGAATTTAACAAACGGCAAATCAGTGATAGAAGTGATAGATATTTTACCATCTATCACTCATCTATCACTCCATTCAAACACCTCACATTCAGCCGAATAATGTCAAACATCATGAAAAGTGATGGATTTTTGGAAAAAACGAAAAACTTTTCCTGCGCGCGTGCGCATAAGGGCAGTCATCAAACAAGGCTACCAAAGGACAAAGCCAAGTATTTGCAAGGCTTTCAGTCCGTTTTACATCAAACCAAACATGGGAACCACAAGTATCACTTCAAATAGCGGATGAACCACATGAATTCCTCCTGCACAACATTTAAAGTCTCCGACACCAGCCGACACTTATAGTCTTCTTCAAATGCCATTCGCACAGAACGACAGAAAGCAAGGAAATGACGCAGCAAAAAAATCACCAATCCAAATAATCGTCTATAGCACTTGGCTTGTTACTGCCAATGGTGAGCTTGCGCAAGTCGTAGTAACTTCCATTATAGATATTAAAGTCCACGGCCCCCTTGATGCCGGGCAACCGCCCCGCATCGGTGTGCTGCCAAAACTTCCACTTGCCCTTATACTCCACCTTGTCCACATAGTAGTGGGCTATCCAATAGGGATAATCGTCAAAACGGGCATCGTTCAGGTAAGCCTCCTTGAACTTGTAATAAGTATAGATAATGGGCTTCACGTGGTATTTGTCTTCCACAATGTGAAGCCAAGTGAGCACATTCATCTGAAAATCCTCCACCGACATCTTCGCTGGTTTGTGCTCCACATCGAGCACCGGCGGCAAATCTCCATCTTCCAAATGCACTTTTTTCAGAAAATAGTAAGCCTGGGAACGGGCACTCGACCGATTGCTCCAAAAGTGATAAGCACCACGCACAAATCCGTAGTCTTTGGCATTTTGGAAATTCTCGTTGAAGTTTTCATCTATCATCCCAGCCCCTTCGGTAGCCTTGATGACTACAAAACGCACAGGGCACTTTTCTATCATGGCTCGGCTCAGCCGGTCCCAGTCTATCTTGCCTTGATAGTGGCTGATGTCTATGCCGTGTATCTCGTAACCTTCCGGGTATTCTGCATCACCATATATGGCTTTCCAACGAAATCCGTATGGGCCCACAAAGAAATAATAGAACACCCATACATAGAGACACATCACAGACAAACCGCCTATCCACCATGCGAGCGCACGGTGACGGGAAAAGAAAGAAGAGCCATGCCGGGACTGCTGCCTTCCTGTTCGTGCACTGCGCCTCCGTTTCGAGGCATTACGCCGATTTTGGGCTGTACTCTTTCCCTGCATGACTCTTCGATGATTATTAATATGTTATCGCTGTCGCTTTCAGACAGTTAATCTGTTATTTCTTATGTTCCAATTGAAGTGTAAAGGTAGGCCGGTCGCACACGTCCGACGGACCGAAATACTGGATAGGACCAGGATAGACATAGGAAGTTTCCTTGGCCCACACGTCACGATGGGCAGCAAACTCCTTGAATGGTTTCCCGTTCAGGTCGACCAATGCCTTCCGTATCACAGGTTTCATCTCGCCATTGCGTTTTTCCATGTTGAGCATCATGGTGAGCGGCACACCGCCAGCCACCCAATCTTCGGGAGCCTCAACGGTGTTTTTCACCAGAGCCATGTATCCTGTCTTGCCGTGTGCAATGAGTAGCGCGGCACTGGTGCCAAGAGCATAACAATAGTTAGCATCGTAGTTGGAAGGCGCGGCGCAGCGTCCCTCATAGCCAAAGAAGTGGTGCTGAGTCTTGAACTTGCCATTGAATTTGCCCTCCTTTTTCCATTCCTTGAGTTTGTTGGCCACCATAACAGAAATGAGCTTTTCGGTTTCAATAAGCGACACCTGAACGTTGCCATGCGGATCGCGGTCGAGCGAAAGTTGCAGTGCCACGTCCTCAGGCAACGACTTGAACACCTTGCAGTTCTTGGCGCTCAAATGGCTCTTGATAAAAGCGTATTGCTCGTCACGTGAAAGCTTTGTATAGTTCACTCCCTCGGTAGCATAAAGGTCGTTAAGTTCGTCGATGAGCCGTCCGATGGCGGGAATAAACTCAATGATACCCTCGGGCACAAGCACCACGCCGAAGTTCTTGCCTTGGTCGGCACGATACTTCACGGCTTCGGCTATATATTCCACGATATCGTCAAGCGACTTGTCGCGCGCCTTAACCTCCTCGGATATAAGGCAGATGTTGGGTTGTGTCTGCAAGGCACACTCCAGGGCGATGTGCGATGCGGAGCGGCCCATCAGTTTGATGAAGTGCCAATATTTGCGTGCCGAGTTGCAGTCGCGTTCAATGTTTCCTATCAGTTCACTGTAGACCTTGCATGCCGTGTCGAAACCGAACGAGGCTTCTATTTGGCTGTTCTTCAGGTCGCCGTCGATGGTCTTGGGGCATCCGATAACCTGCACGTCATATTTCTTGGAAGCGTAGTATTCCGCCAACACACATGCATTGGTATTTGAGTCGTCGCCGCCAATGATGACAATGGCCTTGATGTCGAGTTCACGGATAATCTGCAAGCCCTTTTCAAACTGCTCTTCCGTTTCGAGTTTGGTTCGTCCACTACCGATGATGTCGAAGCCACCCGTGTTGCGGAACTTGTCAATGTATTCGTCCGTTATCTCTATGTACTTGTGGTCGATAAGTCCGCTTGGCCCCATGAGGAAACCGAAAAGCCGACTTGCAGGGTTAAGACGTTTAAGTTCGTCATAGATTCCGCAGATGACGTTGTGACCGCCAGGAGCCTGTCCGCCACTGAGAATGACGCCCACGTTCATGGCATGATGGTTTTCTACAGTACCAGGTTCGAATTCGATTAAGGGCATTCCATAGGTATTAGGGAACAAACTTTTGATTTCTTCCTGATTGTCAACGCTCTTTGTCGGTGCGCCTTCCTTGATTTTCACAGCGCCGCAAAGAGCTTTAGGGAGCTTAGGTTGATAAGCTGCTCTTTCTTTCTGTAATGAGCTTATTTCCATATAATCGTTTTGAGTTTATTAAGGGAACAAATAGTATTGTATTTAAGTATTCACTGCAAATATACCACAAAAAATCGAAACCGGGAAAGAAAACAAGGAAAAAAGTTGAAAATATTTATTTTTTCCCCGTCCACATGTTGCAGTTGTGGATTTTTTTATATCTTTGTGGAAACTTTTATTTATTCATCAACTATAAAAGAAAGGAACCACAACATGGCAAACAAGAAAGACCTGAAGCGCAGCATCAGTGCTGTTTGCAGTGAACTATTCGCCGAGGGCGTAGCCACCTCTTTGTATGGCAATCAGGAAAACCAGTCCGACGTAGAGGCGCTGCTCTCTTCCATCCTCGTGATTCACAGCGATTTCATCCGCCGCGTGTCGCATCCGGAACCTGGTATGCCCCAGAAAAAATACTTCAAGACACTGGTGGAGGACTTCAACAAACAGGTTTCCGAACTGGCTGACCAGATTAGCAACAACTGACACTCCTTTAATTTCATATAAAGACAATCATGCTGAAAAGACTATGCAGCTTCCTGCTGTATAAAATCATGGGATGGACTGCCGACGTAAAGGTGGACCATCCCTCTAAATATATTATTTGCCTGGCACCTCACACCAGCAACTGGGACTTCTTGATAGGACTACTCTACTCACGCTCAATAGGCATGAGTTGCAACTTCTTGATGAAGAAAGAGTGGTTCTTTTGGCCGCTTGGTCCCATCTTCCGCCACCTGGGGGGCATACCCGTGTGGCGCAGTAAGCACACAAGCATGACCGACAGACTGGCTCAGACAGCACGTGAATCCAAAACTTTCCACCTCTGTGTCACACCCGAAGGCACACGTTCGCTCAATCCCGAGTGGAAGAAAGGATTCTACTTCATTGCCGCCAAGGCTGAAATACCCGTGCTGCTCTACGGATTAGACTACGAAAAGAAACAGATTGTGTGCACCAAGAGTTTCGTCCCATCGGGAGACGTAGACAACGAGATGCGTGACATCAAACTTTATTTCAAGGATTTCAAAGGCAAGCATCCAGAGAAATTCACCATCGGAACCATTGACTAACATGAATCAAGCGAAAACAGTTATCATCTTCGCAACGGCCCTCACCTGTGCCACACTTCACGCCCAGACTAAAGAGAGTCTGGCCAAAAGCGAGCACAAGCTGAACACCTTCTTCGCCTCATATAAACCCGCAGAAGGAGAACTCCCGCAACAGGCAAGAATGAAAAAGCTGGTAGCTGACGACAACCGGCGCACCATCACCATCGTGATGGACAACTGTTTCGCACAACAATCGTTTACAGACAACAGCGTCGGCAAGATTTATTCAAAAGTAAAAAATGCTCTTGCCAAACCCTACAACAAGTACAAAATCAGCATAACAACAGTCGGGCTGCCCATTGAGCAACTTGTGGCAGGAAGTATCGACGAGGAGGCTCATGACCTGTGGGGCGACATCAACTACGATGGGAAACCGTGGGTGGAAAACATTTCGGCTCCCGTCAAGTTTTCACATGGACTCTACGACCGCCACATCACACTTTGGGCCAGTCACGGACGCTATTACGACTCCAAGAAAAACACATGGAAGTGGCAGCGACCTAACCTCTTCACCACCAATGAAGACCTGTTCACACAAACTATTGTCGTGCCTTATCTTATTCCAATGCTCCAGAATGCGGGGGCCGTGGTGTTCACTCCACGTGAGCGCGACTGGCAGAAGGAAGAGGTGATCGTAGACAACGACGACCCCATTCTTGCGCCCTATTTCTCTATACGCAACGGCAACAAGACTTGGAGAAAGGCTCCATCACAGGGATTCAAGAAGACAAAGGCTGTCTACTCAGACGGTGACAACCCCTTCTGTGCAGGAACTTGTCTCATGGCGGAATCCCACAAAAAAGGAGGCAGCACCATTAGCTACACACCGAAGCTGGAAAAAGAGGGACCACATGCTGTTTACGTGAGCTACCAAACCGTGCCGGGAAGCGTAGACGACGCGCTCTACACCGTTTGGCACAAGGGACAAGCCACCCAATTCCACGTAAATCAGACCATGGGCGGCGGCACATGGGTGTATCTCGGAACGTTCGACTTCGACAAGGGGTGCAACGAATTCAACCGGGTGGAGGTGAGCAACGCCAGCCGACAGAAGGGATTCGTCACCACTGATGCCGTGCGCTTCGGTGGCGGCATGGGCAATATTGAACGCGGTGGATACGTGAGCAATATGCCTCGGGCACTGGAAGGTGCACGCTATTATGCCCAATGGGCAGGAGCTCCCTATTCCATCTACAGCACCAAACAAGGACAAGACGACTACGGAGACGACATTAACACCCGTTCACTCATGTCCAACTGGTTGGCTGGTGGCTCTTGCTACGTACCAACCAAGCAGGGCCTCAACGTTCCTATTGAACTCTCGCTCGCCGTGCACAGTGATGCAGGTTACCAAAAAGACGGACGAAGCATCTTCGGCTCACTGGCTGTATGCACCACATTCTTTAATGACGGCCGACTCAACTCGGGCATATCTCGGCAAACTTCCAAGTCGTTAGCCGACTTGCTGCTCACGGGCGTGAACCGCGACATGCGTTCCCTATACGGCACTTGGAACAGGCGCGACCTCTACGACCGCAATTACTCGGAAACAAGACTGCCCGCTGTGCCATCAGCTATACTCGAGACTTTGTCGCACCAAAGCTTTCCCGACATGAAGCTGGGGCTTGACCCCAACTTCCGTTTCAACTTTGCCCGTTCGGTCTACAAAACCATCGTACGCTACATATCCGATATGCACGGGCGCCAATCCATTATCTCTCCCCTTACCCCCAACCAGTTTTCTGCTGAGATAACAGACAAGAACAAGGTGACGCTCCGGTGGCAACCTGTGGCCGACAATCAGGAGTCTACAGCCATCGCCACCTCTTATAATATATATACAGCCACAGGAACCGGCGGTTTCGACAACGGTACCAATGTAAGACGCAATGAAGTGACACTCGACATAGAACCCGGTGTGGTCTATAGCTACCGGGTGACAGCCGTCAACCGGGGCGGTGAGAGCTTCCCCACCCAAGTGCTCTCAGTTTGTTACAGGCCCGAAGCAAAGAAGACAATACTCATTGTCGACGGTTTCGACCGTCTGTCTTCACCGGCAGTCATCGACAACGTCACCCAACAGGGATTCAGCCTCACTGCCGACCCAGGCGTAAGCTACGGATTGACAGCCGGCACGTTGGGTGCTCAACAAGACTTTGACACGAGCAAAAGGGGCGTAGAGGGTCCCGGCGGCATGGGCTACACAGGCGAGGAACTTGCCGGACGATTCATCGCCGGCAACGACTTCAATTATGTTCGCGCCCACGCTGATGCCATCAATGCCTCGCGCCAATACAACATAGTGAGTTGCTCACACGAAGCAGTGGAAAACGGACAGGTACTGCTCGGCATGTATCAGGGCGTAGACCTGTTGCTCGGCTTGCAGAAATACGATGGCCACGCCACCAAGTTCTACAAGTCCTTCACCTCCACCCTTCAGTCCAAACTTACGAACTACGTACGCAACAACGGACGACTCATCGTGAGCGGAGCCTATGTGGCGTCTGACATGACATCAGACACCGACTCACAGTTCCTCGCTAACGTGCTGAAACTGCAAGGCGCAGGCACGGTCAGTGAAGGGTTGGCTTACAGCGAAACCGACACGGCAAGCAACGGACGCATCGTCAACGGACTGGGTACATCATTTGCTCTCTACAGCATACTCAACGACACCCACTATGCCGCCACCACCACCGACGCATTGCAATCCGTGGGCACAGCCTTTTGCGCCATGCAATATGCCGACGGGCGCGCGGCTGCCGTGGCGTACGACGGTACAGACTATAAGAGTTTCACTACGGGATTTCCCCTGGAGTGCATCAAGTCAGCATCACTATTTGCCCAAATCATGCACGGCATTCTCAACTTTGTAATGAAATAAACCTAACCCAAAAAGATAATGACTATGTACAAAATTCAAGCTAACGCTTCCGGAACGAGAAGCATCGAAGTGAGCGACGCCCACTTGGAAACCATCAAGAAGTATTCACTCCTGAAAAACCTCATCGACAGCAACGGCATTGTGGAGGAGAGCGTGCTCGACAAGCTCAAGCTCAACATCCGCAGTCTCCTCGAATCAGAGGCTGGACAGGACAAGGCACTGTTAGACCTCTGCCTTGACGTGATATACAACAACAACATGAAGGCCATCGGACTCCATAACCTCATTCTGCTCTACATAGACTGGTGCGACAAGCACGCCGAACAGGACGAGACTGAGGAAGCCGACGCGCCAAGCGACTAATCACGACTCAGAAGGACAAAACAATAGATGAAAGAATACAGACTCACTGATTTTCTCCCCACAACAAAGAAAGAAATGGAACTCAGAGGATGGGATGACGCCGACGTCATCCTGTTCTCTGCCGATGCCTATGTGGACCATCCTGCCTTTGGAGCTGCCGTTATCGGCCGCACCCTCGAGGCAGCAGGCTACCGCGTGGCTATAGTGCCGCAACCTGACTGGCACGGAGACTACCGCGACTTCAAGAAGTTGGGGCGTCCCAATCTATTCTTCGGCATTGCACCGGGCTGCATGGACTCCATGGTGAACAAGTACACCGCCAACCGCCGCCTGCGCTCTGAGGACGCCTACAGCCCAGACGGGCGCCACGACATGCGCCCTGACTACCCCACCATCGTCTACACCAAGATTCTCAAGGAACTGTTTCCCGACGTACCGGTCGTCCTGGGCGGCATCGAGGCCTCCATGCGCCGTCTCACCCACTACGACTATTGGCAGGACAAGCTCATGCGCTGCATACTCTGTGACTCGGGTGCCGACATGATTGTCTATGGCATGGGCGAGAAGACTATGCTGCGTCTGTGCGAAGAGATGGCGTCGGGCATACACATAGCCGACATACGCGACATTCCGCAAACAGTATATCTTTCATCCGAGACCGACATTCCCGGTGGCATCACCCCCGACGACATCGTTCTCCACAGCCACTCAGAATGTCTGCAAAACAAGAAGGCGCAGGCAGAGAACTTCCGCCATATAGAGGAAGAGTCGAACCGCATCCATGCCCATAGGCTGTTGCAGGAAGTAGACGGAAAATATGCCGTGGTCAATCCGCCCTATCCTCCGATGACTACAGAAGAACTTGACGCCTCCTTCGACCTGCCCTACACGCGCCTGCCTCACCCCAAGTACAAGAACAAGCGCATACCCGCCTATGAGATGATCAAGTTCTCGGTGAACATCCACCGAGGCTGTTTCGGCGGATGTGCCTTCTGCACCATCAGTGCCCACCAGGGCAAATTCATCGTGTGCAGAAGCAAGGAGAGCATACTTAAGGAGGTAAAACAAGTAGTGCAGATGCCCGATTTCAAAGGCTATCTGAGCGATCTCGGCGGACCATCCGCCAACATGTACGGCATGCACGGCCGCAATCACAAGGCTTGCGAGAAGTGTGCCCGTCCTTCGTGCATACACCCCAGGATATGTCCAAACCTCGACACCGACCTGACAGCATTGCTCGACGTGTACCATGCCGTGGACGCACTGCCAGAAATCAAGAAAAGTTTCATCGGCAGCGGCGTGCGCTACGATCTGCTGCTCTACAAGAGCAAGGATGAGAAAGCCAACGCCGCCGCCAGACAATACACCCGCGAACTGATATGCAATCACGTGAGCGGACGACTCAAGGTGGCACCCGAGCACACCAGCGACCGCGTGCTCAACCTGATGCGCAAGCCTTCGTTCAGCCAGTTCGAGGAGTTCAAGCACATCTTCGACCAGATTAACCAAAAAGAGAACTTGCGTGAACAGATTATCCCCTACTTCATCAGCAGCCATCCGGGCTGCACTGAGGAGGATATGGCGGAGCTTGCCGTGAAGACCAAGAAGCTCGACTTCCACCTGGAACAGGTTCAGGACTTTACGCCAACCCCTATGACCGTTAGCACCGAGTCGTGGTACACGGGCTACAATCCATACACGCTCGAACCCGTGTTCTGCGCCAAGAGCCCCAAGGAGAAGCTCGCCCAAAGACAATTCTTCTTCTGGTACAAGCCGGAAGAGCGCCGCAACATCGAGAGTGAACTGCGCCGTATAGGTCGCACCGACCTCATTCCGCAACTCTACAGCGGCATGCCCTACAAGCCCCACTACGGCAAACGCGTCGACACCTTTGGCGACGAACAACAGCAAGACAAGCCCTGGCGCAAGGGACGCAAGCCACAACCCACAAGAAGCAACGGCAATGATAAGAATTATAGAGCAACAAGCCATAGGCAAGAAGAGCCAAGAGGCATGCGAAGACGGCATCGTGGCGACAGATAGTTTCGTGGCTGTGATTGACGGCAGCACAAGCAAGACAGCCATTAGTTATCATCCCACGATGAGCAACGGACGCTTTGCCATGACTGAAGTTTGCCGGCTCATAGCCGAAGATTTGCCCGCCAATGCATCCGTGGAAACGTTTTGCGACAGGGCCACCCAACGGCTGCATCAATGCTACACCGACTGTCACGCCGACCTGAAGCGGCTTGAGGAACATCCGGTAGAGCGCACCACCTGCAGCGCTGTGGTCTACAACACCCAAAGACGAGAACTCTGGATGGTGGGCGACTGCCAAGTTCTCAACGTCACCACGGGCGAACATTACGAGAACAACAAGCCCTACGAGGAACCCATTGCTGAGATACGGGCAGCTCACATCAGGCTGGCATTGCTGGATGGTGCCACAACAGAGGAATACCGAGTGCACGACAAGGGACGCGAAACGATACTGCCCTTGCTCCGGTACTACTGCAAATACCAGAATGTCACCTACCCTGTGATTGACGGGTTTCCCATTCCCATGCACACGGTGAAGGTCATCAAGGTGCCGGACACCACGAAAGAACTCATTCTGGCCAGCGACGGCTACCCCACACTCTGCCCTACACTCGAAGCCTCCGAACGGCATCTTGCCGACTTGCTGGCTACCGACCCTCTGTTGACAGACAGAGTGAAAGCCACTAAAGGATGGATGAAAGGCAACAAATCGTTCGACGACAGAGCCTATATTCGTTTCTGCATACAGTAAAATCGCTAAGTAACCATCACTTTCACGATAACATTACAACAAACACAACATCAGATGATTAGCAAAGCCAAGACAAAATATATCCACGCACTGCAACTTAAGAAAAACCGAACAGCAGAACGGAAGTTCGTGGCTGAGGGACCGAAAGTTGTGGACGACCTCATGATCACTGCATCTCCCACACTTGTGGTAGCCACCGCAGCATGGCTGGCTGACCACAGACAAGCACTCGACAGCAACACGGAAGTTTGCGAAGTGACCGACGAAGAACTCAAGAAGGTAAGTTTTCTGCAGCATCCGCAACAAGTACTTGCCGTCTTCCCGATGTATGATGCTCAAGATGGCAAGCTGCCACAACCCGCATCCAACGAATTGGCGCTTGCCTTAGACGGAGTGCAAGACCCGGGCAACCTGGGCACCATCATCCGTATTGCCGACTGGTTCGGCATCACCAAGATATACTGCAGCCGGGAAACCGCCGACGCCTACAACCCCAAGGTAGTACAAGCCACAATGGGCAGCATTGCCCGAGTGCGCCTTGTCTACACCGACCTGGTGCCGATGCTCCGGTCTGTAGAAGGAGAAGTGCCTGTCTACGGCACATTGCTCGACGGTGAAGACCTCTATGACAAACCGCTAACCCAAGGCGGCATCATCGTGATGGGCAACGAGGGCAATGGCATCTCGCCCGAAGTTCGTCCATTGGTCACCGAGCGCCTGCTCATACCCAGTTTTCCGCCCAACCGGCCTACCGCCGAGAGCCTCAACGTGGCAATAGCCACTGCTGTGGTATGTGCCGAGTTCAGAAGAAGAAAATATTAACCTTATAAACTTTTAGAATTATGGAATCAGAGAATCAACCATTCAGCTACGTGCAGGAACTGCACAAGAACCGCAGTTACGCCAGCTGCATCTCTACCGCCTACCACGATGTGACAAGCCACTTCAAGTCCCTGTTCCACGAACTGTGGAAGTATGCACTGGTCTATGCGCTCATCGTTGGACTTGGCATAACCATACAGTTCAGCGCTGACCTCAAGACAAGTCTTTGGGGCGACCTTTTCAGCCTTGCATGGAGCGTGCCCATGTGCATTGCATCTATTGTCATTTGCGGAAAGATTTTAAGCCTGATCAACACTAGGGATGTAAAGCACAACTCCCTGAGATTCTTCACGTCATATCTCGTGATATATATAGCCATCATGACCTTTTTCATAGTCACCATTGTGGCATCCGTGCTTTTGTTTGCCGACCTGAACAACGCGCAAAGCCTGGTCACCACCTTGGGAATAACCTTCGCCATTGACATCGTTGTCATTCTCCTGCTCTGTACCCCACAGGCATACAGTTGGATGAAATTTCTCATGGAGGAGAACCAAGGAATAGGGTCTATTTTCGGCAGCAACTGGAAAGTAGGTTTCCGCCACTTCGGCTTTATCTTCGCCACGATGTTCCTGCTCACCCTCATAGCATGCGTGCTATGGATGGTTTTATTCGTCCCACTCATCATTCTGTTGGCAGCCTACGGAGCCAACAGTGCAGGTGCTGCGGCTGGCGACCCTTCCACACTGTCTGCAAGTCTGTTGCTGCCCACCTACTTGTACACCTCAGCCATACTCTTCGTGGCTAGCTATTTCCTTGTGTGGGTATTCTTTGTTTATTATTATATTTACGGAACCATAGAAACGAGAGAAAATGAAAGATCTGAAGCAGAGATTCTTGTTCATTGACCGCGACGGAACCCTCATCGAGGAGCCGGAGGATGAACAGATAGATGCATTTGAAAAACTTAAATTCACGCAGGGAATGTTCCGCAACCTCGGCTTTCTCTGCCGCAACACCGACTTCAAGTTGGTCATGGTGAGCAACCAGGACGGTCTTGGCACCGACTCATTCCCCGAGAACACGTTCTGGCCAGTGCACAATTTCATCATCCAAACCTTGGAGGGCGAAGGCATCACCTTTGAAGAACAACTTATTGACCGACACTTTCCTGAAGACCATTCGCCCATGCGCAAACCCGGCACCGGCATGCTCACTGCCTACATGGACAACCCGAAGGTGGACATGGCAGGCAGCTATGTGATCGGCGACCGCGAAAGTGACCGCCAGTTGGCAGCCAACCTCGGTTGCAAGGCGCTCATCCTGGGCAAAGACGGCATGACGTGGGACAAGATTGCGGAGATAGTCTACGGCGGTGAGCGCCTGGCGGAAGTGAACCGCATGACCAAGGAAACAGACATCCACGTGCGCCTCAACCTCGACGGTTCGGGACAATGCGATATCGACACCGGCCTGGGATTCTTCGACCACATGCTCGAGCAGATAGGCAAGCACGGCGGCATGGACCTAACCATCCATACCAAGGGCGACCTCTACGTGGACGAACACCACACCATAGAGGATACGGCACTTGCCCTGGGCGAGTGCCTGCTCAAGGCCCTGGGCGACAAGCGAGGCATAGAGCGCTACGGCTACTGCCTGCCCATGGACGACTGTCTGTGCCAGGTGGCGCTCGACTTCGGCGGACGACCCTGGCTCATCTGGGATGCCGAGTTCCACCGTGAAAAGGTGGGAGAAATGCCCACGGAGATGTTTCTCCACTTCTTCAAGAGCTTGAGCGATGCCGCCAAGATGAACCTCAACATCAAGGCAGAAGGCACCAACGAGCACCACAAGATAGAAGGCATATTCAAGGCCTTGGCACGAAGCCTGAAGATGGCGGTCAAGCGCGACATCTACCATTTCGACCTGCCCAGCACTAAGGGCATGCTCTAAAATGTCTGCGTGCCGACCACGCTGCCACTATCAGCAAGTCTCAACTTCTTTGTCCGTAACCCGGCGACTTGCCCACCTTGGCTCACCGGGTTACGGCAAAGTTGCAGACGACTTCTTTCATTCAGCATATCTACTTACGCCAAAACAGGAGCAACATGGATCCATTGTTTTTAATGCAGTTCGCATGTTTCATTTTCATGGTCATCAACGCCATGATTCTTGCCGTCACCCACCTTCACGTGAGATGGGTGAACAAGCGCTATGAGCGTTCGCGTTTGATGATATTCACTGCCCTGTCTGGCATGGCTATGCAGTATCTTCTACAGATGTGCTATGGATTCCGCGCCAAGGACGACGATCTGGGAGCCGTAGTCAATATTCTGATCTACACCCCGTGCTTCACACTCATCTCTCTGGGCATCTACAACGTTGAAGCCACCCATGCCCACCACAAGAAGATGAACCAGGTCTGTGCTGCCTTCTTTACCGCCATAATAGTTACATTCCTCCTTGGCTATACTTCCACCGGTAGCCTGCACATCGGCCACTGGCTCTATGCCATGCTCGCCCTGTTCGGCGGCAGCGTGGTTTATTGCACATGCATGATTACGAGAGAAATCATACGGCGAAAGAGAATGCTCGAGACTCTGACAGCCACCGACATGCTACCCTACGTGCGCTATGCCCGTGCCAGCGTTTTCGTTCTTCTTTTTGCATCGCTCATCATGCCCTTTGCCATACTCTCCACCCCCGTTTTGCTCGTCGTTGGGCCACTTGCCCTACTTTCCATGCTTTTCTTCAACCTCAGTTTCGTGGCACTGGGCAACAGCTATAGTCCTGCGGAAGAACTTCTTGACAGGGAAGAAGAATGGAAAGAAAAGACGAAATCAGACAGAAAGAACACCAACTTTAAACATTGCGGGAGTCAGAACGCGGAAGAAACGAATACATCCCGTGCAACAGAATCTGCCACATGTCTTTCCGACGAAGGCAAGACATACATAGAAGAGATACTAAACAGATGGTGTGCAGAAGGTGGCTACAAAGACAGTTCCGTCAACATGCTAACCCTGTCGCGTACGCTCCGCGTTTCCAAGACCGATCTGTCGCAATTCTTCGACCAGTGCCGCCACACCACCTTCCGCATTTGGCTTAGCGAGAAACGATTCAGCGCAGCCAAACAGATGATGTCAGATTATCCCGACTACAGCAACGACATCATTTCAGCTGAGTGCGGATTTTCTTCGCGTTCCTACCTCTACCGCATCTTCAAGGAGAAAGAAGGATGCACGCCTACGGTATGGCGTGAAAGAATGTCAGGCAAACTTGATTCCTGACAACGGCTTTCTTCCACCACACAAGACCTTGGCTTTAACCCCACTGGCAATTTGTTTCATACCGCGAAACAGAGTGTCCAAAATCCGTTGCTCTATTCGAACAATCATTACACAAGTCATAGGACATGGCGTTAATCTGCCATTAACACATCGATAACCTGCCATTAACACATCGATAACTTGCCATTAGCCTGGGCCTAATATCCCTGTACCTTATTTTGCACATACCACTACAGCGTTTCCACCCAAGCTTTGTCTAACGACAAACCGCTGTGGAACCTGTGGCGATACCGACATTTCTCAATAAGCAGAAACGCAAAAGGTGTCCACTTCCCATGAAGTAGACACCTTTTTCTTACCAAGTGGACACACCGAAGAGGAAAGTGGACATCTGGAAAACAAGAAAATCGCTATATTTGCAGATAAGAAAAGGAACACAAGAAAGACAATTGTGAAGACAACCGGGACCATTCCGGCCAGACAGCGACAGAGACGTCTTCTCCGAGCAGGGATGAGCACACCAGCAAGCAATTGCCTGACAGCAATCACCTGTGACCAGACTGAAGAATGAGTCACGAAAGAGAAAAAGGAAACACTACAACCGTAAACAATGGCCGAGGGCGTGCCACCGAATAGGTGATGCACGCCCTCCTTCAATGTGAGCAAGTCTTGACTTTGCACAAGCCGTGCTTGTTCAAATCTTGTACTTATGTTTGTGCGTGGAACGATGAGGCGTTTGGTTCTCGCTGCCTATGCCGAAGGAGCCGCCGCCACCGGTCTTGCCTCTATACTGCTCAAAGCGTTCACGGATACGAGCCACGTAGTTCACCGTCTCCGAACCTCGCATATAGCCATATTTCACCACTGGGTCACGGTAATACTGCGGATTGGAGAGGTTGAGCACTTGCTGCGCCACATCGTCCCAACGATAAGGGTTGCGACCATGCTTGCGTGCCAACGCCATGGCGTCGCGTATGTGGTGATAGCCTCCATTGTAGCACGCCAGGGCATAATACATGCGTTGCTCGGCGCTCGGCACGTCGCCAAACTTGGAGCCCATCTCGGCCATGTATTTTGCCGAGGCTGCGATACTTGCCTCAGGGTCGTGCATCATCGAGCGCGGCAAGCCGAGGTGGTCGGCCGTGGTAGGCATGATTTGCATCAGTCCACGGGCACCGGCCCATGAAACGGCATTAGGGTCGAAACACGATTCCTGGTAACACTGGGCAGCCATCAGGCGCCAGTCTACACGTGCCACAGGGGCATAGCGCTTGAAAAGTCCATCATAGCGCGAGATGACACCGGCTGCGCCATTGAGCATGGGAGAATAGACATGGCGCTTCACGCTGCGGGTGGAGAGCAGATAATCTTCCTCCCGTTTCACTTCAGCCAAAAGTTTGGGAGAATACCAACTGCTGGCAGTCTCCGCCAGTTCACGACTGTCTTGCCGCACCGCCCAAGCCGTGGTATCGGTAGTAGCACCGCACGCCAACAGTCCACGGGCAGCAAGCAACCGTTTGGGCAACTGGCACGCCACCATGTCGGCCTTGCCGTCCTTCAGTTTGGCCACGAGCTCAGTGGTGTCCGAGCACACTTCCACACGCACGGACACTCCCAACTGCTGGGCAAATTTCTCACACAGCAAGTATTGGTCGCCCATACCATGCCCATGGTAGTCATAATAAGTGTCGGGCCCCGACAGTGTGACCACAATCATCTCGCCATTGCTCACGATGTTGTCGAGCGAGAAGTTGCCGGCGTCCACGGCTGTATCGCCAACCACAGTGCCCCATGGCGTCACTGTAGGCGTTTGCTTTTGTTGGCAGGAAGCGAGTGAAAGTAGAACGCAAACTATTGTCCAATATAAATAATGTCGCATGACAAATTGCTTGAATATCTGACCTTTTGACAGGGCAACAGGCCGTAAGATGAATTTTCAGACTACAAAAGTAGTGTATTTCTTGCAGAACTTAGACAAAAGCGTTACTTTTGCATTGATTTTTTATAATAATTAGATAATTATGTTACGTATTGCTGTTCAATCAAAGGGTCGTCTCTTCGACGACACGATGAATCTGCTCTCAGAGGCAGACATCAAGGTGAGCGCCTCCAAGCGCACACTGCTCGTACAGTCATCCAACTTCCCCCTTGAGGTGCTCTACCTCCGTGACGACGACATTCCACAGAATGTCGCTGGAGGAGTGGCAGACATAGGCATCGTGGGACTCAACGAATATATGGAGCGACACGAGGACGCCCAAATCATAGAGCATCTCGGCTTCAGCAAGTGTCGCCTTTCGCTCGCCATACCCAAGGACATCAACTATACAGGTCTTGACTGGTTCAACGGCAAGAAGATCGCCACGTCATATCCAAACATACTCCGCAAATTCATGGACAAGAACGGCATCAAGGCCGACATCCATGTCATTACAGGCAGCGTAGAAATCTCGCCGGGCATCGGATTGGCCGACGGCATCTTCGACATTGTCAGCTCCGGTTCAACCTTAGTGAGCAACAACCTGCGTGAAGTAGAGGTGGTGATGCAAAGCGAGGCAGTGCTCATTGCCAACTGGAAGATGAACGAGGAGAAGCACAACGTGCTCAACGAAATGCTCTTCCGTTTCAGTGCCGTGCGCTCCGCACAGGACAAGAAATATGTAATGATGAATGCACCGAAGGACAAGGTGAAGGAAATTACCGCTGTACTGCCCGGCATCAAGTCGCCCACCATCATT
The DNA here is from genome assembly GCA_905198745.1 of uncultured Prevotella sp. Classification (GTDB taxonomy): domain Bacteria; phylum Bacteroidota; class Bacteroidia; order Bacteroidales; family Bacteroidaceae; genus Prevotella. Next base: position 48,260 of record CAJKDU010000005.1, on the reverse strand, counting down.
CCTCTCGCCGACGATGAGTGGTGCTCCATACACACAGTGCTCGACGAAAAGCGCTTCTGGGAAATCATCGGCAAGCTGAAGGAACTCGGTGCACAAGGCATACTCGTCACCCCGATTGAAAAGATGATACTCTAAAACAAGGCAGTTAAGACACAACAACACAACGCAGGCATTCTTTCGCCTGTGCCAAATCAACACACAAGGAAATGAACATAACAAGATACCCGAAAAGAAGTGAATGGGAGAATCTGGTGAAACGTCCGCATCTCGACGTTTCACAGCTGAACGCCACGGTGGCGTCAGTTCTCGAAGACGTGAAGAACCGCGGCGACCAAGCCGTACGCGAATACGAAGAGAAGTTCGATCATGCGCATTTGCATCAGCTCGCCGTGCAGCCCGAAGAAATTGAGGAGGCAGAGAAGCTGGTCAGCGATGACCTGAAACAGGCACTCGTACTCGCCCACCACAACATAGAGAAGTTCCACCAGGCACAGCATTTCGAAGGCGACAAAGTAGAGACCGCCCCGGGTGTCGTGTGTTGGCAGAAAAGCGTGCCCATCGAGAAAGTGGGACTCTACATACCCGGTGGCACCGCCCCTCTCTTCTCCACCGTGCTCATGCTCGCCACGCCAGCCAAGATTGCCGGGTGTAGCGAGATAGTGCTCTGCACACCACCCAACCGCGAAGGCAAGGTGAACCCAGCCATACTCGTGGCTGCCAGAATAGCCGGCGTGAGCAAGATATTCAAGGCCGGTGGCGTGCAGGCCATCGGTGCCATGGCCTACGGCACGGAATCAGTGCCCAAGGTCTACAAGATTTTCGGTCCTGGCAACCAGTATGTCATGGCAGCCAAGCAGCAGGTGTCGCTCCACGACGACGCCATCGACATGCCCGCAGGGCCCTCAGAAGTGTGCGTCATTGCCGATGAGCACAGTGATGCAGAGTTCGTGGCTGCCGACTTGTTGTCGCAGGCCGAGCATGGTATCGACTCACAGGTGTTCCTCATCACCACCTCCGAGGCTATGCTCGACAAAGTGCAGCAGGAAGTGGAAAGACAACTAAAGCAACTACCGCGCAAAGAGATAGCAGCAAAAACATTAGAGAACAGCAACTTAATACTCGTCCACGACACGGACGAAGCTATCGACTTGAGCAACAGTTATGCCCCCGAACACCTTATCATTGCCACTGACGACTACGAACGTCTGGCAACCAAAGTGGTCAACGCAGGCAGTGTCTTCCTCGGCAAGTATGCTTGTGAGAGTGCGGGCGACTATGCCAGCGGCACCAACCACACCCTCCCCACTCACCGCTATGCCCTCGCCTACAACGGCGTGAACCTCGATAGTTACAACCGCAAGGTCACCTTCCAGCACCTTGACGAGGAGGGCATCAAGAGTATAGGCCACGCCGTGGAGGTTATGGCGGCCGGTGAACAGCTTGATGCACACAAGAACGCCATGACCGTGAGAATGAAAAAACTCGGGTTGGAATAAGTCCCGAGACCGACAGAAAGTCTTTAACTCCACACTTACAGTATGAAAGAACTTCAAGAATTGGTGCGTCCCAACATCTGGCGGCTGGAGCCGTACAGTTGCGCACGCGACGAATATAAGGGAAAGACGGCACGTGTGTTCCTCGATGCCAACGAGAATCCCTACAACAACCCCTACAACCGCTATCCCGATCCACTCCAGCTTGACCTCAAGGCCAAGCTTTCGAAAATCAAAGGCGTGCCCGTGGAAAACATCTTCCTGGGCAACGGCAGTGATGAAGCCATAGACTTGGTTTATCGTGTGTTCTGCCGGCCACAGATAGACAACGTAGTGGCCATTGCACCTACCTATGGCATGTACCAGGTAAGTGCCGACATCAACGATGTGCTCTACCGCTCCGTGCTCCTCAACGAGGACTTTAGCCTCAACGCAGACAGGCTGCTCGCTGCCTGCGACCGCCACACTAAAGTGGTTTGGCTCTGCTCGCCCAACAATCCCACGGGCAATGCACTGCAGCGCGAAGAAATCATCAAGGTGCTCACGCACTTCGAGGGCATCGTGGTGCTCGACGAGGCTTACATCGACTTCTCCTCCGAGCCTACTTTCCGCTCTGAACTTAAACAGTATCCCAACATCATCGTGCTCAACACCATGAGCAAGGCATGGGGGTGTGCCGGCATACGTCTCGGCATGGCATTTGCCAGCACAGACATCATCAACTTGTTCAACAAGGTGAAGTATCCCTACAACGTCAACCTCCTTACCCAAAATCTTGCAGGCGAAATGTTGGGTGAACCGATGGAAGTGGTTCGCTGGGTGAAACTGCTCAACCAGGAGCGCGAGCGCATGATGAAGTCTTTTGCCGAACTGCCTTCGTGCGAAAAGGTATTTCCCACCGACGCCAACTTCTTCCTTGCCCGCATGACCGACGCCAACGCCATCTACCGCTACCTCATCGAGGACGGCATCATCGTGCGCAACCGAAGCCGTGTGAAACTATGCAACGACTGTCTGCGCATCACCATCGGCACCAAGTCGGAAAACAACTATCTGCTCGGAGCCATGCGCCAGTTTAAAGTGACAGAAAAGAAATGATCGTAGACAAGACCACTTTTAAGGGCATAGACCGCCCCATGTACATACTCGAAGAGGAGCGCCTCAAGCACAATCTTGCCCTCATCAAAGACGTGGCAGACCGCACCGGTGTTGACATTATCCTCGCATTCAAGGCGTACGCCCTGTGGAAGACGTTCCCCATTTTCCGCAAATATATTCACTCCACCACCGCCAGTTCGCTCTTTGAGGCACGCATGGCAGTGGAGAAGTTCGGTGAGAAAGCGCACACATTCTCGCCCGCCTATACGGACTACGAGATTGACGAGATAGCCCATTGTTCGAGCCACTTGTCGTTCAACTCGCTTTCGCAATACGAAAGGTTGCACCACCGCACACGGAAAGCCAACCCTAACATCAGTCTTGGCCTCCGCGTCAATCCGGAATACTCCGAAGTGGGAACAGACCTCTACAATCCTTGTGCGCCCGGCACGCGCTTTGGCGTTACTGCCGACAAGTTGCCCAAGGACTTGCCTGCCGACATTGAAGGATTCCACTGTCACTGTCATTGTGAGAGTGGAAGCGACGTATTTGAGCGTACACTCGCCAAAATTGAGGAGAAATTCAGTGGATGGATGCCTCAACTGAAATGGATAAACTTTGGAGGCGGACATCTGATGACCCGAAAAGACTACGACTTGGAACGTCTCTGCCGTCTTCTCACCAGTTTCAGAGAACGCCATCCTAACCTCCATGTTATACTAGAACCGGGCAGTGCCTTCGGGTGGCAGACTGGTCCATTGGTAAGCCAGGTGGTTGACGTGGTGGAAGACCGTGGCATTCGCACAGCTATTGTCAATGTGAGTTTCACCTGCCACATGCCCGATTGTTTGGAAATGCCCTATCATCCGGCAGTGCGTGGAGCAGAGACGTTGGAGGATGCCACGTCAGCCGACATTGCCTCGCCCCACACTTATCGTATAGGAGGCAACAGTTGTCTATCGGGCGACTTCATGGGTTATTGGCGCTTCGACCACGAACTGCAAGTTGGTGAACGCATTATCTTCGAAGATATGCTCCACTACACCACTGTGAAGACGTGTATGTTCAATGGTATCAGCCACCCTTCAATAGCTCTGCTCCACACAGACGGCAAACTGGAAACTCTGCGTGAGTTCACCTTCGAGGATTATCTTGCACGCATGGACTGATTCTCCAGGATAAATAAAATAACGGGCAACAAAGTAACCATCATGTTACTTTGTTGCCCGTTATTTTCATGGTGCACCCTTTGAATACGGCAGGCCCTTGCCTTGTGAGGGAGTTCCTCGAAACAACAGCCTCTACAAATTCGTTAGTTCAATAAATACTTGTCAAATAAAATCCCCGGTACTGCAGGAAACGTGAGTACCGGGGATTGACGCATTATTATATTCTGAAAATGCTTTTATTACACAAGATACTGTGAAGAGATGCTCTCGCAATTCTCCACACGGCGAATAGTCTCGGCAAACATATCTGCCACTGACAACTGCTTAACCTTGGCACAGCGGTTGGAATATGGAATAGAGTCAGTGAAGACAATTTCCTCGAGTGCAGACTCCTGTACACGCTCGCTGGCAGGACCACTCATTACGCAGTGTGAAGCACAAGCACGTACGCTCTTGGCACCGGCTTCCTTCATGATGTCAGCTGCCTTGGTAATTGTGCCGGCTGTATCTACCATATCGTCGATAATAACCACATTCTTGCCTTTCACGTCGCCAATGATCTGCATGCTTGCCACCACATTGGCACGTGCACGTGTCTTGTTGCAGAGCACGAGTGGACAGCCAAGGTACTTGGCATAGGTACTGGCACGCTTGGAACCGCCGACATCAGGTGAAGCGATGACGAGGTCGTCAAGTTTAAGCGACTGCAGATAAGGAAGGATAACGCCCGAAGCATAGAGGTGATCGACAGGTACATCGAAGAAGCCCTGTATCTGGTCTGCATGGAGATCCATGGTGATAAGACGGTCTATGCCTGCCACACTCAGCAGGTCGGCCACGAGTTTAGCTCCGATGCTCACACGGGGCTTGTCCTTGCGGTCCTGTCGGGCCCAGCCAAAGTATGGAGTAACGGCAATAATGTGGCGGGCTGAAGCACGCTTGGCAGCATCAATCATGAGAAGGAGCTCCATCAGATTGTCAGAGTTGGGGAAAGTGCTCTGAACGAGGAACACGTCCTTGCCACGAATAGACTCCTCGTAGCTCACAGCGAACTCGCCGTCGGAGAACTTCGTGATCAGCAGGTTGCCGAGTGGACAACCGAGGCTTGCGCAGATTTTCTCTGCAAGGTATCTCGTGTTAGTGCCGGAGAATACCAGGAAGTTGTTTTGACTCATTGTTTCTGTTCTTTATAAATTGAAGTAATTTGTTTATGGTTTAACCTATTGTCTTGAGCAGCTTACCGAAATGGGCGATAAGCTCTGAATAGTCAAGTCCGTGGTGTATGTCGAACTTGTTCCACAAGTCTCCACAGACTACCACTCCGCCAAAGCCAAGGTCACGTGCCTTACGAATGTTGTCGGCAGTGACGCCTCCCATAGCATACACGTGTCTGTCTATAAGTCCGCTGCGCGATGCCTGTTCCAGTTCGGCCTGAGAGAAAGAAGCCTGTTCACCACGTTCTGTAATGGAATCGAACACATTGCGCAAAAACACGTAGTCGGCTTTTTTCTTCACAGCCTTTAGTTGGTCCAAACACCGGCATGTGCGCGACACGTGGCCTTTATATCCTTTGGGCAATTCGTCGTCGGCACAATCCAAATGAATGCCACGAAGACCATACTCATCCTTCAGGTAGAAGTGATCGTGTACGGATATTTTGCGGTAGTAATCGTCGGGCAAGAGAGAGAGCAGACGCTCTGAGTAGAGAGGCGAAGAATTTGGCTTGTACAAGTGCAAGTTGTCCAATCCCTCGTCGAAGAGCGTAGCCAGAATTTTGTCTTCCTCCACAAAAAAAGTGGGCTTAGTCAGTATAACGAGTTTCATCGTATTTTCTTTTCTAAGTGCAAAGGTAGTGCAAATCGAAGACAATGCAAAATAAAAGACATTTTATTTTCATTGTTGAACCGAAGCCAGCCCTTGATAAATTGGAGGACGTGCAATAAGGAAAGGACTGTTGAGGCGGGTTAAAGTGTCCCACCAGCCAAACAGACACCCCTTTGGAACACATGCAAGGAGAAAAATCAACGTGCCACATTTCTAATAAAGACTAAAAAAGAAACGTATTCCGATTATTATTTGTACCTTTGCATGCTAAAGCGCCATATTGGTGCATTCTTATCAAGACACAAAGGACAAACAACGCATAAATGAATACGAGCAACAACGCATTCCAAATGATAGCCGACTTTGAAGGCGATCTTGCACAACTCTTGCAAAACGACAAGCACGACAACCCTATTCCACTTTTGGTGACCAGAAACTTCGTGCTCTTTCCGGGCGTGATTGCGCCCATACTTATCGGACGGGAGCCAAGCCTCAACCTCATCCACAAACTCGACGAGGGAGAAGACAAGACCTTCGCCCTGTTCAGCCAAAAGAACGACAAGGTAGACGACCCCAACATTGAGGATGTATATCACACAGGCGTCTATGCCAAGCTGGTAAAAGTTCTTGAAATTCCCGGTACGAACAACCTCACCGCAATTGTGCAGGGACTGGGCAGATGCAAGCTCGTGGATATGGATAAAAAGGTAGCACCCTACTATATGGGCTACGTGGATCCACTCGAAAACGACACCCTCGACATGAAAGACCGCGAGGTGAAGACCGCTGTTGACGAAATGCGCAAAAAAGCACTCGAACTCATTGCCCGCGACGAGAACCTACCCAACGAGGCTCAGTTCGGAGTGAACAACATTGGCAATGCACAAGTACTGGTGAACTACCTGTGCTGCAATTTTCCCTTCAAAACTTCTGCCAAATACAAGCTCCTCAACACTGCCAAGGTAAAGACACGCCTTTTCAACATGATGAAGCTCATCCATCAGCAGCTGCAACTCATCTCCATCAAGGAAAACATCATGTCGAAAACCCGCGAAGACCTGGACGAACAACAGCGCGAATATTTCCTTCAACAGCAGATGAAGAATATCAAGAAGGAATTAGGACGCGACAACGCTTCACCTGAAATCAAGGAACTTCAAGACAAAGCTAAAAACATCAAATGGACCGAGGAAATAGCCAAGACCTTTAAGAAGGAATTGGCAAAGCTGGAGATGTACAACCCTCAGAGCCCCGACTACAGCGTGCAGTACAACTACCTGCAAACCATGACATCGCTGCCTTGGGGTATATATACGGAAGACGACCTCGACATCAAGCATGCACGCAAGATTCTCGACCGCGACCACTACGCAATGGAAAAGGTAAAGGAACGCATACTGGAATACATCGCCGTGCTCAGCCTCAGAGGCGACCTCAAGTCGCCCATCCTCTGTCTCTATGGACCTCCAGGAGTAGGCAAGACCAGTTTGGGACGCAGCATCGCTGACGCCATGAAGCGCAAATACGTCAGAGTGTCACTCGGCGGACTGCATGATGAGGCCGAGATACGCGGCCATCGACGCACCTATATTGGCGCCATGCCGGGACGCATCGTGAAGAGTCTGCAGAAGGCCGGCTCAAGCAACCCTGTGTTCATTCTCGACGAGATAGACAAAGTGACGAACAACAACGTGAACGGTGATCCTTCGTCAGCGCTGCTCGAGGTACTCGATCCCGAACAAAACAATGCATTCCACGACAACTACCTTGATGTGGACTATGACCTGTCCAAGGTGCTCTTCATAGCCACCGCCAACGACCTCAACACCATCCCCCGTCCACTGCTCGACCGCATGGAAATCATAGAACTGAGCGGATATATCACCGAAGAGAAATATGAGATAGCCAAACGCCACCTCATTCCCCGCGAAAAAAAGAACACCGGACTGGAGGACGAAAAGAAGCTGAAATTCGAGAAGGCAGCCGTGGAGAAAATCATTGAACAGTACACCCGCGAGAGCGGTGTGCGCCAACTCGAAAAGCAACTCAACAAGGCCCTGCGCAAACTTGCCTTCAAGAAAGCCATGGAGGGAGCACTGCCCTGCGAGAAGATAACCCCACAGATGATAGAAGACTTATTGGGCAAACCGCCTTTCTACCGCGACATATACCAAGGCAACCAGTATGCCGGCGTTGTCACCGGCCTAGCTTGGACCAGCGTGGGAGGAGAAATCCTGTTCATCGAGACTTCGCTCAGTAAGGGCCACGGCAGCAAGCTCACACTGACAGGTAACTTGGGTGACGTGATGAAGGAGAGTGCCGTGATAGCATTGGAATATGTGAAGGCCCATATCGACAAGCTCGGAGTGGACTATCGCATCTTCGACTGCTGGAACATCCACATCCACGTACCTGAAGGCGCCACCCCGAAGGATGGACCATCGGCAGGCATCACCATAGCCACCTCCATAGCCTCTGCACTCACCCAGCGCAAGGTGCGCGCAAACACCGCCATGACGGGAGAGATAACCCTACGCGGCAAGGTATTGCCTGTGGGAGGCATCAAGGAGAAGATTCTTGCTGCCAAGCGAGCCGGAATCACCGACATCGTTATGTGCAAAGAGAACAGAAAGAACATTGAAGAGATTGAGCCAATATATATAAAAGGTGTCAACTTCCACTATGTAGAGAACGTACAGCAGGTATGGGACTTTGCCCTGACCGACGAACTGGTAGACAATCCAGTGACATTCGACATAGAGGAAGACAAGAATAAAGACAACAAGCAAGACTGACATGAAATTTGAACTGCAACACACAGACTCGGCAAGTGATGCCAGGGCAGGCGTAATCACTACCGACCATGGACAGATACAGACCCCCATCTTCATGCCTGTTGGCACATGCGCCAGCGTGAAAGGCGTGCACTTCAGTGAACTGAAGGAGCAGGTGAAAGCACAAATCATATTGGGCAACACTTATCATCTCTACCTTCGTCCCGGACTCGAAGTGCTTCGGGCTGCCGGTGGACTCCACAAGTTCGGTGGTTGGGACCGCCCCATCCTCACGGACAGCGGAGGTTTCCAAGTATTCTCACTGACAGGCATCCGCAAGTTGAAAGAAGAAGGCTGCGAGTTCCGCTCCCACATAGACGGTTCCAAACACTTCTTCACCCCAGAGAACGTGATGGACACGGAGCGCATCATCGGTGCCGACATCATGATGGCATTTGACGAATGTCCTCCCGGCCAGAGTGACTACAACTATGCCAAGAGAAGCTTGCAGCTCACCCAAAAATGGCTGGACCGCTGCTTCAAGCGTTTCAACGAGACAGAGCCGCTCTATGGCTACAACCAGTCACTCTTCCCCATTGTGCAGGGATGCACTTTCAAAGACCTGCGCCGCGAGGCTGCCAAGTATGTGGCAGACAAAGGGGCAGACGGCAATGCCATCGGAGGACTCGCCGTGGGAGAACCCACCGAAGTGATGTACGAGATGATTGAGGTTGTCAATGAGATACTGCCCAAGGACAAGCCCCGCTACCTGATGGGGGTAGGCACGCCCCAGAACCTGCTCGAGGCCATCGAGCGTGGTGTGGACATGTTTGACTGTGTGATGCCCACTCGCAACGGACGCAATGCAATGCTCTTCACCTACGACGGCACCATGAACATGCGCAACAAGAAATGGGAAATGGACTTCTCGCCCATCGACCCCGACGGATGCGACGTGGACAAAGTGTATACCAAGGCCTACCTGCACCATCTGTTCAAGGCGCAGGAACTTCTGGCCATGCAGATAGCGAGCATCCATAATCTCGCCTTCTATCTGCGCCTTGTCACTGATGCGCGCCAGCACATTCTGGCTGGCGATTTTGTACAGTGGAAGGCATCTGTCATCGACAATCTCGGCAGAAGACTGTAATCGCCGCAAGGCACACAAAACAAGCAAATGAAGCTGAAAAACATAAGACGAATGTACAGACTCCTGAAGACAGGGAGATGGCTCAAGCGCCATCTCCGCTGGATTCGTCTGCTCAATCCGTTCCACTACACATCCATCCTTGACCGATATATCATCAAGAAGTTCATAGGCACCTATGTCTACTCCATCCTCTTGATTATATCCATCTCCATCGTCTTCGACGTCAACGAGAACCTCGACAAGTTCACGAAGTTTCATGCGCCACTCCAGGCCATTGTGTTTGACTACTATGCCAACTTCATCCCCTACTTCGCCAACCTGTTCAGCCCGCTGTTTGTCTTCATATCCGTCATCTTCTTCACCTCCAAGTTGGCGGGCAACAGCGAGATAATCTCCATGCTCGCCGCTGGTGTTTCCTTCAGGAGACTGATGCGTCCCTACATGATATCGTGTGTCATGATTTCGGCCCTCACTTTCTACCTGGGAGCCTATGTCATTCCGCACGGCACGATGATCAAGCAGAACTTCGAGTCACTATACAAGAACAAGAAGAAAATATCGGCAGCTGAAAATGTGCAACTTCAGGTGGACAAGGGCGTAATAGCCTATATCCAGCACTATGACGACAATGCCAAGAAAGGCTACGGCTTCTGTCTGGACAAGTTCGAGAACAAGAAACTGGTGAGTCATATGACAGCCAACGAGATACAATACGACACCATCAGCGACTCCAAGTATCACTGGAAAGCGTCGTTCTGGACCATCCGCAAACTCAAGGGATTGCGCGAGCACATCACGCAAGGCTCCGTAAAAGACACTGTCATCATGATGGAACCCACCGACCTGGTCTACTCGCGCGGACAGCAGGAGACATTTACCAGCCCGCAGTTGAAGGCATACATCTCCAAGCAGATTAACCGCGGATCGGGCAATGTGGTACAGTATCAAGTGGAATACCACAAGCGCATAGCCATGTCATTCGCCTCGTTCATCCTCACCACCATCGGCCTGTCGCTCTCCTCGCGTAAGCGCAAGGGCGGAATGGGACTCTATTTGGGCATAGGTCTGGCATTGAGTTTCGGCTACATCATGCTGCAAACCGTGTCGGCCTCGTTTGCCATCAACGCAGGTATGCCGCCAGCCTTGGCTGCTTGGATGCCCAACATCATATTCATCGTGGTGGCCTACTTCTGCTACCGCAAGGCTCCAAGATAGCAAGGAACCAATGTGATGGGCCGCTACACCGGCAAAAAGGAAAAGGTATTAAAAACAAGATAACAAGCTAAAAAGATATGTATTTTGACGAATTAGATTTGAGCGACAACGTGCTCGACGCCCTCTACGACATGCACTTTGAACAGTGCACACCAGTTCAGGAGAAATGTATCCCCGAAATTCTCGACGGCAACGACGTGCTGGGCGTAGCGCAGACAGGCACAGGCAAGACCGCAGCCTATCTGCTCCCGATACTGAGTCTGCTCGATGATTATGACTATCCCAAAGATGCCGTCAACTGTCTGATTATGAGTCCGACACGAGAATTGGCTCAACAAATAGACCAAGCCATGCAAGGGTTCAGTTACTACCTCGACGGAGTGAGTAGCGTGGCTGTTTATGGTGGCAACGACGGCAACCGCTACGACCAGGAATTCAAGTCTCTGAAACTGGGTGCCGATGTGGTAATAGCCACACCTGGTCGCCTCATCAGTCACCTCAGCCTGAGCAACGTGGACCTGAGCCGCCTGTCATTCTTCGTTCTTGACGAGGCCGACCGCATGCTCGACATGGGATTCAGTGAGGACATTCTGCAGATAGCCAAGCACATTCCCGCCACCTGTCAGACCATCATGTTCTCCGCCACCATGCCCAAGAAGATTGAAACACTCGCCCAATCGCTACTCAAGAATCCGAGTGTCGTGAAACTTGCGGTGAGCAAGCCAGCAGAGAAAATCAAGCAAAGTGCCTACGTGTGCTACGAATCGCAGAAGACAGGCATCATCAAGAACCTTTTCAAGCAAGGCGAACTGCACCGGGTTATCATCTTCTCGGGTTCCAAGCAGAAGGTGAAGGACATACACCGCAACCTGGTACGGATGAACATCAAATGCGGCGCCATGCACTCCGACCTCTCACAAGCCGAGAGAGATGAAATCATGTTCCAATTCAAGAGCGGCACCATCGACGTACTGGTCGCCACCGATATCATTGCACGAGGCATTGACATAGACGACTTGGAAATGGTCATCAACTACGATGTGCCACACGACACCGAGGACTACGTTCACAGAATCGGACGCACAGCCCGAGCCAACCGCGACGGTGAAGCCATCACCTTCGTGAGCGAAGACGACATCTACTATTTCCAGCAGATAGAGAAATTCCTCGAGAAGACCATCGACAAGACACCATTGCCCAAGGAACTCGGCGAAGGTCCCGAGTACAAGCCCAACGCCAGCAGACCCGCACGAGGCGGAAGAGAAGGCAAACGCGGTGGAAGCAAGGGAAGCCGCGGAGAAAGCAAACGCGGCGGAAACCGCAGTGGAAACAAACAAGGCCAACACTCTCGCGGACGCTCCAAGGAAAGAAACAAGCAGCATGACGGCACTGACAGCAACAATACCACCCCATCTAAGTCACCTGCCGCTCAGGACAGCACCCAACAAGCTGCCGGAGAAAAAAAGAACAAACGACGCTACAACCACCATAGACGGAACAGCAAAAACGGCAATGGCAGTGGCGAAAAGAAGGAAGCTCCCGCTGCAACGCAAACCGAAGCATAAATGAAACAACAAGCCACGGAACTGGACCTCTTTGCCGACAGCGAATTTGCCGCCGACAAGCCAGACCCAGCGCAACAACCACTATCAGAGAAGACGTCTGAAGAGCACTATGACCACACGGTGCTCTTCAGACGTCTTGCCCAATCTGACTTCCGCAGCCGATTTCACCTGCGGAAGAAAGACGTGGACTATATACACGAAAAGGGGCTCGCCACCATTCGCAAGCATGCTGTCGACTTCGTGTCGAAACGCCTGGCACCGGCCGTCATCCCCAATGACGGCAAGCAGACTCCCATGCGGGGACATCCCGTGTTCATAGCCCAGCACGCCACTGGTTGTTGCTGTCGCGGATGTTTCTACAAATGGCATCACATAGAACCCGGCCACACGCTCACGGCCTCGGAAATAGCCTATGCCGTCAGCGTGCTGATGGCTTGGATAGAAAAAGAAATGAGCAGATGGGACAAGAATTGAAAAGCCAAGCTGCTCACCTTGCAATTAAGCAATTGTCATCTTGCGAATTACGCGCGCACGCGCGCAGGAAAAAGTTTTCCGTTTTTCACCACTATCTATCACTTTTCTTAAATCCATACAGTTTTCAACTGAATACAAGCGAGATAACATGAGTGATAGATGTGTGATAGATGCATAATTATCTATCACATCTATCACTAATCCATCATTTTACATATTCAAGCCAAGTGCCCAACATCAGGTTCACAACTTGAGCACTCGTTGCCCGTGGCCCAGGCACTGGATGGCCAAGCATCAGGACAAAATACAAGTCTGCTATTAAGACATCCTAAGTCTGCCACTTGAACATCCTAAGTCTGCCACTTGAACAACATAAGTCTGCCACTTGAACAACGTTAACAGACGATATATGCTGCCTGGATAGAATAGACAGGGACCACATCCAATTAAGGATGAGTACATTTCTTGCTGACAGCGGAAGTTTGGAGGAATGTTTACGCCAAAAGCAATAAAGGCTCTATGGATATTAAAGAAACAAGCGTGAAACTCAGACTGTTAGAGTTTCACGCTTGTTTCTTTTCTTTTGCTGCACCAGCTCCTGCAATGTTAGAAAGGCAGGTCGTCTGCGCTTCCTGTACCAGCTTCGGCTGCAGGTTCCGACTGTGGCGGGAATGGTGTGGCGGAAGCATCGAATGGAGGCACCGGAGCAGCGTCAGGCTGCTGTGCTGGCATGCGATCAACCTTCCACACATTGATTTGATTGAACCAACGGCCCTGATACTCATGGGCGTCAACGTCGAAAGAAACGGTCAATTCCTCTCCACTCTGTATGTTGAACTGCTTGATGCGATCCTCACCAAATACCCTGAAGCAAATCTTCTTGGGATACTGGTCGTGTGTTTCGATTACATACTCCTGCGACATCCAGGGATTACCTGAACGGGCAGACACTCCACTGTTAGCGGGGAGCACGGCAATGATTTTTCCTGTTATTTCCATTTATTCTTCTTGTTAGTTTTGGAATTTACTTTGTTCAGTTTGCGAAATTACAAAAAATAGTTCATCCACACCAACTTTTCACTGAATATTTTTGCTCCGACCGATGGTTTTTCGTATTTTTGTAGTCAGTTAGAGAAACCAAGATTAATAAACGAATTAAATACAGTATTCCATGAAATTCTCCTTATCAAGTACTGCCCTTAGCAGTCGTTTGTCCATCCTCTCAAGAGTGATCGGCAGCAAGAGTCCCATTCAGATTCTTGAAAGTTATCTGTTTGAAATCAGCGGCAATGAACTAAAGATGACAGCCTCCGACAACGAAAATGTGATGGTGTCAACCCTACAGCTCGACCAGTGCGACGGCGAGGGAAGCTTCTGCGTGCCCAGCCAGACCATTCTTGACGCAGTGAAAGAACTGCCCGACCAGCCACTCAACTTCGACGTGGACACAGACACAAATACCATTAAGATTATCTATCAGAACGGCATCTACAACTTCACCACACAAAACAGTGACGAGTATCCGCAGACTCAACCCATGGGCGACGGCGCTACATCCATCAACATTGATGCAGGTGTGCTCAACGCCAACATCACGCGCTGTATCTTCGCCACCGCCCAGGACGATCTGCGCCCCGTGATGAACGGCATCTACTTCGACCTCACTGCCGACGGCCTTGCCATTGTGGCAAGCGACGGACACAAGCTGGTGCGCAACCGCGTGCTCAACATCATAAGCGACATTCCCGCTGCGTTCATCCTGCCCAAGAAGCCAGCCACCCTGTTGAAGAACGTGCTCGCCAAGGACGGCGGCGACGTGGAGATACGCTTCGACGGCAAGAATGCGGTAATCAACTTTGCTGAAGGCTCGCTCTCCTGCCGCCTCATCGAAGGACGCTTCCCCAACTACAATTCGGTGATTCCCCAGAACAACCCCAACAACATGACCATAGACCGCAAGTCACTCCTCGGCGGACTGCGCCGTGTGCTTCCCTTCTCAAGCGACAGCAGCCAACTTGTACGTCTGCACCTGGAAACCGACCGTCTGGAAATCTCGGCAGAAGACATTGACTTCTCAACAAGTGCCAAGGAAAGCATCACATGCGACTATTCCGGACAACCCATGGATATAGGCTTCAAGGGGTCCAGTCTGCAGGAGATACTGAGCAATATGGACAGCGACGAGATCATCATTTCGCTCGCAGACCCCAGTCGTGCCGGCATCATCACGCCTGTGCAGCAGCCCGAACAGCAAGACGTGCTCATGCTGCTCATGCCTATGCTGCTCAATGACTAATCAATCTACAAGAAAAGAAAGAATGAAACTCAATCTCACCAGGCCACTGGTCGTCTTCGACTTGGAGACGACCGGCCTCGATTTAGTGAAGGACCACATCATACAGATATCCTATATCAAGGTGAACCTTGACGGCACAGAACAGCGTGGAAACCACTATGTGAACCCAGGCAAGCCCATTCCGCCTGAGGTGGTAAAACTCACAGGCATCACCAACGAGCAGGTGACTGATGCGCCCTACTTCAAGGCGCTTGCGCCACAACTGGCCAACGAATTCGCTGGATGCGACTTCGCAGGATACAACTCCAACCACTTCGACATACCCATGCTCGCAGAAGAATTTCTCCGTTCCGGCATCGACTTCGACTTCAGCCGCGTGCGCCTCATCGACGCACAAACCATCTACCACAAGATGGAACGCCGCAATCTCGCCGCCGCCTACAAGTTCTACTGCGGACGCAAGATGGAAGACGACTTCAAGGCACACAGTGCCGACCAGGACACAGAGGCCACATACCGCGTGCTGATGGGCGAACTCGACATGTATGAGCCGGGAAAGCAAGAGGAACCAGAAAGACAACTCGCCAACAACATGGACGCACTCGCCGAGTGTTCCAAGCAGAACGACAACGTGGATTTTGCAGGACGCATCGTTTGGAAAGACATGACCGACGGCAAGGGCACCCCCATACTTGGAGCTGACGGAAAACCCAGACGACACGAGGTGTTCAACTTCGGCAAGTACAAAGGCTGGGCCGTGACTGACGTGCTCAACCGAGATCCTGGCTACTACAGTTGGATTCTCAATAGCGACTTCACACTCAACACCAAACAAGTGCTCACGCGCATACGCATGCGTAGCCTCAACACCAAATAAAATAAAGCCGACATGCTGAAAGGAAAGAAAATTGTATTGGGCATCACTGGCTCCATAGCCGCGTACAAATCGTGCCTTATCATCCGTGAACTCATCAAGCGCGGAGCCGAGGTACAGGTGGTCATCACACCCGCTGGCAAGGAGTTTATCACCCCCATCACCCTCTCCGCCCTCACCCACAAGCCCGTGGTGAGCGAGTTCTTCTCCCAACGCGACGGAACCTGGAACTCCCATGTTGATTTGGGTCTGTGGGCAGACGCCATGCTTATAGCCCCCTGCACGGCAAGCACACTGGGCAAGATGGCATGTGGCATAGCCGACAACATGCTCATCACCACCTATCTCTCCATGAAGGCCCCAGTGTTTATTGCACCAGCCATGGACCTCGACATGTATGCCCATCCTTCCACGCAACACAATATGCAGACACTGCTTTCCTATGGCAACCACATCATTGAGCCAGCCAGCGGATTCCTCGCCAGCGGACTTGAAGGAAAGGGACGCATGGAAGAACCTGTCACCATAGCCGACTACCTCGACCATTATTTCAGCAAAGACAGTAAAACGCTTGAAGGAAAGCACGTTATGATAACAGCAGGACCCACCTATGAAAAGATAGACCCCGTGCGCTTCATCGGCAACTACTCAAGCGGAAAGATGGGCTTCGCCATCGCAGAGGAATGTTTCAGACGTGGAGCTCACGTGACTCTTGTAGCCGGTCCTGTAGGTCTCACCTGCTCCCCCGGCATAGACCGCATCGACGTGGAAAACTGTGAGGAGATGTACAAGGCTTGCACGGAACACTTCGACACTCAAGACGTGGCCATACTCAGTGCCGCCGTAGCAGACTTCAAACCCGAAACAGTGGCAGACAAGAAAATCAAACGGGAGAAAGACGACCTCGTGTTACGCCTTAACCCCACACACGACATAGCCCGTGAATTGGGAAAGCGCAAGCGCAGCGGACAACTTCTGGTAGGTTTTGCCCTCGAAACAAACGACGAGGAGACCAACGCTGAAAAGAAACTCGAAAAGAAGAACTTCGACTTCATCGTGCTCAACAGTCTGCAAGTGAAAGACACCTGTTTCGGAACAGACAACAACCAGATAACCATCATCAGCAAAAAGGGCAAGAAGGCCTTCGGCAAGAAGCCCAAGACTGAAGTGGCTAAAGACATTATCAACGAGATATGCAGATGGTAAGACTTTTGGCCCTCATACTCTGCATCCTTGTTCCCCGCGTCGTCGAGTCGCAGGAGCTGCAGGCTAAGGTAACCGTGAATCATAACCAGATTCAGGGCACCGATGCCAGCGTGTTCGACAACCTGAAAGAAACGCTCGAGAAATTCATCAATGACCGACAGTGGACCAACCTGCAGTTTCAGCGCCAAGAGCGCATCAACTGCAACTTCAACATCACTGTTACCAAGTATGACAAGAGCACAAACCTCTTCACCTGCTATGCGCTGATACAAGCCAATCGACCCGTCTACGACGCAGCCTACACCACCACCATCTATAACAACCGCGACGGCGACTTCAACTTTGAGTTTCAGCAGTTTGACCAGCTCGAGTTCAACGAAGAGAACATCGACAATCAGTTGACAGCGCTCATTGCCTATTACGCTTATCTCATCATTGGCCTCGACCTCGACACGTTCTCTCCCATGGGCGGAGAAGACATACTGCAACGCTGCATGAACCTGACGAACAATGCGCAGACACTCAACTTTACAGGATGGAAAGCCTTTGACAGTGACCGTAATCGTTTCGCCATCATCAACGACTACCTCGACGGAGGCATGCAACCATTCCGGCAAATGCAGTATGACTATTACCGCAAGGGACTCGACGAGATGGCCAACAATGCCGAACGCGGACGCACCGCCATCAGTACAGCACTGGAAGAAGGGCTAAAGAAAAGTCACGAAAACAAGCCTCTCAGCCTGTTGCCACAGATATGGACCGACTACAAGAAAGAAGAGTTAGCCAATATATATAAAGGTAAAGGCACGCAAAAAGAAAAGGAGACAGTCTACGACCTGCTCTTCAGCATCAATGCCTCACAAAACAACACCTGGGAGAAAATCAAGCAATAACATGTTAAAGCACTTATACATCAAGGACTTCACACTCATCGATACACTTGACATCGACTTCCACCCTGGCTTCTCGGTCATCACCGGAGAAACCGGAGCGGGAAAAAGTATCATTCTCGGAGCCATCGGGTTGTTGCTCGGACAACGCGCAGACACCAAGGCGATCAAAAGCGGAAGCAAACGCTGTGTGATAGAGGCCCACTTCGACTTGTCGAAATACGGTATGGAAAAGTTCTTCACAGACAACGACATAGACTTCGATGCAGAAGACTGCATCATACGGCGTGAGGTGAGCGCCACTGGCAAAAGCCGGGCCTTCATCAACGACACTCCAGTACCGCTTACCGCCATGCGCGAACTGGGAGAGCAACTCGTAGACGTGCACAGCCAGCACCAGAACCTGTTGCTCAACAAGGAGGACTTCCAACTCAACGTGGTGGATATCATAGCCGGTGACAAGACTCTCGTGACTACTTATGCCGAAGCCTACGCCAAGTATAAGGAAGCCAACCAAAGATTGGAGCAATTGAAATCGGAAATAGCCAAGACCCGTGAGGATGAAGACTTCATGCGTTTCCAATATCAAGAACTCGACAAGGCACAACTCCGTGACGGTGAACAAGAACAACTCGAGCAGGACAGCGAAACCATGAGCCACTCTGAGGACATCAAGACAGCCCTCTTCCAGGCCGACAGTGCCCTCAACGGAGCCGACAGCAACGGCATACTCGACCTGCTGAAGACCGCCTCAAACAGTATGAACAACATCAAGGAAGTATATCCCGACGTGACGGAGCTGGCTGAACGCACAGACAGTTGCTACATAGAACTCAAAGACATTGCCGGCGAAATAAGCGCCAAGTCGGAAGATGTGGACTTCGATCCTGCCGAGCTCGAAACCATCAACCAGCGACTCGATACCCTCTACTCACTCGAGCAGAAGTTTCACGTCACTACAATAGCAGAACTCATCGCCATCAAAGACGGCATAGAAAAAAAGCTATCGCACATAGACAACAGCGACGAGGAACTCCACGCCATGGAAGCCCAAGCAGAAAAGCGACTCGAGGAATGTAGGGAGAAAGCAGCCAAACTGACGGCAGCCCGCAAGAAGGCAGCCAAGCGTGTGGAGGAAGAGATGCAGCGACGACTGGTACCACTCGGCATACCCAACGTGCGTTTCAGCGTAAGAATGGAAGAGAAACCCATCGGTACCAGTGGTGCCGACAAGGTGTCGTTTCTTTTCAGCGCCAACACCAGCACAGCCATGCAACCTGTGTCGCAAGTGGCATCTGGCGGAGAAATTGCACGTGTCATGCTATCACTCAAAGCCATGATAAGCGGAGCCGTGAAACTCCCCACCATCATCTTCGATGAGATAGACACTGGCGTGAGCGGCAAGATAGCCGAAAAGATGGCACACATCATGCAAGAGATGGGCGATCACGGACGACAAGTAATCAGCATTACCCACTTACCACAGATTGCAGCTTTGGGCAAGCACCATTACAAGGTATACAAGGAGGAATCGGCACAAGGCACCATCAGCCGCATGAACGCCCTAACACCTGATGAGCGCGTAGTGGAGATAGCACAAATGCTCAGCGGCTCCGACGTGACAGAAGCTGCCATCAATAATGCCAAGGCACTGCTCAACAAGTAACAATACTATATTCGAAACAAAAACCGACAACACATGAAACGATTAACATCACTCATAACCCTCATCCTCATCGCCCTGACAAGCGCAATGGCACAGCCAATAGCTGTGAGTCAGGCAGCCAAAAGCGTATTTACACTGACCACTTTCAAAAAAGACGGTAGTATTCTCGCCTCTTCTCACGGAGCGTTCATCTCAGCAGACGGCACTGCCATCAGCCCGTGGAAGCCATTCGTTGGCGCAGACCATGCTGTGGTCATCGACAACAAGGGGAAGCGTTATGACGTGAGTTGTATTGTAGGAGCCAATGAACTTTATGACATGGCAAAGTTCTGTGTAGACGGTAAAACCGTAGGGGCCGCCTTTGCACAAAAGCCTGCCACGACAACAAGCCAGACATGGAAGGTTAACTACACAGTAGGCAAAGCCGCCGGCAAGCAAATGAAAATACAGAAGGTTGAAACCTTTATGGACAAATACCCCTACTATATTCTCTCTTCCCAGATTGAAGACACCGACTTGGGTTGTCCTCTTGTGGACGCTGCAGGCAACTTGCTCGGACTGCTGCAGAGGTCGGGTGACGAATGTCACGCCACGGCAGCCCGCTTCGCTGCAGATATGCAGGTGAGCGGTCTCACCGCCACCGACCCCGTGCTCCACCAGACATCAATCCGCATAGCCTTGCCCGACAACGAAAAGGACGCTACAGTGGCACTGATGCTTGCCGCCCAAAACGACTCGGCACGCTACATGGCTACCATCAACGAATTCATCAAGAAATTTCCACTCAATCCCGACGGCTACATTACACGCGCTCAGGTAGAACAGAGATACAACCATTGTGCAGAAGCAGCCAAGGATATGGAAACGGCTGTCGACAAATCAACAAACAAAGACGGCGCACACTTCAGTTACGCCAAACTCATTTACAACCATGAACTCTACAAGACCAGCGATAAGGATTATGCCGACTGGTCGCTCGACAAAGCCATAGCCGAGACACAGAACGCCTACCGCATCAACCCACAGCCACTCTATAAACATCTGGAAGCTCAAATACGCTACACCAAAGGAGAGTACAAAGAGGCATGCGATATGTTCCTCGGACTGACCTCCACAGCCTTGCGCAACCCCGAACTCTTCTACGAAGCAGCACAATGCAAGATGCAACTCAAGGCTGACGACAAAGAAATTCTCCAAATGCTTGACAGTGCAGTAGCCATCTGCAAGACGCCTGCCTCACAAGGTGATGCTATATATTACATTGCCCGCGCCACACAACTTGACAAGATGGGCATGTACCGCAAAGCACTTCAAGACTACAACAAATACGACACACTTCGATTGGGACGAGTCAATGCCCAATTCTTCTACACTCGCGAACAATGCGCCATGAAGTGCCGTCTTTACCAGCAGGCTCTCGATGACATCAATCTCGCCCTTAGACTCGCTCCTCAGGAACCACTCTTCTACGCAGAGAAAGCCAACGTGCAACTCCGTGTGGCACAGTACTATGAAGCCATAGCCACAGCTACCCATTGTCTGAGCATCGATGCCAACAACCCTGATGCCTATCTCATACTTGGCTTGGCACAGATACAGACAGGACAAAAGAAAGAGGGCAAGCAAAGTCTGGAAAAAGCCAAAGAACTCGGCAATGCACAAGCACAAAGTTTTATAGACAAATTCAAATAAAAAGGTGATTATTGCTCGCTATTTGAAAGAATATTACTACCTTTGCGCAATAAATTGCTAAAAAGAAAGCCATTATGGAAGTAGCCATCGTCAAATACAACGCAGGAAACATATATTCCGTAGTCAATGCCCTGCGCAGACTGGGCATTGAACCAAACCTGACGGACAATGCTGAAGAACTACAGCGGGCAGACAAGGTGCTGCTCCCCGGACAAGGCGAGGCCAAGGTTTGCATGGACTGTCTACGAGAGAGTGGTCTCGACAAAGTTATCACTCACCTCATACAACCAGTATTGGGTATCTGTGTGGGTCAACAGCTCATGTGCCGCCACTCGGAAGAGGGTGATGCCGACTGCATGAATATATTCCCCATCGACGTTAAGCGGTTCTCGCCCACACGCCACGAAGATAAGGTGCCTGCCATGGGGTGGAATACCATACATGACCTCAAGACTCCTCTCTTCAGCCATCTGCATGAAGGCGACTTCGTTTATTTCGTACACAGCTACTATGTACCCCATTGCGAGTGGACAATAGCCACGGCAGACTACACACTGCCCTACAGTGCGGCCATGCACAAGGACAACTTCTATGCCACACAATTTCACCCGGAGAAGAGCGGAAGCGTAGGAGAACAAATCATCAAGAACTTTCTATTTGAAGTGAAATGAACAGCCAGTTGAACATAGAACTAATACCAGCCATCGACATTATCGACGGAAAATGTGTGCGTCTCACTAAAGGTGACTATGGACAGAAGAAAGTCTATAACGACGATCCGGCAGAAGTTGCACGACAATTTGAACGCATGGGATTCAAGCGCCTGCACGTGGTAGACCTTGATGGAGCCAAGTCGAAACACATTGTCAACGCTGACGTGCTGAAATCCATTACTTCCGCCACGCACCTCAAAGTTGACTTCGGCGGCGGCATCAAGACAGAAGCAGACATCAAGACTGCTTTCGAGTGTGGCGCATCATTCGTCACAGTAGGTTCTGTGGCTGTCACCCACCCCGACTTGTTCTGCTCTTGGATAGACAAGTTTGGGGCAGACCGCATCATTCTCGGAGCCGACGTGAGAAACGGCAAGGTATCTATCAACGGATGGAAGGAAGACTCTTCAGAAGATCTGCTTCCATTCCTCAAACGCTATATAGACCATGGCGTGCGCAACGTGTTGTGCACAGAGATTTCAAAGGACGGAACCCTGCAAGGTCCCGCCACCTCATTATATATGGATATTATGAGGCACTATCCACAGTTGCACCTCATAGCTAGTGGAGGCGTATCGAGCAACGAAGACATAATTGACCTCGATGCCAAAGGCATACCTGCAGTGGTGTTCGGAAAGGCTTTCTATGAAGGTCGCATACAAGCAGACCGACTGTTGAAGCAAGCGCCAAGCGGATTGGCCAAGCGGATCATCCCCTGTCTCGACGTGAAAGACGGACAAACGGTGAAGGGTACTAACTTCGTGAACCTTCGCAAGGCTGGTGACCCCGTGGAATTGGGCAAGGCTTATAGTGACGCTGGTGCCGACGAACTGGTGTTCCTCGACATCACCGCCAGTTTTGAGGGAAGGAAGACATTCACCGACATGGTGACACGCGTGGCACAGGAAATCAACATACCCTTCACAGTTGGAGGCGGCATACACGAACTGGCAGACGTGGAGCGCCTGCTGTATGCAGGAGCAGACAAGGTGAGCATCAACTCGGCTGCTGTCAAGCATCCAGAACTCATCAACCAAGTTTCAAAGCGTTTCGGATCTCAAGTATGCGTATGCGCCATTGACGCCCGTCAGGAAGAAAACGGACAATGGCAGTGCTACCTCAATGGTGGCAGAGTGCCCACGGGTAAAGACCTTTTTGAATGGGCACATGAAGTGGAAGACCGTGGGGCTGGCGAAATACTCTTCACCAGCATGAACCACGACGGCGTAAAACAAGGTTTTGCCCTTGAAGCCCTCGCACAACTCAGCGAATCGCTTTCCATCCCCATCATTGCAAGTGGAGGAGCTGGCAATATGGAACACTTCAAAGACGCATTCCTTATAGGAAAGGCTGACGCAGCATTGGCAGCAAGTGTGTTCCACTTCGGTGAAATCAAGATACCCGATCTCAAGCAGTATCTAAAGGCAGAAGGAGTAAATGTGAGAATATAACAGACATAAACAATAGATACTATAAGGTAATCAAAAGAAAACCACAAACTATATTAAGATATGATGGAAATAGATTTCGACAAGATGAACGGACTTGTTCCTGCTATCATTCAGGATGCCACGACCAAGAATGTGCTCATGCTGGGATTCATGAACAAAGAAGCTTACGAAAAGACAATAGGAACCCAAAAGGTAACTTTCTATAGCCGCACACGCAAAACGTTATGGACCAAGGGCGAGACCTCTGGAAACTTCCTCAATCTGGTAAGCATCCAAAACGATTGCGACAACGATACACTGCTCATAAAGGTTAATCCAACAGGTCCCACATGCCACAAGGGCACCGATACTTGCTGGGGCGAAAGCAATGACGCGAACCCACTGCTTTTCCTTTCTTTTCTTCAAGACTTTATAGAAAAGCGTCACAAAGAAATGCCTGAGGGGTCCTACACAACATCGCTCTTCAATGACGGCCTTAACCGCATGGCACAAAAAGTGGGTGAAGAAGCTCTCGAGGCTGTTATCGAGGCAGTACACGGCACGGATGAACGTCTTATCTATGAAGGAGCCGACATGCTCTATCACCTCATCGTGCTGCTCACCAGCAAGGGACTTCGCATTGAAGACTTGGCAGCCGAACTGCGCACACGCCACGATCCCAACTGGAAGAAACATTAAAACCACACCATAAACAAGAAACCACAATATGCTGATTGACTATCAAGGCGTAAAAATATGTCACGATGACGTGGTAATACTTCAAGACGTGAATTTCCACGCAGAAGAAGGCGAGTTTATCTATATTATCGGAAAAGTAGGCTCGGGAAAAAGTTCTCTGCTCAAAACCCTCTACTGCGAACTCGACATCGAGCAGGCAGAAAAGGCAGAAGTACTCGGACGCGACTTGGCCAACATCAAGCGCAAAGACATACCTGGGCTGCGCAAGGAAATGGGCATTATCTTTCAGGACTTCCAATTACTCCATGACAGGAGCGTCTACAAGAACCTGCTGTTCGTGCTCAAGGCCACGGGGTGGAAAGACAAGAAAAAGATTGATGAGCGCATTGACGAAGTGCTAACCGAAGTAGGACTGCAAGAACGCAAGGAAAGCATGCCTCACGAACTCTCCGGCGGAGAACAGCAGCGCATCGCCATAGCTCGTGCCATACTCAACAAGCCACGCATTATCATTGCCGACGAGCCTACAGGCAACCTCGACCCTGAAACAGCAGGCAACATTGTCAACCTACTCAAACAGATAAGCCTCAGCGGTTCTTCAGTCATCATGACCACCCACAACATACCGATGCTGGACAAGTTTCCAGGCATCGTATACCGCTGCGAGGACCATCACATCAGCGACGTGACGTCAGAATTCAACAAGGTGAAGATTGTGGAGGAAGACTGAAACTCCATACCGCCTAACATTCAAGAACCATAAAAATCCAAAGAATATGAAAGTAATGAAATTCGGAGGCACTTCCGTTGGCTCTCCAGAGCGCATGAAGAACGTAGCCTCTTTGATAACCAAGTCGGGTGAACCCACATTCGTAGTACTGTCTGCCATGAGCGGCACGACTAACTCTCTCGTAGAGATTTCCAACTACCTCTATAAGAAAAACCCTGAGAGTGCCAACGAGGTAATCAACTCTTTGGAAAAGAAATACATGCAGCACGTGGAGGACCTCTATTCCACCGACGAGTGGAAAGACAAGACACGCAAGTTCCTCCAGGAAGAATTCAACTACCTGCGCTCATTCTCCAAAGACCTGTTCACCAGTTTTGAAGAAAAAAACGTGGTGGCACAGGGAGAAATCATGAGCACCAACATGGTAGTGAACTATCTCAAGGAAACAGGCATCAAAGCCACACTGCTCAATGCACTCGACTTTATGCGCACAGACAAGAATGCCGAACCAGACCCACAATACATCAGCGAGAAACTCGCCGCTGTCATGGCGGAAAACAAGGGACAGCAAATCTATATCACACAGGGCTTCATCTGCCGCAATGCCTATGGCGAGGTAGACAACCTGCAGCGAGGCGGTAGCGACTACACGGCTTCGCTCATCGGTGCAGCCCTGCCGGCAGACGAAATCCAAATATGGACAGACATCGACGGCATGCACAACAATGACCCGCGCGTAGTTGACCATACCGAGGCCGTTCACCAGCTCAACTTTGAAGAAGCTGCCGAACTTGCCTACTTCGGAGCCAAAATTCTGCACCCCACTTGCGTACAACCTGCCAAATATGCAGGCATACCCGTGCGCCTGAAGAACACTCTCGACCCAGATGCCGAAGGCACTATCATCGACAATGTCATCGTGCGCGGAAAGATTAAAGCCGTGGCAGCCAAAGACAATATCACAGCCATCAAGATCAAGAGTAGCCGTATGCTCCTTGCTACTGGTTTCCTGCGCCGCGTGTTCGAAATATTCGAAAGCTACCAGACACCTATCGACATGATCTGTACCAGTGAGGTGGGTGTGTCCATGAGCATTGACAACGACTCACACCTGAACGAGATTGTTGACGAACTGAAGAAATACGGTACGGTTACTGTTGACAGCGACATGTGTATCATCTGCGTTGTTGGCGACCTCGACTGGAGCAACGTAGGCTTCGAGACGCTTGCCACGGATGCCATGAAAGACATCCCCGTGCGCATGATTTCCTATGGTGGCAGCAACTACAACATCTCCTTCCTCATCAAGGAAAAGGACAAGAAGCGCGCACTCCAGAACTTGAGCGACGTGCTCTTCAAGTAAACAACGACAACACAACACATAAAAACATACATGAAAGGTAAATTTCCCGTAGACAAATTCAAAGGCATCGAAACGCCGTTCTACTATTACGACACCGACATACTGCGCACCACCCTTGCTGAAATACGCAAGGAAGCCGGCAAGTACGCCAACTTCTCCGTGCACTATGCAGTAAAAGCCAATGCCAATCCGAAGGTGCTCAACGTCATCTGTCAGGCAGGACTTGGCGCCGACTGCGTGAGTGGAGGTGAGATTGAGGCTGCCATCAAGGCAGGATTCAAACCTTCATCCATTGTATATGCTGGTGTGGGCAAGAGCGACTGGGAGATAAATCTCGGACTCGACAAGGACATCTTCTGCTTTAATGTGGAGAGTCAGGCGGAGCTCGAGGTTATCAACGAACTCGCTGCCGCACGCAACAAGGTGGCACGAGTGGCATTACGCATCAATCCTGACGTCGGTGCACATACACACGCCAACATCACCACAGGTCTGGCAGAGAACAAGTTCGGCATTGCCATGGGTGATATGGACGCCGTCATAGAGGAGGCCGAGAATATGCAGAACGTAGAGTTCATTGGTCTCCACTTCCACATAGGCAGCCAAATACTCGACATGGGAGACTTCTGCGCCCTGTGCAACCGCATCAACGAACTCCAAGACAAACTGGAACAGCACCACGTCAAAGTGAAAAACATCAACGTGGGCGGTGGACTCGGCATAGACTACGAGCATCCCAACAAGGAGCCTATACCCGACTTCAAGGCATACTTCGACACTTATGCCCGGCACCTCAAGCTGCGCGAGGGTCAGACTCTGCACTTCGAGTTGGGGCGAGCCGTCGTTGGACAGTGTGGTTCACTCATCACCAAGACGCTCTACATCAAGCAAGGAACCGCCAAACAGTTTGCCATTGTCGACGCAGGCATGACAGACCTCATCCGGCCTGCCCTCTACCATGCTTACCACAAGATAGAGAATATCAGTAGCGATGAACCTCTGAAGACCTATGACGTAGTGGGTCCCATCTGCGAGTCGAGCGACGTATTTGCCAAGGCCATTGATCTCAACACCTGTCACCGTGGCGACCTCATTGCCTTGCGTTCCGCCGGTGCCTATGGAGAAATTATGGCATCACAATACAACTGCAGGAAATTGCCCAAAGGTTACATCACTGAGGACTTATAAACTATGATAATTGACGATTTAACGATTATTGCAAGCATCATCGTTCTCGTCGTCGGCCTGGTTACGCCCATGGTCAACAAGTTCCTACGTAAACCCACTTTCGACGATGAACATCCCGACAACGGAGATTCGTCATTGCCCCCAATGTCGGTGATAATTATCGCCCATGGTAATGCCAAGGAACTCGACGACCACCTGTCACTCTTCCTCACACAGGACTACGAGCCTGGATATGAGGTAATTGTAGTGACAAGCAAGACTGACTCCGAGGCTGAGGACGTGCTGAAGCAATACTCCAACAATCCTCATCTCTACACCACCTTCACACCAGACTCGTCACGATACATGAGCCGGCGCAAGCTCGCCATCACGCTCGGTGTCAAGGCGGCCAAGAACGAGTGGATCATTCTCACCGATGCCTACTGCCATCCTGCATCTGACGAATGGCTCAAGACTATGGCAGAGAAATGCACCGAGAGCACTAATCTGGTGCTCGGCTACACGGCCTACGACGAAGAAGCCGACGACTACAGCCGGTATGAAAGGATGGCCGACAACTGCTACTTGCTGCGCGAAGCCCAGCAAGGCACTGCCTACCGCAGCACAGGCAAGAACATAGCTTTCCGCAAGAGCGAATTCATGAAGGGCAACGGCTATCAGGGCAACCTGAAATACATTTACGGCGAATATGACTTCCTTGTGAACAAGTATGCGCAAGACGGCTGTACGAACACCGTCACCCATCCAGACGGTTGGATGATAGAGGACAGCCCTTCGGCCAAACGACGCCGCAATGAACACATCTACTACCAGGAAACGCGCAAGCACCTGGAACGTTCGTTAAGCCACCGCATGGCATTCAATGCCGACCAGTGTGCACTACACTTAGGTTGGATGACTGTCATTGCAGCAGCATTACTCGGCATATTCACCCAGCATTGGATCATCTGCATCTCTGCCGGTTTGGCTCTCTTGCTGATTGTAGCGCTGCGGACTATGGTAGCCCGGAAAGCAGTGGCCTTGTTCAATGTGCATATCCCTTGCTGGAAACTTGTCTTCTATGAGACTGGCGAACTATGGCACCACCTGGCCTACAAACTCTGGTACGCAAAGACAGACAAATATGACTTTATCTGTCACAAGATATGAAAACAACATGAAAGTACTACACTTCATAACATCTATCGACAGCGCTGACATATACCCTACCGAGTATATGTCGGCGCTTTTGCGTTGCATGGGAGCGCGTGAAGAGGTTCACCTGGCCACATTCCGCTCACCTGGAGCCATTACTGTGGAGCAAGTTGAAACCCATTTGTTCGACTATCCAAAACGCCTCACCGACAAGTCCTTTGAACACAACTTCTCGGAGATGCTCAGCCACACATGCCCGGAAATAATCCATCTGCATGGCTGTTGGGACCGCACCCTATGGACGGTAGCTTCACAGGCACGCGAACACGACATACCACTGATACTGTCACCTCATGGAGCCTTGGAGCCAGCCGTGATGCGCGCCTTCTTCCTCACCCGCAGACTGCCGCGTCTCGTGGCCTATCAGTATCGCACAGCATTGGCTGCAGATGTACTTCTCTCGTCCACACAAGAAGAAGAAGACAACCTGTCAGACATGCTATGGAACCGCCACATAGCCGTCATACCGGACCCAAGACTCTCGCCTACCACTGACTATGACGAAGTGTGCACACGGCTCCTCTCCCTCTACAGGAAGACCATAGACACCAAGTGCTGTTACCACACGCTGAACACAGAGGAACAGGATGCTGTGAAGAGCTTGCTCCTTGAGGGAACAGCCCATGACGGAGAGTTGCTGCACACCACGCAACAGCAGAAAGAGAATCTGCTACAGCTGACGGACAAGTCGTGGAGAAAGCTCTTCATCATTGCCCACGACCACAGTCTCAACGGTCTCTACGCCAACGCTTTCCTGCGTCTAGGCCTCACTCCTCCATCCATCGACGTAAGCCACATCGAAAGGTTCGACCGTGCCGAGCAAGCACCGGCAACACTACCTGCCGACCATCTGCTTTACGCGAATCCTCTGCAGAAGTCTAAGCTTGCCGCCATCAGCGACAATCAGGTAAGGCAACTTGCCACCCTGCTGCTCAACACGCGCCACCTCATCCGCCAAGGCGACATTCACCTGAACCACCTCTCCAAACTCTATACACAATTCAGATATGAAGACTATGATGAAGACCTCTTTGCTGAGAGCATGAACACGCTTCGGCTGAAGAAGTTCACCCGACAAGTGGAGCAGTTGCTTGCCCAACTCTTCGGCCTCACCGAAGGTTTCATGCCTATTCCCGCGTGCACGGAGGCCCAAGCCAACACGCTCATAGCTCAAACCATTAAAGCATTATGACCATGACACAAAACCATTACGACATTCCTCGCGACATGCGCTATCTGCAGCTTCTCTCGCACACCTTCCCCACCATCGCCGACGCCAGCACGGAAATCATCAACCTCCAGGCCATACTCAACCTGCCCAAGGGCACCGAGCATTTCCTTGCCGACTTGCATGGAGAGTACGAGGCCTTCCAGCACGTGCTCAAGAATGCATCGGGCAACATCAAGCGCAAGGTGAACGAGCTCTTCGGAAACGAACTGCGTGACAGTGAGATACGCGAGATTTGCACCCTCATCTACTACCCCGAACAGAAACTGGAACTCGTCAAGAGCTGCGAGACCGAGATTGACGACTGGTACCACATCACCCTCAACCGACTGGTCAAAGTATGCCGTGAAGTGTCGAGCAAGTACACACGCTCCAAGGTGCGCAAGTCGCTGCCTGACGACTTCAGCTACATCATCCAGGAACTGCTCCACGAGCACACGGACGATGTTGACAAGACCGCGTATGTGAACGCCATCATCGACACCATCATATCTACCGGTCGCGCCGACGACTTCATCATCACCCTTGCCAACGTCATCCAGCGACTGGCCATCGACCAACTCCACATACTGGGCGATGTGTACGACCGTGGTCCGGGCGCCCACATCATCATGGACACCCTCATGACCTATCACTGCTGGGACCTGCAATGGGGCAACCACGACATACTCTGGATGGGAGCCTGCGCGGGCAACGACGCCTGCATCTGCAATGTCATCCGCCTCTCGCTCCGCTATGCCAACCTCACCACTCTTGAAGAGGGCTACGGCATCAATCTCATTCCCCTTGCCACCTTCGCCATGGAGACTTACAAGGACGATCCATGTGAAGAATTCATGCCCAAGCTCAACGCCAACACCCATATAGACGAGAAGAGCATACGCCTCACCGCCATGATGCACAAGGCCATTGCCGTGCTGCAGTTCAAGGAAGAAGCCCGCATATTCTCCGCCCATCCAGACTGGCAAATGACAGACCGCAACATGCTGAGTCTCATTGACTACAAGAAAGGCACATGCCGCATCGACGGAAAAGAGTATGCCATGAAGAGCTGCCACTTCCCCACCATTGACCCAGCCGCCCCCAACCGGCTCACAGCTGAGGAAGATAAACTGATGAAGAAGCTGCACCACTCGTTCATGGTGAGCGAGAAGTTCCACAAGCATGTGCGTGCCCTACTGGGCCATGGCTCCATGTACAGCATCTTCAACAACAACCTGCTCTTCCACGCCTCAGTGCCACTCAACGAGAACGGCACGCTCAAGGAGGTGGAACTCTGCAAGGGAATGCGCTACAAGGGAAAGGAACTGATGCAGCACATCGACATGCTCATCCGCACAGCTTTCCAGAACGACACACCCGTCGAGGAACGCCAATATGCCGTAGACTACTTTATCTACCTGTGGTGCGGCAAAGACTCACCCTTGTTCGACAAGTCTAAGATGGCCACCTTCGAGCGCTACTTCATCGAGGACAAGACCACACACAAGGAACAGAAGGGATTCTACTACCTGCTCCGTGACGACCCGCATGTGGTGGAAAGCATCATGGACTCTTTCGGGGTGACAGGTGCCAACCGTCATATCATCAACGGACACGTGCCGGTGCACGCCTCAAGCGGCGAGAACCCCATCAAAGCAGGCGGCAAACTAATGGTGATTGACGGTGGATTCTCACAGGCCTATCATGCCGAAACCGGCATTGCCGGCTACACACTTGTCTACCACAGCCGCGGATTCCAGCTTGTGCAGCACGAGCCTTTCACCAGTGCCGAGGATGCCATCGTGCAGGGAACAGACATCAAGAGCACCTTTCAAATTGTAGAGATGTCGGCCCACCGTATGCTTGTGGCCGACACCGACAAGGGTGCCGACATTCGCGGACAAATAAAAGACCTCGAAGAGCTGCTCTATGCCTATCGCCACGGATTTATCAAGGAGCACGACATGAAGAAATAGAGCGCCAAATCAAGTTGCGGCCTTAGCCCGTTTCATTGGTGGATGCTGTTTGCCAGCCATTCGCCAAGATTACTTTCTGTCGTTCCAATGATTCTTTTTGATTAGACGAAGGGCCTTCAGGAAAGAGAAGTTACAACTATTAGCGCAGCAAACCTGCACGGATAGCAGGCTGAAGGCCCAACTTCAATATAGCGATAGACAGATAGAAAACGTACGCCCTGCAAGACAAAAGTAGGCTGAAACACAGGCGTTTGGCTTTACGGTATCTCTTGCTGGGCGTACATTTTTATTGCTTGTATCCCAAGGGTAACGCTTCGCCTGCTTTGGGATAAGTAGAGGTTCGGATTTCAGCCCGTTTGGCTTAAATCAGTAACTTCGGCAAATTCATTTTCCCCCAATTAGCTATCTCAAAAAAGTGAGTCAATGACTTGAGATTCGTTAATGGCAGACTTACGGTCCGCAAGTCGTACACTTAGCACCCGTTAATGGCAGACTTACAACTTGCTAAGCGCATACTTACACAAAACGACATGCCTTCCAAGAAATCTTCAACGCCGTGAAAATTTCTTGGAAGGCATGTTTGTAAGGGAAGACGGAAGCTACAAGTCGTCTATCTGTGACGCTGTGCGTTCCATCACACTGGCAGCAAGACCATCGGCGGTCTGCACAATGGTGACCAACGGATAGAGGGCCCTCGCAGCGTCATAGCTACGCATATCTTCAAAGCTGCTCATGTTAACGCCCCATGCTCCCATGTGCCAACGGATGGCAAGCATCTCGGCATCGGTGAGTTCAATCCCGCTAAGCAATGTCACCGCGAGCGACTTCTCACCGTGTCCTAAGGGGAAGTTCTTGAAGGTCATCTTATATCCCTCACAGTCTTCCCATGTTCCTATGCGAGTTCTTCGCTTCCTTACCGACGGTATGTAGGCGTCAGCCTTGCATACGTCGTGCAATAACGACGCAATAATGATGCTCTCTCGACTCACGTCCGCGTTTAATGACGGTTCGAGAGGCTTCATGGCCTCCCAAACAGCGAGGGCTGCCTTGCACACATTGAGTGAATGAACAGTGAGGCCACCCGCCACATTGAGGTGATGGCCTGCTGAGGCTGGTGCTGTAAAGAAGCCGAGCTTTTCAAGGTCTTCAATCATTCCGTCAACGCCGTCGCGTTGGGTAGACTTCAGAAGATTGACAAACTCTTCCTTGTTCTTGTTGATGTCGATGTTCATAGATGATATGGTAGTGGTTTTTAAGTATTGATAAAGTCTACGGCCGAATGTCCCTGCACCAGCGGCGCATGCCAATTTAGTTAAATGTGGCATACGCCGCTGAAGGGGCTGCTATAGCGTTTCGCACTCTTTGAGCCAAAGAGCCGACATGGCATCGCTCGGCATACGCCAGTCGCCACGTGGCGAGAGCGATACGCTGCCCACCTTCGGGCCGTCGGGCAGACAGGAGCGCTTGAACTGCTGGGCGAAGAAACGGCGACAGAAAGTGGAAAGCCATTTCTTGATGGTCTGCCGATCGTAGGCGGGCGCCTCGGCATGACTGCCGTCGAAAGCCCGTAGGGCAAGAAAGAAAATCTTGCTTGGCGAGAAGCCGAAACGAAGCATATAGTAGAGGAAGAAGTCGTGCAACTCGTATGGTCCCACCAGGTCTTCGGTCTTCTGCTTGATGTTTCCCTCCTCGTCGGCAGGAATGAGCTCAGGACTGATGGGCGTGTCTATGATGTCGAGCAGGGTTTTGCGCGACTCTTCGTCTACCCCACTCTGAGCCACATAGTTCACCAAGTGCCTGATGAGAGTCTTGGGTATGCTGGCGTTCACGCCATACATGCTCATGTGGTCACCATTGTAGGTGGCCCAGCCCAGGGCAAGTTCGCTGAGGTCGCCCGTACCGATGACAAGTCCGCCGAGCTGATTGCTCAGGTCCATGAGAATCTGTGTGCGCTCGCGGGCCTGCGAATTCTCGTAGGTCACGTCGTGCACCTGGGCATCGTGCCCGATGTCGGCAAAATGCTGCATCACGGCTGCCGATATGTTCACCTCACGGAGCGTCACGCCAAGACTCTGCATGAGGCTCACCGCATTGGTATGGGTACGGTCTGTGGTTCCGAATCCGGGCATGGTCACACCGACAATGCCCTTGCGGTCAAATCCCAGTTTGTCGAAAGTCTTCACGCACACCAGGAGAGCAAGCGTGGAGTCGAGTCCGCCGCTGATGCCCACAATGACACGCTGGCAATGGGTGTGGACAAGACGCTTGGCAAGTCCCATGACCTGAATGTTGAATATCTCCTCGCACGAAGCCTGCATGTCTTCGGTTTTTGGAATGAAGGGATGCGGATCGACAATGCGGTTCATGCTAAAGATGTCATGGCTGTTGCGAAAACCTTCCAAGACCAGCTCTTCATTCCGTGAAGAAGTCGTCTGCCTGCGAGAAGCGGCAAATGTCATGTTGGCCCGACGTTCAGCCCGCAAGCGCTCCACGTCAATCTGCGCAGTGACGAGTTGGGCTTCAAGAGAGAAACGTTCGCCTTCGGCAAGGAGACGTCCGTTCTCGTAGATCATGGCATTGCCTCCATAGACCACATCCTGCGTGCTTTCGCCAAATCCGCAACTGCTGTACACGTAGCCCGACAGGCTACGGGCACTCTGTTGCGAGAGCAGACTCTTGAGATAATGGTGCTTGCCTATCAGTTCATCAGTGGCAGAAAGGTTGAGAATAATGTCGGCTCCCTGAAGTGCCAGCTGGCTGCTGGGCGGGATAGGCGACCACACATCCTCGCATATCTCTACGCCGAACTTCACATCGTCCAGGCTGAACACGAGATGACCTCCATAGACGTTGAGCATATAAGAGGAATCGGAAAGGCTTATGTACGACGAGGAACGGCCCTCCAAGGGGAGCTCCTCGGAAGAAGCGAACCAACGGCGCTCATAGAACTCGCCGTAGTTGGGCAGGTATGTCTTCACCACAGCCGACGGATAGTTCTTGGGGCTAAACACGATGGCAGCGTTGTACAGGGTTCCGTCCACCTCTATGGGCGCTCCTACCACGAAGACCACTTGATTGTGGATAGCACACTCGTATAGTCGGCCTATGGCTGCCTTCACGGCATCGAGCAACGTGGCCTGACGGAAAAGGTCTTGGCAGGAATAGCCGGTGAGACTGAGTTCGGGGAAGACAAGCAGGTCTACCTGCTGTTCATTGGCCTCCTCAACGAGCCGCTCAATCTCGGCTACATTATAGTCTACGTCTGCCACCTTCACCGAAGGTATGGCTGACGCTACATTGACGAATCCGTAGTTCTTCATTTGATAGTCACTTGTGTGGCTCCATATCCGTACTCCTGGAATGAGGCGTCCTGATAAGGATATTTCTTGTATTTATAGTTGAGCTCATGAATGAGTGCATGGCGCAGCACCCCTTCACCCTTGCCGTGGATGAAGACAATCTTCTGTCCCTTGCGGTCCTTGTTCTCTTCAAGGGTGCGGCGGAACACCTCGAGCTGATAGCCCAGAATGTCGGCAGCATTCATGCCGGCAGTGGTGTCGAGCACAGCGTCGGCATGGAGGTCTACCACAAGTATGTCGTCCTTCTGCTTCGTGGACTTCTGTTGGTGCTCACGGCTCTGCTCTGAATTGTAGCGTTTGACAAGCTGGTCAGTGTCGAGCTCGGTCTTGCGAGGTTCCGTGGCTTGTGGATTGGCATACATTTCTGCCTTGAGTTGCTGGGCGTCTACCACGAGCGGACGGGTCACCGTGTCGTTCTCCACAATGGGATAGAGCAAGGCGGGCTGCTCGAAGAAGATATTTTCACGGAAGGTATGAAGCTTGTAGAACTTCACACCGTCAATGCGCAGTTGCACGTCGATGCTCGGTTTCCACACAAAACTCTTGTCGCGCTTGTAGGCAATGAGGGTGACGCCCACCTTGCCCAGCTCGTTGAGATGGTCGCGGCCGAACTCCTCAATGAAAAGTTTAGTGTTGGGTTCTATCTCACCCTGTGCAAGAAGAGTCCAACTGGCTCCCTCGGCCATCATGTAGGCAAAGGAAATGTAGTAGTTGCTGTCGTTGACCAGGTAAGAATCGAAGCGCGTGTTTGTGATGGTCTTCTCGTCATGCGGCACAAAAGCAAGATAGACGGAGAGTTTGTTCCCGTCCTTGCGTTCCTCGGCTTTTTTGCGGAATGTTATCTCGCGGTCGGCAGGATCATAGTCTTCCTCCACTCCGTTCTCGTCTACTTCCGGCAGTTTCACGCCGCTCTCCGAGGTGTGTACTTTGGCTATGTTGTAGTCATCTGTGCTGACCATCACCACGTCGTTGACCGGTGTAGGTATCTGGAAGCCGTCCTCGTCTTCCACAAGCACAATGTCTTTTCCCTGGAATCCGGCCACCTTTCCGCCGCCGGTCTCGCTGAGAAATCTCACTTTGTCTCCTATTTTCAAGTTTGTTGCCATCGGTATTATCTGTTTAAATGTATAAGTTTATATGTAGAATGATGGGGCTGACGTCCTTATGGAATAAGCAGCGAACTGTCGCCATAGCTCAGGAAACGGAAGTCGTGGGCAAGAGCATAGTCGTAGACCTTGCGCCAATCACCATGGAGGAAAGCGCTCACCAGGAGGAGCAGCGTGCTCTGGGGTTGGTGGAAGTTGGTGACAAGCATCTTCACAATCTTGTATTCATAACCCGGTGCTATGATGATTTGGGTGCTGGAATGAAGGGCATTCAAGTGGTTGCGCTCAAGATAGTTGAGCACATTGCGGATGGCCTCAACGGCAGTGAGCGTGGGATGCGTGTCGTAAGGCTCCCACTGGTTCACGTGGAGTTCCTCCTCAGTGGCATCGGGATGCTCGGCAAGTTTGGCACCCATATAATAGAGACTCTCCAGCGTGCGCACGCTCGTGGTGCCCACAGCAATGGCTCGTCCCTCGTGGGCAATGAGTTTCTCCAAAGTCTGCCTGTGAACGGAAATGTACTCGGTGTGCATCTCGTGCCCCTCTATTTCCTTGCTCTTCACCGGCTTGAACGTGCCGGCCCCCACATGGAGCGTAAGTTCCTCGCGGTCGATCCCATGTGCATCGAGGTCGGCAAGCACCCGCTCGGTAAAATGCAGGCCGGCTGTAGGTGCAGCCACACTTCCCTTTATTTTGGAGTACACGGTCTGATAAGTCTTCTTGTCGCTCTCCTGGGTCTCACGGTTAAGATAAGGAGGTATGGGCAACTCACCCACAGCATCGAGAATCTCGGCAAACGAAACGTCGGGATTGTCCCAATCGAAGTCCACCCAATGTGAGGTATGCACCTCCTTGATGCGTGTGGCACTAAGCGTAAGATGCTTGCCTTTCACGTCAAACTCACGCTTGAGCGTGCCTTCCTTCCACTTCTTCAGGTTGCCTATCATGCAAAGCCAGGAGCAGTGTCCAGTAGTTT
This sequence comes from uncultured Prevotella sp., assembly GCA_905198745.1. GTDB lineage: Bacteria > Bacteroidota > Bacteroidia > Bacteroidales > Bacteroidaceae > Prevotella. The sequence goes on along the minus strand of CAJKDU010000005.1, from coordinate 10,927 downwards.
GAAACATGAGTTCGTAGTCTGTGGGATTGGCAGGTTCAAGCAAGAACACCTCGATAAGGGCTCCCGTCTCCTTGCGGAAGTGCATGCGGGCCTGGATAACCTTGGTGTTGTTGAACACCATCAAGGCACCCTTAGGCAGGTAGCCAGGCAGATTGTAGAACGTGTCTTCGCTCACCTCGCCATGACGGTAGACGAGCAACTTGCTGTGGTCGCGCTCGGCGAGCGGAAACTTGGCTATGCGCTCATCGGGGAGCGGATAGTTATAGTCGCTGATTTGTATGTGTTTTGTATCCATTGTCGTTAAATGATAACCACCGTCCTGACTACGGCATATAAATAGGTGAACATGAGCACGGTGAGCACCATGTCGATGTCTCCCCGGTTATAGCCAGTGACGGTGTATTGAGAAGAAACATAGTTCAAGGCTGGTGAAATGCGGCGGTAGGTGCGGAAATAGAACCAGTAGACAAGCACAGCCACCACACAGCCCCACAGAATTCCTATCAGCACGTCTGACGGATAATGGACGCCCAGATAGAGTCGCGTCCATCCGTTAAGCAATGCCCACGTGAAGAGCGCCGCATTGAGGAGACGACTGCGCACCAAAAGGGCAAAAAAGGCAGCAATGGTGAACGTGTTGGCAGCATGGGCAGAGAAGAAGCTGAACTGCTTGGCCTCGGTGATGCCGTTCACGATGTCGATGGTGAACTTCACGTGAGGGTCTACCGTAGGACGAAGTCGAGCCACAAGAGGCTTGACAATCATGTCGTCAATGCCACCCGAAAGCACAACGCACAATACCGCACACCCTATGGCAAGTCCTATCTGCACCATGGTCTCGTTGTTCTTAATGACCAGATAGAAGAGGGCAAGATAGAGCGGTATCCATGTAAATCCACTGGTAAGCACCTGCACCAGAGTATCGTAAAAAAGGGAGTTGCTTCCGTTAAAGAAATGGAGTATTCCCAAGTCTGTTAATAACATCATATCAGATTTCCTCTATTCTGCTTGTCTGTATCCATCCCTCGCGTCCGTCTGCCAGACGCACGTTGCGCCAATCGCGCATAGTACGGTCAGTTATGGTCACCTTGGTTCCCTCATGGATGGTAAACACATCCTTGCCGCCACTCTGTGGCGTAGCTTTCACTGTAACCGATGGGGCAACGACGATGGCACCGCAATGACTTTCCATCTGCGACTTCTGCTGTGAGGCGAAGAGTGTGGATGCCACGAAGCATGCCACAAGAAACAAGCCTCCATAGAAGCCTAACTTACGTAACGCAATGCGCGAGGCGAAAAGATAGACAAGCAGGAGAACAAGTGCACCCACAAGCATGACAAGTGACGTATAGGCCCAACGGTCCACGCTGGTAAAGTTGACCAATGAACGATACCACGTGACAAAGAACATCTCCGACTCAGGGGCTATCTTGTCTATTGTCTTGGAGCTTGCCATCTGAAGGTTAAAACGTATGTCCTCGTCACCCGGCGAAAGACGGAGTGCACGCTCGTAGTTGAGCACTGCCCGTGTGATGTTGTCCTGGCGATAGTAGGCATTACCAAGATTGTAGTAGACGTCGGCATTCACCTTTCCGCCTTTCAGTATCTCTTCATAGTCCTTGGCAGCCTGCTGGTAGTTTCCTTTCTCATATTCACGGTCAGCGTTGGCCTTGGTAATGGCGCTGGCGGAAAGCGAGAGCGAAAGCAGAGCAAGCACGAGAACCATACGGTTTGCCTTGCCTGTGTATTTCTTCTTCATGGATTCTTCTATTTTCATGATGGCGTCAATGGCCGTGGCAAAGGTCTTGCTCATGTTACCTTGCGCATCACCTGGTGCGTAACGTTCAAACTCACATTCGTCGAGGGCAGATATAAACATGTCCACGGTCTGGCGGTCCACACCTTTCGACTCCAGTTTCTCGGTGACATTGTCACGCGAGAGGTCTTCCACATGCATGTTGAGCTTGTCGCCCACATAGCCCCAAAGTGCTCGGAGCACCTCGTCATAGAACTCTCCTTGACGGTCTTTGGCCATCAGTTCAGCAGCCTTCTTCAATCGCTTGCGCGCCATCTTGTTAGCCTTCTTGCCTCTCATCTTACCAATGTTGGCATGCTCAACGGCTTGCTTGCGGAAGAGCACAAGCAGCACGGCAAACAGAGCTACAAGGAAGAAGAGGGACACATAGTAGCCAATGCTGCCAAAGAAGAAGTCACCGGCATCGTGCATCTTCACCTTGCCCAAACGGATGGGGTGTATGTCCTTGTCCTTGTCTTTGCCAACGCCATAATCGTCCACGCTCGACCTGCGTCCGTTGCCTTGCTCCACCGTCAATTCAAAAGCCTGGGTCTTGATGGTCTTGTAAGCATTGGCATTGGTGTCGTAATAAGTGAACTCCACGGAAGGTATGGTGTAACTGCCCTGGTTGTTGGGCACCGCCAGAAAGTCATAGATCATATTGCCCTCTACACCATTGGCAGTGAGCTTGGTTTTATCTGTCACCTTGGCATCATATTTATCGAAGCTCTTGGGGAAGTTGACCACAGGTTGCTTGATAAGTTTCAGGTTGCCCACTCCTCCCACAACGATGCGCAAGTTCACAGGGTCACCTGTCTTCACTTCGGTCTTATTCAGCTGGGCGGAGATATTGAACCTGCCCACGCCACCGGAGAATCCGGCAGGATGCTTGGGCAACGGCAACACGTTGACAGTAAGACCGGGAGCCACTATATCCTTCTTGACTTCTACATAACCGGAACCTCCATTGAAGAATGCCTCAAAAGGATCGACACTTCTATTCTCCTGCACGACAATTCCCTTGAAGGTAATGCTCGGAATATTGAGTTTACCCGTCATTTGCGGATACATCACATACTGACTCCAGGTGACACAACGATAGTTGCGGCCATTCAGATTCTCTATATGGAAGCTCTTCTGCTGTGGCAACTTAACCTCCTGCGTATGGAACCCCGTCAGGTCGGGCATCTTGCCTTCCAGTTGGGTGAGGTCTACAAGTGTATAGACCTTATAGGTGAGCAGCACGGGTTCCTGCTCATGAACTGTCTTCTTGTTGGCGCTAACCTTAATGAAAAGGTCGTTGGCAGATATGCTTGAACCGGCCTGGCGCATGTGGTGTTCTTGTTGCACCTGACTTCTGCCGCCACCTTGCTGTTGCGCACGATGAGCATTGCCCGACACGTTGATGCGTACAGGAGAAGAGGAAATGGCCTTGCCGCCTACACGTACATGTGCCGGCGGAATGGTGAAGGATCCTTTCTTGTTGGCGCAAAGCAAATAGGTATAAGTGATGGACGATGAACTACTCGTGTGGCCGTTGACCATCGTCCAGCTTGATTGTTGCGACGTGCTCGGTCCGAAGAGCACTTCAAGCGCGTCGGGGATGCCGCTCAGACGGAAATCCTTGGCTGCATCGGTATTGACAGTGTACTGCACACGGAACTGCTCACCCACTTCAACAGACCTGGGCGCACTTACGTGCAGTGTCTGTGCCGCGACACTGACGGCTAACCAAGCGAATACATATAATAAAAGAAATTTATTCCTCATCTCAATCAGTATGTTTATGTAAGTCTACAAGTCAATCTGGATGTTTATATAAGACTTCGAGTCGGCAGCATCTATGTTACCAATTCTTTTCCAGCGTCTTCCTGTTGGGTTGCCGCATCTTGCTCTTGAGGCGCTGTTGTGTGGCCTGCTCCTCTTGCATGGCAGCATTGAGCAATTGCTCTGCATTGTCCTTGCTCATCTGTTCCTTGGGCTGGGGTTGCTGTTGCTGCTTGTCCTTCTGTTTGTCTTGCTGGTCTTTTTTATTTTGCTTATCCTTGTTCTGCTTGTTCTTATTCTTATCCCTGTCCTTGTTTTGCTTGTTCTTGTCGGGATTGTTTTTCAACTGCCTCTTACATAGCACAAGGTTGTAACGAGTCTCGTTGTCGCCCGGGTTAAGCCTGAGCGATGACTTATAGGCTTCTATAGCCTCGGCAAAGAGCCTGTGGCCCTGACAGATCACGCCAATATTGTGGTAGGCCTTGGCACGTCTGAGAGGTACTTTCTCTTCCTGGGCAGCCCGTTCGAGCCACTGTATGCCAAGGGAGTCTTTCTTCTGCATCATCAGTGCACAGCCCAAGTTATACATGGCCTGCGTGTTACGGCTGTTCTTCGAGAGAGCCTTGCGGTATTCGGTCTCTGCCTTGACATAGTTATTCTGGCGGTAAAGGCGGTTGCCCTCACGGATAAACTGGCGGTCGGCCTGTGCCTGCGCACTCGTAGCCGCCGTGACCAAGAGAACGAATAAGTATATGAATCTGAGTATTGTCTTCATGTTGTAATTCTCTATTTCTTCTTGTTTCGCCTGAACAGGTTCATCTTCATCGTCACAGGATTCTTGCGGTCAAGAACGATGATTTCGGCAATGAGAAGGAGCAATGCCAGAATGGCAAATGCCTGGAACTGCTCGTCGTACTCGCTGTATACCACACTGTTGAGCTCACCTTTCTGCATCTTGGCTATCTCACTGTCGAGCGTCTTCTCCGCGTCGCCGGTGTTGTCCACGTGGATATAGGTTCCGCTGCCGGCGGCAGCCACTCGCTTGCACATGTCCTCATTCACGGCTGTCATCACGGTCTGTCCCTGACGATCCTTGAGGTAGTCGCCGTTGCCCAGCGGTATAGGTGCGCCCTTGGTAGACCCTATGCCGAGAATGAATACCTTGATGCCCTTGGACTTGGCCTCTTTGGCAGCCTCTTCTGCCCCACCCTGATGGTCTTCACCGTCAGTAATAAGGATAATGGCCTTGCCCACCTTCTTGTCCTGAGTGAAACTATTCATCGAAAGGCGTATGGCCTCCGCTATATCTGTGCCCTGGGTGGCTATGAGCGAGGGGTCAGTGTTCTGCAGGAACATCTTGGCCGACACATAGTCGCTGGTGATGGGCAACTGCACATAGGCGTCACCGGCAAAAACCACAAGTCCTATCTTGTCGTTGGTGAAGTGGTCCACGAGATTCTCCACGAGCATCTTGCTCTTGTCAAGTCGTGAGGGAGCCACGTCTTGTGCCAACATGGAGTTGCTGATGTCGAGAGCGATGAGGGTTTCTATGCCTTGCCGCTTCTCGTTACTTATCTTTGTGCCCATCTGCGGACGGGCAAGCATGACAATGAGCAAGGCGAGCGCAGCCTGGAGCAACCAGAACTTCACCTCTGGCCGATAGCGCGACACGTCAGGCATGAGCTGTTTCAAGAGTTCGGGGTCGCCGAACTTTCTGAGTTGCCGCTTCTTGCTCAACAAGCTCCCGAAGCGCACAAACGCCAGGATGGGGATGAGGAGCAGAAGCCAAAAATATACGGGGTCTTCAAATCTAAGCATGTCTCTGTCTTTTTCTTTTTAGGGGATACGGCGCAACACGGTGATGCGCAGCAGCAGTTCCAGGAGCAGTGAAACGATAGCTGCAATGGCGAAAGGCTGGAAGTTGTCGTAGCGTTTGCTAAACTTCTTGACGTTGAGTTTCGACTTTTCCAGTTTATCTATATCCTTGTATATCTGCTTGAGTTGCTTGTTGTTGGTGGCACGGTAGAAGTTACCGTCAGTAGTGTTGGCTATGCCGGCAAGCGTTCGCGTGTCTATCTCCACAGGGATGTTGACATACTGCGTGGTGCCACCTACCGACACCGGATAGGGAGCCACCTTGTTGGTGCCCACACCGATAGTATAGACACGGATGCCAAGACTACGGGCTATCTGGGCCGAAGTCATGGGCGAGATGTCTCCCATGTTGTTGCTACCATCGGTGAGCAGGATGACCACTTTGCTCTTGGCTTTTGAGCCCTTGAGACGACTCACGGCATTGGCCAATCCCATGCCCACTGCGGTGCCGTCCTGGATAAGTCCGCTGGCTGCTATATCGGTACGCACGCCTCTCAGCAGATTGAGCAGCGAAGCATGGTCTGTGGTCATCGGGCATTGAGTGAAAGCCTCACCGGCAAAAATGGTCAGACCGATATTGTCGTTAGGACGGTCGGCAATGAACTCGGAAGCCACATCCTTGGCAGCCTCGAGTCGGTTGGGCTTCAGGTCCTCGGCAAGCATACTGGTAGACACATCCATGGCAAGCATGATGTCTATGCCTTCCACCGAGCGCTCGTCCCAGTCATTGTGGGTCTGCGGACGGGCCAACACAAAGACAATCATCACGAAGGTGAAGGCGCGCAGCACTCCGGGCAAATCCATTAGCCTCACCCGCCAGCTCTTGGGAGCGTAGCGGTAAGCGAAGGTGTCGCTCATCCTCATGGTTGGTTCCGACTTCTTGCGATAGAGCATATACCATAATATATAGGGTATGAGCAGAAGCAGAAGCAGGAAATATTCTTTGTTAGCAAATTCCATTGTTCAAACGTTTAATTCTGTTGACTTGAGTTGCTGGCACTTGGCTTACATCACCAGATGCCACAGACTCCAACCTATGTATACGGCCAATCCTGCGCTGAGCGTCACAAGTGCTGCAACGGCAATCTGGAGCACCCTGCGTGAGCGGATGCTGCGCTCCTGACTCTCGGTGAGCTTCGGCGCCACGTTCTCTTCCACCGGAGGCTTGTCCAACTTCGTGGAGTTGATGAACTTCACTGCGTTGACAAGGTTCAGGTCGTTCTCGTTGATGAGCGTAGAATACTTGGCAAACTTCACAAGGTCGGCGGTTTCGAAGAGCATCTTCAGTTCGTCTATCTTTTCCTGGTCTTGCTCACCGCGTAACCTCTGGATGATTTCCGTTGTGGTCATTTCCATGGCGTTGAACCCGAAGCGTTCCTGCATGTACTTGCGCAGGGTGTCGGTGAGCTTGGTGTAGTATTCCTTCACGTTCTCCGTATTGGCGGTGCGGTCGGCCTTGAGTTCTTCTATCTCCTTCATGGCCTTCTGATGAGGCAGGAGTCGTTTCACTATCTTCACGGGAATGAACACCGGTTTGTTATCCTTCATTCTGAGCCACAGGTAATAAGCTGCAAACAAGAGAATTACCATCAACATGCTCAAGTAGAACGACGGAGCCCATTCGTCCCACAAGAAAGGATTGTCCTGCACGTCTTTGGGAGGATAGAACTTGTTAGGGTGAAGAGTGTCCACGTCTACGGTAAGCACCTTGAGTGCCAAACTGCGGCTCTTGTAGGCCTTGCCGTTCACCTTGACAGTGAGCGGCGGCAGATAGTAAAGGCGCTCGTCGAATGAGGTGAGCGTGTAGTGGCGGGTCACCTTGACAAAGTTGTTATCCATCTCGGTGGTGTCTGCCTGATGGTCGTCGAGCACCTCCACGCCAGGTGTCATCATCTGCTGTGCCTTGTAGCGGGGCATCAGCAGGCGTGCATCCTTGGGAGCGGTGACGCTCAGGCTGAGATGTACCTGTTGGCCCACAAGAATGGAGATGGTGTCGATGGCCGACTCCACCTGCACTTGTGCCCGGGTGCCGAGGCAACCGGCAATCAGCAGGAACATGGTTATAATTCGTCTCAACATAATGTCATTGTTTAGCGGAAAGCGCTCAGCTTCTCATGGCAAAGAGCATCATGAGCGCCTTCACATAGTCTTCGTTTGTAGCCACTGTAACACTGTCCACCTTGCACCGGGCAAATGTTTTCTTCAGTTCGTCCTGTCGCTGGAGCCAGTAGGCCTTGTGCATACGGCGAAGCTTGGAACTGCTGGTGTCTATGTACATTTCGTGGCCAGTCTCGGCGTCGCACACCTTGACAAGTCCCACGTCAGGGAGTTCCTTAGCTCGGGGGTCATAAATCTGTATGGCCACCACGTCGTGCTTCTCGTTGCAGATGAGCAAGGGCCGCTGGAAGTCCTGGCGAGTGTAGAAGTCGCTCAGGAGGAAGGCCGTGCACCGCCGCTTCATCACCTGGGTGAGAAATTCCACGCCCATCTTCAGGTCGGTGCGCTTGCTCTTCGGCTTGAAGTCGAGCATCTCACGGATGATATAAAGTATGTGCTTGCGTCCTTTCTTGGGCGGAATGTATTTCTCTATGCAGTCGGAAAAGAAGACAACGCCAATCTTGTCGTTGTTTTGGATGGCGCTGAAAGCGAGCGTGGCGGCAATCTCCGTCTCCATCTCACGCTTCATCTGCTTCTGCGTGCCGAAGTCGAGCGAGCCCGACACGTCGATGAGCAACATCACCGTGAGTTCGCGTTCCTCCTCGAACACCTTGACGTAAGGCCGGTGAAAACGAGCCGTGACATTCCAGTCTATGTCGCGCACGTCGTCGCCGAACTGATATTCCCTCACCTCCGAAAAAGCCATGCCCCTGCCCTTGAAGGCTGAGTGATACTGGCCGGCGAAGATGTTGGAGCTCAGTCCACGCGTCTTGATCTCTATCTTCCTTACTTTCTTGAGAATGTCTGATGTTTCCATTGTGGTCTTCATAAAAAGGATACGGGCTGAAAGCTTGGGCTTTCAGTCCGTCTTGGCTTGGTCAGGGCACCTCCACCTTGTTGATGATGGTGCTGACAATCTCCTCGCTCGTGACATTGCTTGCCTCTGCCTCATAGGAAAGGCCTATACGGTGGCGCAGCACGTCATGGGCCACTGCACGGACATCCTCAGGCACCACGTAGCCACGGCGACGGATGAAGGCATAGGCACGGGCGGCCTTGGCGAGGTTGATGCTCGCACGCGGGCTGCCTCCGAACGTAATCATGTCCTTCAGTTCGGGCAGACCGTATTTCTCGGGATAGCGGGTGGCGAACACAAGGTCGGCTATATACTGCTCTATCTTCTCGTCGATGTAGACCTGCTTGACAATTTCGCGAGCCTTGAGAATCTCTTCAGCGGTTACCACGGGTGTAACCTCAGGCATCTTGCCTGCAAGATTCTCGCGGATGATGAGCTTCTCCTCCTCCACGGTTGGATAGCTGATAATGACCTTGAGCATGAAACGGTCTACCTGTGCCTCGGGCAGCTGATAGGTACCTTCCTGCTCCACAGGGTTCTGGGTAGCCATCACAAGGAAGGGATCCGGCAGGTTGAACGTCTGGTCACCGATAGTCACCTGATGTTCCTGCATGGCCTCGAGCAGGGCACTCTGCACCTTGGCCGGCGCACGGTTGATTTCATCTGCCAGCACGAAGTTGGCAAACACGGGGCCTTTCTTCACATGGAACGACTCGTCTTTTTGAGAATAGATGAGCGTGCCGATAACATCGGCAGGAAGAAGATCGGGAGTAAACTGTATACGTGAGTATTTGGAGTCAATAAGTTGCGACAATGTCTTGATAGCCAATGTCTTGGCAAGTCCAGGCACACCTTCAAGCAATATATGCCCGTCGCTTAAAAGACCGATAAGAAGGGAGTCTACCAAATGTTTCTGTCCTACAATCACGCGGTCCATGCCCGCAGTGAGATTGGTTACGAAACCACTCTGTTGTTCTATCCGCATGTTGAGTTCGCGGATGTCAATAGCTTCAGCCATAATTATTCTGTTTACGCTTAATACAAATAATCAAATTCTTTCTTTCCGCAAAATTACGATTTATTCTGTGGATAGAATAAAATAACTGACTAATTTATATTAAAAAAGTTTCTCAAAACCTATATTTAAGAAACTTTTGAACAGACGGCCTTTCCTTTATACTATATTGTAGGCGTCATTTAAAACATGGAATAGTCGTTTCCCTTAAGCAGCTCGTCGATGGTCACATCATCGTGGCACTTCATGTAGTTGTCAATCATCTTGACAAAAGGAGTCTTCCAGAAGCGCTTGTCCAAGGCCTTGTTGGTCACCCACATCACCTTGGCCACGTGCAGATCTCGCTCGCGCTGAGTGCGCTGCTCAAAGTTTTTCATGGGATAGAGACTCAGCAGGTAGAAATTCAGACAGTCTGGCACAATATATTCACGCGTCATCTGCTGACGCTGGGCATAAGTGTAATACTTCGCATAGAGGGGATAGTTGACGCCAAGATACTTGTCAATGGAGAAGCCGATGGTCTGGTCACCCACCACCACACTCTGGTCGAGGGCTCCGATTTGGGCATAAATCATTGGCTTGGGGAAATGAGCAATGTGCTTACGCAGATATTTGAAGGCACTATTAAACTCCTCGTTCACATCGTCCATAGAGGCAAACTCTGCACTGGCATCGGCTATAAGCGTCTGAAGCACAGAGTCTTGGTAGAAGTTAAGAAACTTGGTACTGATAGAAGGGTCGTCAACGGAACCTATGCGGGTCATCTTTTCTATCAGCGTGCGAGTCTCCATTGGGTAGTCAATGTTCATCTGCTGAAGGGCAGAAAAGTCGCCAGTGGTCAGATAACGGCTTTCGAGACGATCATAACGTTTCACCTCAATGCGTGCGTTGTCATCATCGTCGTCATAAGACTTTAGCTTAAACTCACAAGAAGCCAAAATCATCCCTGCCAAAAGAAAAAACAATAGTCGTTTCAATGTTATCTGTCTGATTACGTTTGCAAAATTAATACAAAAGATTTTAAAATCCAAATGTTTTTGCTAAAAATCCTTTCGTGACGTGAAAAATATTGCTAATAATGTGAAACAGAACGATTATCATTCCTTCCAACAACAATATAGGATTAGTACTGATGCGATAAAATCGCATGGTTATTAAAATTCATCAAATAAAGTGAGTTCTTTGACATCTTGTTTTTGAATGATTGAGTTCTTTGGCTTAGTTATGAGGTCTCTCAAATCCACCCTTTCGAGTGCGGAGATTCTTATTAACGTAGCCACCTCGGTGATTGAATACGGACTTTTGTAGTCAGCCTTGATTTTGGCGATTATCAGATATGCAATTATAGCAACCCATAAATGAGTACGTACTGCATTCTCTGAATATCCCCACAAGTTCTTCACTACGATATTCTGCTTTATCCACTTGAAGAAAACCTCAACATCCCATCTATGACGGTATA
>CAJKDU010000004.1 GCA_905198745.1 uncultured Prevotella sp. | reverse complement strand
TTCTAAGGACAGAATAATCTCTTTCGATTCTTTATATATAGCCCATGTCTGATGGCATGGGAAGAGAATTCATGTATCTGTCTTCACATGCAACTAATCGCTATTTTATCCCGAATTGGGGTATAGAAGTGATGAATAGAAAGCTATCTACCACGCATCTACCACTCCATTCATCTTGCTGACAGTCAGAAAGATATCGTCAGATATCAAGAAAAGTGATAGATAATATCGAACAAACAAGAACTTTTCCTGCGCACGCACACGCGTAAAGACGGTTATGAAACAAGACCGCCTGAAAACAAAGCCAAGTAAATGTTGACGGTTCAGCACGCTTTTGATGTCAACACCAACAATGACGCCACTACTATCACCCCCAGATGATGGATGAGCAGAATTTATTGCACCAACAATTGCCAATGCCGCAACAGGATGATAGCGTCACGTTTACACGATCGCTCAACATCAGCTATTCAAGTACAGCAAACGTTGTGTTGAAAATTACGGGCAGGGAGGTTCATCAAGAAAACTCCACACCCATAACGCCCGTAACGACTTGCACAAGCGACAAGAGGCGCCCTTCCCTAACGGAAACAGACGCCTCTTGTGTGTTGATGAAAATACAGATTTACTGCATATCGTAGACCACCTGCATGATTTGCTTGCCAAGCTGGTCGGCTTCCTCCATGCTGTGAGCTTCGCTGTAGACGCGGATTATAGGTTCAGTATTTGACTTGCGCAGGTGAACCCACTTGTCGGCAAAGTCAATCTTCACGCCGTCTATATCTGTGATTTTTTCGTTCCTGTATATTTCCTTCACCTTCTCGAGTATGGCATCCACATCGGTAGACGGGGTGAGGTCGATGCGGTTCTTGGCAATGAAATAGTTGGGGAAGGAAGCCCGCAATTCGCTCACCTTACAGCCCTTGTGCGCCAAGGACGACAAGAAGAGGGCAATGCCCACCAGGGCGTCGCGGCCATAATGACTTTCAGGATAGATTACTCCGCCATTGCCTTCGCCGCCAATCACGGCATTCACCTCTTTCATCTTGGTGGTGACGTTCACCTCACCCACTGCTGCCGCCGTGTAAATGCCACCATGCGCCTCCGTTACGTCTCGAAGAGCACGAGTGCTGCTCAAGTTGCTCACGGTGTTGCCAGGTGTGTGGGTGAGCACATAGTCGGCCACACTGACCAGTGTGTATTCCTCGCCAAACATTTTTCCGTCTTCACAGATGAAGGCCAGACGGTCTACATCGGGGTCAACCACAATGCCAAGGTCATATTTTCCGCTCTTCATCTCGTCCATGATTCCTGCGAGATTCTTCTCTAACGGTTCCGGATTATGGGCGAAATCGCCGTTTGCCTGGCCATTGAGAATAGTGTAATCTACACCGAGAGCCTTCAGCAGATCGGGCAAAATGATGCCGCCCACGCTGTTGATCGTGTCCACACACACCTTGAAACGGGCTTTTTTGATGGCATCCACATCCACCAGTTTCAAGCCAAGTACATTTTCAATGTGGCGTGCGTTGAACGTGTTGTCCTCAGTATATTTGCCCAAGTGGTCCACATCAGCATAGGTAAAGTCATCCTTATCAGCAATAGCAAGCACTTCGTTGCCGTCTGCCTTGGTGAGAAATTCGCCTTCATGATTGAGCAACTTGAGTGCATTCCAATGGCGGGGGTTGTGGCTGGCGGTAATAATGATGCCGCCGGCAGCTCCCGACATGCGCACGGCCAGCTCTGTGGTTGGAGTTGTGGCAAGACCTATGTTGATGACATCATAGCCACATCCCATCAGACATCCGCTCACAATCTTGTCGACCATGGAGCCTGAGATGCGGGCATCGCGGCCCACGACAATGCTGTTTGACTGTGACTGTCCTTTCTTGCGGATGAAGGAGGCATAGGCAGTGGTGAATTTCACAATATCCAGAGGATTGAGCGTGTCGCCCGTCTGTCCTCCGATGGTGCCTCTGATACCTGAGATAGATTTGATAAGTGTCATAATAGTATTTATTAAAAAATACTCTGACATCACGTAATCGGGTGTCAGAGTATTGTCGTTATTTCATGTAAGTATCTTCTTGCTGTTTGGTTGTCCGCACCCTCGGCTGTCTATCGTTCACCTTGATAGGTGATGTCGTAGAAACAAGGATACACGTTCTGCGTGGCGTAATACTGTCCGGCAGAATGAGGAACAATAAGCTTCACATGAGCTATTTGCTCGCCCTCAGCCTTGGGATAGCCTATTTTGATGTAAGTGAGCGGCACCAACCAGCCGGTAGGCACGGAAGCGCTGCTGTAAGTGCGATACATCACGCTGCTGTTTGTATCGAATGAAGCGGTGAACGAACCGCTGGTGTTAGACACGTTCATCAAGTCGGGCATGGAACTATAGTAGGGAATCATGTTAGTGGAAATGGTGTCACCCTCCATGATGTTCACCTCCGTATACCGGCAGATGACCGTGACGTTGTCTCCATTCTTGATTTTCTCGCCGCATCCCTCATTGCAGATCTGCATGTAGACGCCCGACTGTTCTATGAGCACATACTCGTTTTTTGACACGTCGGTGGTATAGCCCTGCTGGGCAAACACGGTCTCAGAGATGGGGTTGATATTGTTGGCTGCGATATACTGCGCAATCGCCGACTTCTCTTTCTTTTTCTGGTCTGCATAGGTTTCGCTGTCGCTACAGGAAGCGAATGCCAGGACGGACAGAAGAGCCATGATGGCAAATTGTATTTTTCTCATCTTTCGTCATTTACAAATAATGGGACAAAGTTACCCATTTATCTTGATAATTCCGAAAACGGGCATGGGTTTTTATTGTTTTTTTACGCTTGCAAGAACATTACCGACACGCCCTTATCATATTTTTTACTTTTTCAGTTCCTCGGCAAAATATTTGATGGCGTTCTTGGCTATCTCTTTGGCCTCGTCCATGCTGCAGTGCAGCTTGCCGCCGGCAGCGTCTGCATGTCCACCGCCGTTGAAGAACTTCTCCGCCACCTGCTTGCAGTGGAAACCGCAGCTTGAGCGAAGGCTTACAAAGATAAGGTTGTCCCTCACAGTGTCTTCGCGCAGGTAGATGGACAACTTGAGTCCCTTGATTTTCAAAGGCTCGTTGACAAGTCCCTCGGCATCGCCCTTGATGTAGTGGAAGCGTTGCATCTCCTCACGGGTAAGCGTGAAGTAAGAGGCGTGCAGGTCTTCGTAAACGTTGAGTTTCTGCATCATCATGTAGCCACGCATCCGGATGCACCAGGAACTATAGTTGTGGTTCACCCTGTTGTAGATGTCGTCCTTGTCTACGCCTTTCTCCAGCAAATGACTGATGATGAGGAAGATTTCGGGACGAGAGGAGTTGTAGGTAAAGCCGCCAGTGTCGGTCATCATCCCGCAATAGATGTCGACGGCACACTGCTTGCTCACGGCTTCAAATTCGCCCAATTGCCACAGAATGCGGAAGGTGAGCTCACAAGTTGACGACATTTCTTCGTGCGAAATGACAAGGCGGGCTTCAGGAATGTCCGGCCCGATGTGGTGATCTACCAGTATCTTGGTTGCCGTGGCATTGTCGAACACGGACTGCATGTCTTCCAGGCGGGAAGAAACGTTGAAGTCGAGACACATAATCAGGTCGGCGTGGTCAAAGAGTGCCTTCACCTCGTCGGGATGCTTGTCGAAGCGAATCACTGTTTGGGCAAATTCGGGCAGCCACTGCAGGAAATCGGGACAGGCATCGGGAATGGTCACGGTTGCAGCCTTGCCTTTGCTTTTCAGATAGTTGGCCCATGCCAACGACGAACCGATGGCATCACCGTCTGGACTCTTGTGGCAACAGATAACAATGTTTTGTGAAGCCTCAATGGTGCTTCTCAGCGTGTGGAGGTCTTCCTGCGAAAGAATATCGAGATTCATATAGGGAAATAAAGGTGAAGGCTGAAAGCTGAAAAGGGCTTTCAAACCTTCACTGGCTTGTTAGAACAATTTGTTAGGATAAACGCCCTCGTTGACGAGAGCCTGTATCTTGTCCACCACAGACTGGCGGTCGGCGGCATAGGTCACACCGAACCACTTGCTGGTGGTGTCGAGCACCTTCACGGTAGATGTGCCTTCGTTGATAAGTTTGTTGACCATCAGCGGGATGAAGAATTCGGCCTTGAGGTTCTCCATGTTCTTGGGGTCGGAAAGGAACTCCTTGAAGTAGGCCTCGCTATGCTCGAAGTAGTCGGGGGTGAAGCCCCACATATTCATGGATACAGGAGTATTGTCGTCTACGGCAACCCATTTGCCTTCTTCGTCCTTGTAGCTCACCTTGCCATCCACGCGCATGATTTCCGTGCGCTCCACGACGGTGGTCAGATTCTCGTCGGCGTCTTTCGAGCAGATGCCGCGTGCCACAGTGCCATTGTCCGAAAGCGTGTTGCCCACACGGAAGCCCACCATGGCATAACGGTTCTTGCTTCCCTCGGGCAGATTAGCCAGGAATTTGCCAATCACCATAAAAGCGTCGCGATTGTAGAAGTCATCGCAATTGATGACGAGGAAAGGCTCTTTGATGACATTCTTGGCCATCAGCACAGCATGGTTGGTGCCCCAAGGCTTTACGCGTCCTTCTGGACAGGTGAAGCCCTCCGGCAGGTCGTCAAGGCTCTGGAAGCAGAGCTCTGCAGGAATGTGGCCCTCATACTTGCTCAATATTTTCTCGCGGAAATCCTTTTCAAAGTCTTTACGTATGATGAAGACAATCTTTCCGAATCCCGCCTTGATGGCGTCATAAATGGAATAGTCCATGATTGTTTCACCGTTTGGACCTAAACCGTCCAGCTGTTTCAATCCTCCATAGCGACTGCCCATACCGGCAGCAAGGAGCAATAATGTTGGTTTCATATGAATTGATTTTATAATTAGTTAGTTCTACTCTACTGCAAAGGTAGTGCAAATGGGCGGAATATAAAATAAAAACGCATTATTTATTTTGCATACCCTTGACCAGGCATTGCCTCATCAGGGAGGTATGCTTACGAATGGAAGAGCAGGAAGCCCGAATGTCGTGCACTTGCATGGATAACGCCCCACTCCTCGCCGCAGGCCATCAGAAAGGATAGCCGATGGCAAGATGCAGACTTTGGCCGTCTTTAAAGTGGGGAATGTTGTAATAGCCACGTTTGCCGGTGTCGTAGGGAAGGTGTATGCCAACGCCCCAATCAACACGGAGCACAAAAAACTCAAGATCGTAGCGGATGCCTATGCCAGTGCCCAAGGCCATCTGGTCAGCCAGATTCTTCAGTTTAAACTTTGAGTTGGCCCGGTAGCCATCGTCGTGCATGGCCCAAATATTGCCGGCATCCAGGAAAGCAGCTCCATAGAGATTGCCGAATAGCCGGGTTCTGTATTCCAGGTTGGCCTGCAACTTGATGTCGCCAGTCTGGTCCATATACGACAAACGTGACTGGTCGGTGTAGTAGGCTCCTGGACCTATGCTCCTAACGGTAAAGGCGCGAATGCTGTTGGCACCGCCCACATAGAACTGTTCACTGTAGGGTGCACGCTCCGAATTGCCAAAAGCCCAGATGAGGCCTCCGCTCACGTGACCCACCAACTGCGAATGAGGTGTGAGCGCCCACGTCTTTCTTAAATCGGTCTCCAACTTGACAAACTGGGCATAAGGATTCTTAAACATTTGCTTGTCGTGTTGGTTCCATTTTTTGCCGAATGCCATGTAGCCCAGCGACAGCACATTGGCAGATTCGCTGAGCGTGGTCTGCCAATAGATGGGGTTTGCGTTTTCCTTGGGACTCGTATAGGTGAAGGTATACTTCATCTTGGGCAGGAACTGGTCCTGCATGGACATGAGCAGATAGGGATTGGCGTCGAGTATCGCTGCAAACTTCTCGGTCACCTTCTTCATGTATTCATATTCCAGCGTGAGCGGACTAAACTCATGCATCATCGTGGCTGTGGGCTGGAACTTGTAGGTCAGTTCGCCCGACACGATACGGCGCTTGAAAAAACTCGCACGATTGAGGGTGTTGGTGGAAGCCTTGATGAGGGTTGACGGAGAGGCGTAGAACAACCTGCGTATGGGGAACGGCGAGAGAATGCGGGGAAGTTCCAGTGAAATGTCGCCGCCGAATTCATAGGAGTTTAGTTTCTCCTTGCCGTTCTGTGCATTGGTCTGCCATTCGTAGGAGCCATGCAGGTTGATATCCAGGTTCTCGTTGCCGCGAAAAGCATTACGCTTGGTGAAGCCCAACACAAGTTCCGGTCCCACACGTCCTGTAGTCTTGCCGGTGGCATTGGTCTCGATGTAGAAATCATAGGGCTTGTCAAAGATGCAATTGAGCCTGAGGTCGAGCGTGTCGCAAGCAGAGGTCGTATCACGGGGGGTGAACGAGAAGTTGGTCATGCTGAACAGTCCCGTGTTGGAAATGTTGTTCACCGTCTGCTGGTAGTTCTCATAGCTATAAAGTCGTTTGGGATAGAGACGCATGTTTTTCCACACCACACGAAGACGTACAGGCGGTTTCCTGCCGTTGTAACGGGCGGTGAAGTGTCTGAAACTGAGACTGTCACGAAGCACATCAGTGTACTGACGCCGGAAGTCGATACTCACATTTCCAATATACCATTTGCGCTTGGCCTTAGGGTCTATGCCTCCAGCCAGTTGCAGCTGCAACTGAGCCTGCCCTCGACGAGTGAGCGTGTCGGCAAGATAGACAGCACAGTCTGGCTGATAGTAGAAAAAGCCATTGTTGCGGAAAAGAGTGGATATGCGGTTGCGTTCTTCGTCGAGCAAGGACACGTCAAACGGAGTTCCCTTTTTCACCTTGGCTTCCGTGAGATGTGCAGCGAGCAGGCTGTCGGCTTCAGCAGGAAAGTCACGATAGCTGATGGTGTCTACCGTGAAAAGTGGTCCCATGTTCACAGTATAGGCAATCTTGGCTTTCTTTGGATTTTTCCCATCCTCTTTCTCATAGTTCACGCTTCCGTGAAAGTATCCGTGGTTGCGTATCAGGTTAGTTGCCACAGAGGCACGAAGTTCAGGATTCACCCAACTCATCAGCACGGGTGCCTTACCAAACGACTTGGTCATCCACTTGCCTATGCCCGTGGTGTCGTTATGGAAGGCGTTCCATATCCACAGACGCATCTGTATAGGTGTGCGATAATAGGAACTGCCCAACAGGGCACCATTGGGAGCTGTGGCAAGTGCCGCCTCTACCTCTTCCTGAGTACTGAGAAAATGGTTGCCTTTAGTATAGTTCTCATACTTGATGGGCTTCAGTCCGGTAAACAGTTGGTCGCCTTCAGGCACGCCACTGGTAGACGAGCATGCTGCTGCCAACATGCCCGTGAACAAGGTAAGAAGGACTGCCGTAAAGGTCTGTGTCATGTGGTTTCTTCTCATTGCTTGATTGTTTTAACAACCGACGAAGAGTCAGTCTGCGTGTTTTGCTGCAGCAAGGTAGGGAGCACTGTCTTTTCCTTTCTGAAATTAAAGATATCTTTGAAGTGGAGCAACTTGCGGCGCCACATGAAGCCGGCGCCGAACTCGCCCACATTGCCCTCCAGCCAATCATAGCTGTCGCGGTCATAGAACACCTTGATGTACTTGTTCGATGTGTCACTCAACCTGTATTCAAATGTCACGTTGTTGAAGAACGACTCGTTCTGGTTTTTCACGTCAGCTCCTGTCGACAGCTTTCCGCCGACCACTATACGCAAGCGGTTGTTCCAGAAACGCTTGGCAAACTTGAACGAGTAATCGGTGTGCATGCGCCCTGCGGCATCGGTCGTGTTGTCCACGCCGAAACTCAAGTCGAGCGTACGCAAGGCATTGCCCGATATCTGGTTTATCTGACTTTGCAGGAAAGCACTCAACGCACTGTTCATCGTGAAGTTCTTAGTATTGCCGTCCGAAAGATACATGCCTGTAGTTAGCATGGTCACCGCCAGTTTTCCGCGATCTTCCATCGACATGGCTTGCAGTTCGCTGTGCATGGATATGTCTTCGGGGGCGTCGATGACGAACTCCAGTCCCATGTCGTTGAGGGTTTTGGAGATGACCACGCCACACTGGAACATCACGACACGGCCCTGTCCGCTGCCACTCGACACCGACGATTTCACCTCTTCGAGGGCTGTTATGTTCAGATAGGGATTCATCGGGTCGCCGCGGAATTCCACATAACTGCCATCTTGGATGGTAAACGTCTTGAGTGGTATGACCGGCAAGGAATATTTCATCTGTCCGTTGTTGAGCGTATACCTGCCGCGAAGTTGTAGTCCGTCCACTGTGTTATATTGCATGCGTAGCGTGCCCCCACCCTCCAGGTCAATATAGTTCGATTGATCGGCATTCAGGGCGCACACGATGTGGGCAGCCTGGTCTACATTGACCGTCATGTCCATATTCAGGCCTGTGGGCGCCGGGCGGTTCACCACCTCTTCTATAGAATCATTAAGGTATGTAAACTTCACCAATCCGTCGAGTTGATTGTCTGTGGTCAACGGCGAATCGCGCAACACGTAAGTCATGTCGGTAGCTCCCAGCACATCGAGCTTGCCCCGCATGCTGAGGTCGTCAAGTGGCCCGTTCAACAACGCAAACACGTTGACGAAAGCCTTGCCGAAAGCCTCGGAGCGCAATTTTTCCTTGGCATCAATGATTTGATAATTCTCGGCACGCATCTTCAGGTTAAGCATCATCCGTGACGGATTGCTGAAGTCAAGGTCGCCCACCATGGTGAGCGGACTGTTGTTGTGCGCATACATTTCGAAGTTCTCGAAAAGCAAGTGGCTACCCACAATACGCACTGGATCGTTGTCGAAGCGCAGTTCCACACCATAAGGTACGCTGCCAAGGTATGCAGAGTCGAGGAACACCTCGCCGTCTATCTCGGGCTTTTCAATGTTTCCCTTCACTGTCAACGTGCCCTCGCCGGTTCCCTTGAGTCCAATGAGTTGCTGGGGAATAAATCCGTTAACCAGGCTAAGAGGTGTACGATTCAAGTCTAACTTAGCATCAATGCTACTGTTGACCGTATTATACGTGCCTTCGAGCATGCCGACCTCCCTGTCATTGCATACCAGATTGCCGTTCACATAGTGCGTACCGTCGTCCTTGGGCATATAGACAAACTCTGATCCGATGTTGCCCATAGCACATCCTTCATATACCATATTTCTGATACCCAGCGATGACGACACCGACAGTTCGTCGGCAGTGTTGATAAGATGGAAATCGCCGTTCATCTTGCCGCTGATTTTGGGCAAGTAAGGTATCACCTTCGTAATATTCGCCAGTTCCAGTTGGTTGATGCCCACGGTAAGGTCTTGCAGAGCGTCTGTGTTGTCGGTGCTGTATATACGCACACCTGTGCCGTCGTCCGCCACAAGCTGCACGTCCGCCTTCACGCGTTTGTCTTCTCCAAGGAAAACGTAATTGCTGTCGTTGACATGGAATCGCTTGTATCCCAACACGGGGTCTCCGTTGCAGATATTCAGCCTTATGCCGTTGTCTTCCATACTTGCCTTGAGCCCCAATCCTATACCGAGCCGGTCTTTTTCGTCGTAAATCTTCCCGTTGACAAAGGCGCCTCGTTCATGAAGCCCGCCGTCGAGCAGGGCGTTGAACACATACATGTTCTTGTTGTTGTTGCGTATTTGGGCTGTATAGTTGATTTGCGTAGAATCAGACAAGAAGTTCAACCGTATGGTATCAATCCGGATACTGTCCATCACCAACGAATCTACTAGAATCTTGCCGTTGATACCTGCCAATGGTGATGTATTCATATCCACAAAGATGTTGGCAAGATCATAACCATAGCGTTTCAGTATTTTACAGAAGGCATTGTCCTTGCCCGTCTTCAAATAAAGCGACATAGTAGGCAAGTGCTTTCTTAACAGCAACTGGTCAATGTATTTGTTCTCCATCTGCTTACTGACTTCACGCCACAGACTATTCCCCTCCTTTATCAGGTTCTCATATCCGCCCTTAACATGGGCATCAAGGTCGAAGTCACCGCAAGTGAGACATGCGGTAGTGGTATCGCGATTGGTAAGCAGGTCAAGCGACAGGTCTTGGGGATAGTAATATTGTTTGCTGTCTTTCAGTACGATGCTACTCACAAAGCCATTGACCTTGAAATACTCTTTCAGGTCACTGTCTATGTCTATGTGAGCACAAAGACCCGCTGAAAGAGGCTTGTCCACCACTCTCAACCGGTACAGGTCGGCTTGCCGAAGGTCGCAAGCCACCGTTCCACACACAATGCGCTTGCTCATTAATGCGTTAAGGCTTATTGTTCCGTCAAACAGCCGGGTATGGCTGTCCACATGGGCACTCACATTACCATTGGCTATCTCGGCATTTGCCTTGACACCACTCATGTCATAACCGGCATAACGGAAACCTGACACGCGTGCCCTGGCAGCGAGACGAGTGCGTGGAGAGAAGAAGTCAGTGCCACATCCTTGTGCCGTCAGCGTTCCCGAGAAAGGAGACAATCCATAATGAGGAAGGAAATGCTGAAGTTGCAACCTGTTGGCATCAAGTTTCACGTCATAAGCCATCCTGTTCAGGTCGAGCATGGCTTTGGCCTTTACCACACCTCGTCCTTCCGTGGCTACTATATCAGCCATATATTTCTCACCTTCGGCCACAAGGGTTCCTTTCATGCCTATTCCAGAAGGAATATTGACCATGCGGTTGATTTCCTTATCGAGCAACACCGTGGCAAAACCGAGATTGTACGTTTTCACATCTACGTCAAGCCTGGCCTTCAACTTTTTCATGTCGGTCGGATTTTCAGCATGGCCCTTGGCAAACACATGGAAAGCTGTGGGAAGTTTCAATGATATTCCCGTTATGTCCACACGTTTCATGTTACCACTTGCTGCCCCCTTCACGGTCAGGCTCTGGTTGGGCCAGCGGCGGATAAACTCCGTGGGCATGCCGCCCATGAATCGCATGATGTCCTGTTTGCCGAATGAGCCGTCAAGCAACACATGCAGTTTGCCGGGATTCTTCTCTTCAAAGGCATTGAAGTCCATTACCAAGTTGGCAGAAAGTGAGGATTCTGGTGTAGCAAGCATCAGATTGGGCAACATCACCTTAGTGGAATCAAGCGAAATTTTGCTCGACAAACGGATCACTGTGATACCGCTCTTTTCCCTGAATGCCAACTGCTTGAGCGACAAGTCTAGTTTGGGCGCACAATAATGGAGAGTATCCAGGTGCATCCTGACACATGAAAGCGCAATATGGTTATAGTCGAGTCCCTTGACACGGGGCTCAAAATTATTGTCATATTTCACGCTACCCTCTTGCCAATCAAGCGAAGCAAGCGAGTAGTCATTCTTGTATAAGTCGAAGAATCCGTCGTGTGCAGCCACCTTACCCATGTAAGCCTCCACCTGCAGAGTGTCGCCAGGCAAATGCACCGTGACATCAGAACGAAGAATATCAAGCCGGTCCAACTTTATCTTCCAAAAGTTTTCCGACTTGGTAGTATCTTCGGGCACTGTGTCACTTAGCTCAACATCGACGTGTGCTCCGTCGAGAAAGGCCCGGTCCACCCGAAGAGTCTGCTTGTCTAAACTAATGCCATGACTACGCAGCGTGAGTTGCTTCACGTTGCCTTTCACTCTGGCTTCATGAATGAAATTGGTGGTATTCATCTTCACGTCATTGAGTTCCAGCCTGTCCACTTCCACCTGACTCTTGAACAAAGGCAAGAGTTGCACGCTCGCCACCAACTGCCGAACATCAGCCACGGTGTCTTTCACCTGGGGAAGGGAATCATTGGGCTGAAGCACCTTGAATCCGCTCACACTGAGGTCCAACGGAAACGAAAGGTCCACACGCTTAACGCTGATGCTGAGGCCTGTTTGTTCTGAAGCGAACGCCGTCACCAGCCGCACAGCCCAATTCTGCACGGCTGGTATATAAAGAAGGAGTGCCAGAAAGGCAAAAAGAATAAAAGGCGCGGAAACGATTCCGACAATCCACTTCCAGATTTTCTTCATATAAGGTGTACGTTACTCTATAGTTTCTGCAAAGTAAGCAAAAATATTTGAAAGTCGTGCACGATTATATGAAGAATTCTTCAGTGCGTCGGTCAATTGATCTGTTGACGCAACCAATTCACCGCATCACCAATGCTGGAACAGGTATTGTTTTTCCTTATAACGGAGATATCTCTCTCCACAAATTGTCGTTGGGCAATGGAGAAATTACCGAGATGAGTTCATGAGAAACAGGATGCACAAACTCCACCTTGTGAGAAAGAAGAGAGATACTGCCGTCAGCATTGCTCCGCTTGGCGCCATACTTCAAGTCACCCTTGATAGGACATCCCATATGTGCCAACTGGCAACGAATCTGGTGATGGCGACCGGTCATCAGATTAACCTCAAGAAGAGTATATTTGTCCGACGCCCCGATTATCTTGTAGTGAAGCACAGCTTTCTTGGAACGTGCCACTTCCTTATTGTGGGCAAAACTCTTGTTCTTCTGTTCGTTTCTCACCAGCCAGTCTGTCAGCGTGCCTTCTTCTTCAGCAGGACGGTTACGCGTGATGGCCCAATAGGTTTTGTGCACTTCACCATCGCGAAACATGTTGTTCAACCTCGTCAGTGCCTTTGATGTTTTAGCAAACACAACCAGTCCACTCACGGGGCGGTCAAGCCTATGCACAACTCCAAGAAATACGTTCCCCGGTTTGTTGTATTTTCTCTTTATATATTCCTTCACGATGTCAGACAAAGGCTTGTCACCTGTCTTGTCACCCTGTACAATCTCGCCACTCTGCTTGTAGACGATAATGATGTGATTGTCTTCGTAAACTACTTTCATGCTACTTATCTGTTTGTGAAGAATAAAAAACGATGCATCGGCCGACAGTCTCAGCCCAGATGCATCGTTATAAGAAATGTGGCAGATAATTACATGTTCATTCCGCCATCTATCTGGATAACCTGGCCACTTACATAGCTTGCCATGTCTGACGCGAGGAAGAGACACACGTTAGCGATGTCTTCCGTCTGACCGCCACGACGAAGAGGAATCTTCTTCATCCAATCCTTACGGATTTCCTCTGGAAGTTGTGCTGTCATAGCTGTTTCAATGAAACCAGGAGCCACAGCATTGGCACGCACGCCCTTAGGACCGAGTTCCTGTGCAATAGATTTGGCAAGAGCAATCATACCGGCTTTGGAGGCTGCATAGTTACACTGTCCGGCGTTGCCATGAACACCTACAACGGAAGCCATGTTGATGATGGAACCACTGCGCTGACGGAGCATGATAGGCGAGCAAGCGTGAATGAAGTTAAAGGCTGACTTCAAGTTCACGTTGAGCACAGCATCCCACTGAGCCTCAGACATGCGAAGCATCAAACCATCCTTGGTAATGCCGGCATTGTTCACAAGAATGTCGATAGAACCAAAGTCTGCATGAATCTGCTTAACTGTTTTCTCGGTTTCTTCAAAGTCAGCAGCATTGCCGGCATATGCGCGACATGTCACGCCAAGAGCCTCAATCTCCTTACGTGTAGCCTCAAGTCCTGCAGCCATATCGTCGTTAAGGACGAGGTCTGTGAATGCGATGTTTGCGCCTTCCGAAGCGAATTTCATTGCGACAGCTTTTCCTATGCCGCGAGCTGCACCTGTAATAAGGGCAGTCTTACCTGTTAATAATCCCATTTTAATTTGTTTTATTAATAATCGATTAATTACCTACTTATAAGTATGTGCACATCATTCGGCCCTGTCATATACCCGTTTGGACAACCTGATCCGTCAGTCAACACGAAGACATGCCAGGTTTCTACTGTAAGACAGCCGCCGGATTATGTCAGAGCTTCATATTCTTACCCAAAGCTCCATACACCACCTTTGCCACCATTGGCCGACTCGCCTCCTCTGTAAGTCCATGTCCAAGGCGACCATAGATATAAGGAACTTCCAGTCCCTTGATACAATAGTGCGTTATATCTGCCACCAAATCAACGTTGTCAATGTCGAATTCCCCGTCGGCCTTGCCCTCAGTGTACACCTTGCGGAAAAGTTCGATTTCATCTTCGTCGAAGTCCTTTCTCACTTTTTCCACTGTCCAGATATTACGGAAAAACTCGGCTCTCAAATTACCATTTCTCACCACGGTTTCCTTTATCATGGATAGGTGAGTATAGATAAGCTCTATAATTTTGTCGTGTGGTTTGGTCTTTTTGGCAGCCACTTCATCCAACCGGTCGGAAAGCCGCTCCAGTTCTGATTTTATGACGGCATAATAGACATCTTCCTTACTTTTAAAATAGGTGTACAGCGTACGGCGACCTTTGCCCGAGGCCAAGGCTATATCGTTCATGGTAGTACCTTCCACACCTTTTTTGGCAAAGAGTTGTCTTGCCACGTCTACCAGTTTCTGTCTTGTCTTTGAAATTGACATGGTTCTTGATTTTCCTATTATGGTTTTGCACAATGCATTTATCCTGTGCAAAATTATTGCTTTTATCTGAACTGTGCAAATAAAAGAAGAATTAACTGCACATATTAATGGACAATGTGCGAAAAAAGGACAATTACGTGGCACGCAAAGATTATTTTCGGCAAAATCAGAAAAAACTTGCCGAAAAGTTTGGCTGTTACCTGATAAAGCACTACCTTTGCAGTCGCAAATGAGAAATATCGCGGAGTGGAGCAGTTGGTAGCTCGCCAGGCTCATAACCTGGAGGTCGCATGTTCGAGTCCTGCCTCCGCAACTAATATCGGCGTAACGAGTTGGAATACAACAAGTCACGCCGATTTTTCGTTTTTATACGGGGGACAAATAAATAGACGTCTACTACTTAGCGTCACGTTATTGACACCAATAACAAATTATGGGAGCTTCCGGAATTTGATGCAACACGATATATTGTAGATTCAGATTGCAATAGGACAACCTGGAAAAAGTCTGTTTTTTATATTATTCCTATACTTGAAAAAGACAAATGACACAGCAAACGGCAGATGGACATTGTGCTTTTCAACGTCCCTTCACGCGCGCACGCGCACGTAAGTTTTTCATTTTTATCGGCACTATCTATCACTTTGAGCAAATCATTACATAATCATGCTGACAAATAAGAAGTTGAACAGAGTGATAGATGCGTGATAGATGACAAAAATCTATCACTATCTATCACGCATCTACCACTCTTGTAAGGAAGAGAAGAATACGGAATGTGTATCTAACAATATGCAGTCACGTAAGTCCGCCCTTGACAGATAAATCAGAATACGGAATCATTTCACCGCACCACACTCCTTGAAATAACGTTTCAAGATAAACGCCCATTGCTTGTATCCTTGTGCACTGAGATGAAGCCCGTCCACAGAAAGCTCTCGCCGCAATTCGTAGGAACCGTGACGAGTGAACTTGGAGAAGAGGTCTATATAGTCTATGCCTTGTTTCTCGCAATAGGCTTTCACTCTGCGGTTAACGGCAGGCACCACATCAGTCTTATTCTCCAATGTTTTCCAACGTTCAAAGCCTTCATTGATAGGCAATATGCTCTGCACGTATAGTTTGGTGGTTGGAGCATCGCGGCGAATTTTCTCTATCACTTTGAGACAGAGTTCCGCCACCTGTTCACCTGTCAGGTCATGGCTAATGTCGTTGATGCCCACCATCAGGAATATCGCCTTGGGCTTTCCCGGCAATATCTGCACGAGCCGGTGGTAGATGCCCATGGCGTCATCGCCCGCAATGCCACGGTTGCGGATATGCCGTCCGCCTACCCTTTTGTTCCAGTCTCCGCCAAATTCAGTGATGCTGTTGCCCAGCATCACCACATCGGTAGAGTCTACAGGGCGCATACCTTCAAACTCCGCCACTTTGTCGTTGTAATGTGCGAAAGACTTGTAAGTCACCTTTTGCGCATTTGCACTTGTAACTATAGCCATAGCCCATGCAATCAATAAAAGTATTCTTTTCATTTGTTGGTTCTAAACTAAATAAAAGCCGTTTGCCTACTCTTATAGACAAACGGCCCTATTATTGGATTATTGTATTGCCAATATTATTTGAGATAGCTCATCACTTTTTCAAAATAGCGCTGTGTGCGCTTGATACTGTAGTGCATGCCGCCATTCCAGGAACGTATGGCACGCTCAATGTCGTTCATCGGATTGTGGAACGACTGGATGATGAGAAACATCTCCTTGGACTTCGCCACATTGAAACGGTCTGCCAAACTGAAACGTTTTTTGCTCTTGCGGCGTTTGAGAATGTTGTTGCACTCTGCAACGAGAATGGGGGTTATCTGCATGGCTCCGCACGAGTTTCCCGAAACGGCTTTGGCATTTCCCCGGCTTTCCACCTGGATAATGGCATCCATCACCGGATTCCAATCCACTGTCTGGCCTTTTGTTGTCTGTACGGTTTCGTCATCTTGTGCAAACACTGCACACGGAAGACACATAAAAATCAATAAACATACTACTTTTAAAATTCTGCTCATAATTATTTGTTTATGGAGCCTGAACTTGAATACTGATGGGGTAAGTTCGCGAAAGAGGCATTGAAAACATCAATGAAAAAGCCCTCTCTCTGGACTCCAGTTATACTTACAGAATAGACACTACCAATACAACAAGAGCGACTATTCTTATTAATTCGGTTGCAAAGTTACGAAAAAAATCCCAAACTGCCAAATCATGTGCAACCGGTTGTGCAATTTTTAAGATTATAAAGAAATGTTATAAAGTATTGAAATTCAATATTATTGCCTTTAAACCTACTTGCTTTAGCGGAAAGTGTGCAATAATGTGTGCATTTTCTGAGGCCTCAATTTGTTCGCAAAAGGAACAATTGTTAACACAAAAACGCTTGCCTTCTGTTAAAGAGAGGCAAGCGTTTTTTGTGTGATATATCAGATGTGTCGATTATTATCCGTAGATAACCTTACCGTTTTCATCCTCAAACGGAGTGAGATCCTTGGAATACTGGTTCATGGCACGGAGACTCATACCCATTGATGAGAATCCACCGTCATGATAAAGGTTCTGCATGGTCACCTTGCGGGTGAAATCAGAGAACATCATCACGCAATAGTTGGCGCAGTCTTCAGCATCTGCATTGCCAAGGGGCGACATCTTGTCGGCAAAGTCCATCATGCCTTCGATTTCCTTAATGCCCTTGCCGGCTGTGGTAGCGGTAGGCGACTGAGAGATGGTGTTCACGCGCACGTGCTTTTCACGGCCATAGATGTAGCCAAAGCTGCGTGCGATGCTCTCGAGCATGCTCTTGGCGTCAGCCATGTCACTGTAGCCGAAGAATGTACGCTGCGAAGCTATGTAAGTCAGTGCCAACACCGAACCGTATTCTGCAATGGCATCCAGTTTCTTGGCCACCTGCAGCATTTTGTGGAACGAAATGGCCGAGATGTCGAGTGTTTTCTGAAGATAGTTATAGTCGAGATCGTCGTATGTACGGTGCTTGCGTACGTTGGGACTCATTCCGATAGAGTGCAAAACGAAATCTATTTTGCCGCCGAGTTTCTCCTGAGCCTCCACGAACACCTTCTCAAGGTCTTCCACACTGGTGGCATCAGCCGCAATGATGGGTGCGTTGAGTTGTTCGCCGAGTTTGTCGATAGTTCCCATACGCAGTGCCATTGCTGTGTTACTCAATGCGATAGTAGCGCCTTCTTCCACGGCTTTCACAGCCACTTTCCATGCGATGGAGTCCTCATTGAGGGCACCAAAGATGATGCCGCGCTTTCCTTTCAATAAATTGTGAGTCATTTGTTTTCTTTCTTTGATTTGTAAAAATACGGCACAAAATTACAACATTTGTGCAATATGGGCAAATATTTCCCTGTTTTTCTTATGCCAAAGGGGAATACACCTTATTATATAAAGCTCTTACGGAATTTAGAATGCCGCCTGTTGTCACAGTTTCAGATTTAATATGATTCCGCTTTCTGACCGGATAAGCCCATCAAATAGTCAGTTTGCCGTTTGTTAGTGGCAGACTTACGATGCGTTAGTGGCAGACTTACGATACGTAAATGGCAGAGTTACACTTGGTCCCATAGCCTGGGCATTCATTGCCACGGCCGTGGGCACCGTTTGCCCAAACAACCGGACGGATTTTGGGCATTCCACTTGAACCTGCCAAATGGCTAATCGGTGATAGAAGTGAGGGATGTTAAACCATCTATCACGCATCTATCACTCTATGTATCTCGCTTACAATCAGCCTAAAAATGTCAGATATCAAGAAAAGTGAGGGATAGTGGCGAAAAAACGAAAAACTTTCCCTGCGCGTGCGTGCGCGCGAGAAGGACCATCACACAAGACAGCAAAAGGGTAATGCCAAGTAAATGCAGAGTCTTCAGGTCGTTTTAGTATCGACCTGAACCTTGAAGCCACCACCGGCTATCCCGATTCCGGCTAAACCTTTTATACAGCAACAACCGCAACGAGGTTCATCCTTCTGCGGTAGGGATAAACCTCGTTGCGGTTGTTGCACTAAGCTATTTCGACAATTTAGGATAGGCCATGCTATAGGCCAGGATAACCAAGAAGCATACCAACGGCACGGAGAATCCCCATGCTATGTTGCTATGGTCGGCTATATAACCCATGATAACGGGGGCGAAAGCGCCACCGACAATGGTCATGATAAGATAGGAAGAGGCACGCTTGGTGTGCTGCATGCCCACCTTCTTGATGGCGAGCGCAAAGATGGTAGGGAACATGATAGACTCGCAAAGGTAGCAGAGAAAGAGGGCGCACATGCCCACAATGCCACCCGTCAGGCAAACTATCACCATCGCCACCGTGGCTCCCAAGGAACAAAGCACCATCAACCGGTCGGAGCGAAGAAACTTCATCACCCACGAACCGGCTATACGGCCAAACAAGAACAGGCCCATGCCGCCAAACGACAGCCAGACGGACGCGGTCTGGGCGTCAATCCGAGAGAGGTCGGTCACATAGTTGATGAAGAAGCTGTTGACACCCGTCTGGGCAGCCACATAGAAGAAAAGGGCCACCAGTCCCAAGGTGAACGACTTGTTGTTCCACAACCGCCCACCTCCGGCGGTTCCCTTGCCGTCATTCTCTTCGCCGAGCGATATCTCCGGCAGGCGCACCCGGGTGAAGACCACCGCCACCAAAAGCGCCACACAACCGATGATGGTGTAAGGTATGGCGATGTCTCGTTCAGACGGATGGTCGGAGAAAATGAACAGTCCACCCACTAACGGGCCGAATATCCACCCGAGTCCGTTGAGCGACTGAGCCAGGTTGATGCGCCGTTCTGCGGCATCCATGTCTCCCAGCACGGTGGCATAAGGGTTGGCAGACGTCTCCAGGCAGCACAAGCCCGACCCTATCACAAACAATGACAAAAGGAAAAAGGGGAACGACTGCATATAGCTGCCGGGAATAAACATCAGCGCTCCCACTCCATAAAGCACCAGTCCGGTGAGCACACCGGCCCGATAACCCTTACGTCGGATAATCTCGCCCACAGGCAGTGCCATTAGGAAATAACTGCCATAGACCATGGCCTGTACCAAGGCAGAGTCGGTCTTTGATATTTGCAAGGAGTCCTGGAAATGCTTGTTCAGCACATCCAGAATGCTGTGGGCAAATCCCCACAGGAAGAACAGGGTGGTGATGAGCACAAAGGGCACCAAATAGTTGTGTCCGTCGCGCGTCTCGACCAGTTTCGGTTTGTTGTCCATAAAGTTTCTTCTATTGTTGTTTTAGCTACGGCTTGTCTCGAGTCCCTTGTCCGAAAGGCGCATGTCGACAAAGCGCGCCAGCGAGTTGAGTCTGTTTTCATTGAGCACCCTGCGTATGCGGGCAGCCGCATCCGGGTCTTTTGCCACCATATAGAGATAGCCGCCTCCGCCAGCGCCGGGCAGTTTGTAGCCGAGACACAGGTCGTCAATCATATCGGTCAGTTGCTTCACTGCCGGCGGATTGGTGCCTGCGTCGAGCGCCTGGTTTTGGTTCCACGTCTTGCGCACCATACGGCCATAGGCTTCAAAGTCGTTGGCTTGAACGGCAGCAGCCAAGTCAAGGGCATGCTGTTTCATCTGCCGGAGCAGGTCGAGCCGTTCCGTTTCGTTGAGGAACATGCCGCGAACTATTTCAGCAAGAATGTTTTTCGCAGTACGCGTGATGCCTGTGTAATACAACAGATGGCAACCGGTATATTCCGGTTGGCGAAACAACTGCTCGGGCAACCAGCGCGTCAAAGGACGTTGCGCCCAACCAGCCTCTGTCTGCAGGAGTTTGATGCCCTCGAGCACTCCGCCATACTGGTCTTGCCAACCGCCTCCAGTGGTGAGCAACTGCTCAAGGATGAGCGTGCGGTCGGCAATTTCATGCTTGTCCCAGCCCAATCCGCAGAAGTCGTTCAATCCGCCAAGCACCGTAGACGAGAGGATGGAAGACGTGCCCAGACCCGAACCGGCGGGTATGGCAGAGAGCAAGGTAATCTCGATACCCGAACCGAAAGCTTTCAGTTGCTGCTCCAGACTCTCGTAGTGCTCGGCACAATAGCCGGGCAGGAATCCTGCCAAGGCCAGCGCCGCCTTCGGAATGGAGAATGGAGAACCCACCTTGTTGAATTGACTGAGTTCTTCATAGGAGCTAATCACCTCCATGGCTCCCAGGTCAATGGAGCGCATGGTCACCCGATATTCTTTCGAAGGCTTCACGTAAACCTGCAACGGAGGTTGTCCGTTGAGTTCTATGGCGAGGTTGACCACGTTTCCACCCTCCATCAGACTGTAAGGCGGAGTGTCTGTCCAGCCGCCAGCCACATCTATGCGAACCGGACTGCGACTCCACACTATCTGGTCGGCATAGACCGAGAGGTGGGGCGACTGTTGATGACTGATGGTCGAGGTGAGTCCCTCGCGCATCAGTGCGAAAGCCTTGTCTTCAAAGCCACGAGCCTGTTTCTCGTCACCCTTCAGCATGCATGTTCTCGAGCGGAACATGCTGTCGCTGATGCGCTCCATGCGGTTGGCACTGTCGGGCAATGCTTCGGGCAATGAGATATTTTCTTCGGCAAATGCATGGGCGGCCTCTTCCAAGTTCAGCTGGTAGAACACACTTTGGCGGTAATTCGCCGCCAAGGCAGTCCAGTTCTGCTTGCGGAAGGCCTTGCGCTGAGCGGCAAGACGGCTCAGATTGGCATAGGCCGAAATTTCGTCTGCCGAATATTTGTCTGCCTTCTCCCACAGGAGTTTGCCTTCACCCAGGTCATCACCAATCACGAACTGCATCACCTTGCCCATATCCTCCACATTGTCGCAGATGGCAAAGATGCGGGCAGACTGTATGTCTTCGGCTCCCGAATAGGCAATGCTGCCGAGATCTATGCCTCGCTGTGCAGCCCATTCGCTAAAAGGTGCGCCAAGATAAGTGGTCGACGGGGCTGAAAGTTTGCCCTTGAACTTGTCATTGTATCCATAGGGTCTGACCGCGAAGTCTTTCTCCCCTACCGGAACCACATCCACACACATGCCTTCACGGAGGGTCAGGTTCCAGTTGTTCTGCGGCACGCCAGTAATGATGTTGTGCGACGCAAGGTTCCATCCCTTGCCCACATGGCTGTTTTCTATCCACGTGTCCGCATTCTCCGGTTTCAGTTTGAGGTCCACCTGTGCATTCTGCACGAACATGGCGGGATGAGGTTTCGCCTTGCGGAGCATGATTTCACGCTGGTCGGTAACAAGGTTCTGCACGTCTACCGTAGAAGAAATCATCTCCCGGCTGGTGCCGTAATGGTAGAACCTGCCGCCGGGCAGAGGCAGAATGACCGTCTTGAGTCCGTTCAGTTCGGCATCCTTCAGTACGGGATGATTGCCCAATGTCAGTCCGAACTCACCATACATGTCATAGTTGTCTATTTCTCCCTTGGCGTTGAGGGAATGGCGGCGCATCAGTTCGATGGCCCTGTCGCTCAGAATCCAAATGCCGATGTCCATCAGGAAGAGATACTTGTCCATGAGTTTGCCCATCTCTTCCACGCTTGGCTTTTGGAGCATGAAGTCGAGTTGCGAGACATTGTCCCTCCGCATCACGAACACGCCATGATCCTTACACAGGTCAGGGTCTGCCCACAATCCATAGCAAACCACGTCGGCTTCGGGAATTTCCTGCAGGGGCTCTTCGGCGCGGATGTACACATCGCCACTCGCAATGAGCGTGTGGAGCGATGCTGGAGCCTTCTTCATGATTTCCTCATAAAGGGGCAACTGTAAAGAAAGGAGATTCTGTGTGAGCCTTTGTCCCCGTTTCCAGCGGAACACGGGTATCGGAGTCAGTATTTTCCCGGAAGGGGCATAGGCTGGCAACCGCCGACTCTGTCCTCCTGCATGCAGAAGAATACGCTTCTCCCGCGACAGCCAGTCTGCAAAAGAAGCATCTTCCCGAGCCTCATCCCGGTAGCATGCATCCAACAGCCAGGTGGTTCCGCCGCCGGAACCAAGCTTGTGCCCGATGGGATCTGATGTGCAAAACCATTCGTCGCGACCTGCATTTTCAAGGTCATAGAAACATTCTACCAAATTGGGAGGAAGAGATAAAAGTTTTTTCATTGCCATGCGTTATGTCTTAATTTTGTGCAAAGATAGTGGAAATGGATGGAATACACGATGAAAGAAGGATATTAATTTTGTATTATGTGTTTAAATCCACCTCATTATATAGGGGGCTTCCGAGGCGATGCACCCTATATGCAGCCATGTCCTACAGCGTTCGCAGTCATCCATTCCGTGTGTTCTTTCTGCACAGGTATCAGGTATTTACCAAGAAATATACGGAATTTATGTATATTTATTGTATGATTTTAGATGCTTGTGAATATTTTTTTAGGTCGGAAGCCGGCCACGTTCATTACCTTTGCAGCATAATTACAACAATCCAATTACATATTAAAGAACACACATGAGAAAATTGACTTTCGCCATTCTCCTGGCTCTTGCCACGTGCACAATGGCTTTCGGAAAAGCCAAACAAGCAACTTTCCCAGACGGCACACCCATCTCCACATGGTTTGCCGACACTACCCGCACAGAACTCGCCCAGATGGGCAAGCAGTATGTCATCACTGACTATGGAGTGGTCAACGACTCCACTGTTTTGCAAACGGAGAAAATACAGAAGGTCATCGACCTTTGCTATAAAAATGGTGGTGGCGTAGTGGTGGTTCCCGAGGGAACCTATCTCACGGGCTCACTCTTCTTCAAGCAGGGCACCAACCTTTGGCTTGCCGACAAGGCCACCCTCAAGGGCAGCGATGCCATCACCCACTACCAGATAATCAAGACCCGACTGGAAGGACAAACGCTCAACTATTTCGCCGGTCTTATCAATGCCGAACACAACAACGGCTTCAAGATTGCCGGAAAGGGCACACTCAACGGCAACGGACTGAAGTTCTACGACGAGTTCTGGCTCCGCCGCAAGGTGATTCCCAAGTGCACCAATCTCGAAGCCTTGCGTCCGCGTCTGGTCTACATAGCCAATTCCACCGACGTTACCGTGAGCGGCATCCGCATGATATTCTCCGGATTCTGGACCAATCACCTCTATAAATGCAAACGCGTGAAGTATCTGGGTGTCTACATCTTTGCACCTACCGAGGGCTATCCCAAGGGTCCCAGCACCGATGCACTCGACATTGACGCCTGTGAGGACATGCTCGTGAACAGCTGTTGGGTGAACGTGAACGATGACGGCGTGTGCATCAAGGGCGGCAAAGGAACTTTCGTCGACAAGGATCCGAGCAACGGCCCATGCCGCAACATCATTGTGCAGAACTGCTACTTCAAGAAGGCTGGCGGCGGCGTGACCTTCGGAAGCGAATGTTACGACGCAAGCAACATCATCATCCGCAACTGCCTGTTCAACGGCACAAGCAACATCCTGCTTTTCAAGATGCGTCCCGACACACCACAACGCTACGAGAATGTGTTGGCGGAAAACTGTAAGGGCTTCACCCGTTACGGCATTCGCACCCGCATCTGGACTCAATTCTACGACAAGAAAGACCGTAAGGACATGCCGCGTTCCAAGGTAAACAACGTGACTATGCGCAACATCGACGTGGAAAGCACCGAACGGTTCTACAGCATGGAGCCCTCAGAGAAGTACGACCTTGGCTCATTTGTCTTTGAAAACATCAATGCCAAAGACCCCGAGGGCCAGATGGACACTTCCTTCCTCGGCAGTTGCCGACTGAAAAACGTGAAGGTAAACGGAAAGGCCATAAAATAATATAACTACAAACAACTAACACTTGGCGGCGTGAAATCCCGATGGATTCCACGCCGCCTTTCTTTTGTGCCAATATAACGAGTTCACTTTTTCAAGAAGGTGCTTGCCATGACAGTCGCATAACCTTCCCCTGTGCTAAAATAACAAGTTCACCCGTCCCACGACACCCGACGGAACCAGCGGCGTTTCTGCCGTCACGATGGGAGGCACCGCCTGGGTATATGTCTGCCGGTCGGGATGAACGGCATCGCCCACCATTCGGTTGTAGAGCGAGTTGACCACTTCAATGCGCAGCTGATTGCGTCCCTTCTTCACGTAGGGAGATATGTCCAGTCTGTAAGGCGCACACCACAAGGTGCCTGCATACCGGTTGTTGACATAGACGGCTGCCAGGCCATTGGCAAGCGTGCACTGCAAATGCAAAGGAACGCCCTGCATGTCCTTGCCTAAACTAAAGACTTTTTCATACACAGCCTTACCGGAGTAATACTTCACCCCGTTGTCTGCCGACTGTGTCCAGTCCTTCAAGCTGTCGGCCAAGACCTCTCCGGGACCTCCCAATTGTTTGTCAAAATCTATTGTCCAGGCACCCTCCAGCGACTTGACATGCCGGAAACGGGCGCAGGCTTCGTAGGGCGACACCACGTCGGAGGAATCTACAGCCACCAGGAAACAGGATTCCTGGGGTTGCAGCGAGAGCCGGCACTTCAGTTGTCCGTCCGATTCCTCCCCATCAATGAGGAATCTTTCACCCGTCACCACATTCCAGCGCTCCACCTTACGGCGAGAAGTGCGCAGGAGGGTCGCGGCATCATACACTTCATTACTATGGTTGAACACGAAATACACGTCGGCCTTGTCCATGGCGCGATGTGCAAAATACACCTTATTGTCGGGCTTATTGCCGCTCTTGAGCGCCATGTCCGGCTTTATGCCTTCCTGCATCAAAGCCTCAGCCAACGTCATGCCGGCATACACATGACCCTTTCCGAAACGCCTCACGCCTCTTTCCGTGGGCGTGCCCCATAGGCTGTCAGCCAGCAAGTCATAGCATTCGACATTCTCTCTGTCTGTCAACGTAGCCGGCACAGGCCGTTCTCCCCATAAAGGTACGCCTTGCTCCACCAAGTCGGCGATATGTCTCAATGCCATGTAGGGCACCCTGGCGCCTTTCTCAAGCACCAACATCCGGTAGCGCATGCCGTCGGGCAAAGCAATAGTTCCATCACTTGCTGTAGTCCGCGTGAGCAGTCCCTCGGTGGTGCACACGTCGAAATCGTAGCCCTCGGGAACGGCTGGCAGGCGGTAGGAAAGCATCTTCATCGGCGTGTCGTCGCCTGCATACACGCAAAGGTCTGCCACGGGCTTGCCCTGCCTCATCACTCCGGCACAACGCGCCTGGTAGTCCCAGAACGGCCGACTGTATTCCCAATAGGTGTTATTGCGGTTCAAACAATACTGTCTGCCGTTGGCCGTGTTGCCCGGCCGCTTGTCGAGCCAGGGTTGGTAGGCAGATGCACAGACCACAAACTCGTTCAGTCCGAAACAATAGGCAAAGTCTGCCAAGCTCTTCAGGTCGGCAAGCGAGTGGCGATAAGTGGCGTCGGTAAAGGCTTCGGCAGAGGCTATCTGCTTGCCATAGACATGGGCTGCCGACGAAGCTTCCTTCATGTCGTAGCTTCCGTTCACGTGCTTTGCCCAGAATTCGCCTTGCGGTTTAGCCACATGTCCCTTCGCCTGGAAGTTGTCCGAAACGATGTTCTGTGCGTTGCCCGACGCCTGTGCAGTCAGCGTAATGCCGTTCGCGCGGCACAGGCGGTCGAAAATGCCGTAATAGTTGTCGGCCATCAAATCGGCTATGGTGCGGCGCACGTCGTGGCAGAAAGCCTCGGTCTCAGCCACCGAGCCCACCACATAGCCAGCCAATGCCGGCAGATAGCGGTGCAGGTCGTAGCCTCGCCGTCGGGCGAAAGCTGTGTCGAATCCTTCCGTCCAGTTCTGCGGTCCTGCCTCATGGCTGTCCATGACAATGCCCTGCAACGGTGTACCGGCATTGCGCAGCGTGTCGATGATGGGCTGGGCAAAGTGTTGCCAATGCTTGGTGGCAGCCGCTGCAGAGAGTTTGTCGCACTCCAGGCCCTTGAAGTCTGCCCGGGCATGCTTCACCATGGCGCCCGTGGGCACCTGGCAAAAGCGGAGCACAAGCCATTCGCCCTTGGGGGCCTTCCACGAAAGCCGCCCCTGGGCATCCACCTTGTCGGTCACGTCAACCACCTTGTCGGGCGATATTGTTTCCCGAGAGGTATAGGGTGGCGTGTCGCCAAGGGTTGTATATTCGGAGTATTCGCCTGTCTTCTCTTCCCAAAGGTTCATTTTCGCCACAGGCGAAAGCGTGATGTTGCCAATGTAGAGGTTGCGGTTCTTGTCGGTAACGGGCGACCAGTCGTGAAACACGAGCGAGAAGAATCGTGCCCGGGTCTCGGGAAAAGAGACGGTGCGCTGATGCCATCCGCCGGAGTTCGCGCTATAGTTGGGTTTCAGAGCACAGACCTTGCGATAGTGGAAACCGTCATCAGAGCACCACAGCTCACCTATGTCGGGCAGTGGCTGGTAGCCGTCGCCCGTGAAAGAGGCTGATGGCAACGACGGCATGTTCATTGCCACCGTGGCACTCTTCCCTCTTCCCTTGATTTGGTAAGTGATGTGGCGTGCCGTGAAAGGCTTGCCGAAATCCATCACCACCTGCACTTCCTTACCTTTGCCGGGATAGGGAATGGTGCAGAACGACTTGACGGGAGAAAAGAGCGAGTCGGCTGGAAAAGGGAGCAAGGTGCTGGAGACGAGTGGTTTCGCCATGTGGTTGTCCTTGTCGGTACCTTTTGCCAGAGGCACGGCAAACACCGCCACCTGTTTAAATCCGTATCTGCTTTCGGGCGACGGCAGTTGCCGCAGCACCTGTCTGCCACTGACAATGGTCTCAGTAGCCACCAGGCGTTTCATGGCATCGTCGGGTGTTATCCACGGACCGCCTGCCACGTAGCCGTCGGAGATGTTTGCCTCAAACGAAAGGCCGAGCCGCTGTGCCTCGGCGGCGGCAAACTTGAGCATCTGCCACCAGGGTGCCGACAGGGCAGGGAAGGCACCCCCACCCTTGCCGTGCACCTGGTCGTAGTAGACCACTCCGCCCACCCCGGCACGCCGATAGGCTTCCAGGTCGGCGGTAATGCCCTCCTTCGTGGTTTCGGTCTCGCCATGAAACCACCACACCTTGGTGCGGCACGTGTCTTGCGGATGTACAAACGAGGCGACGGCTCTCCTGAAAGAACCGTCGCTCCCCCCTCCTGCCCACAGGCACAGAGGAAAGAGCGACAGATATAACAATGTTTTCTTCATGATTTATCAGGGATTACTTATACTGCGACGGCGGCATGCCGAACTGGTCTTTGAAGCACTTGCTGAAGTAGTAAGGGTTGTCGAAGCCCACGGCGTAGGCCACTTCAGACACGTTCTTGTCGCCACTGCGGAGCATCTCGGCAGCCTTGCGCAACCGGATGACACGGATATACTCGTTGGGGGTATAGCCCGTGGTGCCACGCACTTTCTTGTAGAACATGGTGCGACCCAGGTGCAACAGTTCGGCTATCTTCTCCACGGAGAGTTCCTTGTCGGCCAGTCGGCCGTAGATGATGGTGTCGAGACGACGCACGAAGAGCTGGTCCTGGTCGGTGGCGCACATGCTTGAACGCACAGACTCGAGATCTTTGCCGAACTTCTGCTTGAGTTTCTCTCTTTGGTCGAGCAATTGGAAGATGCGGGCAATGAGCAACTGCGGACTGAAGGGCTTCACCATATAGGCGTCGGCACCCGACTCCGTTCCCTCAAGAACACTCTCGTCGTTGCCAAGGGCAGTGAGCAGGATGATGGGAATATGACTGGTCTCGAAACTGTTCTTCAGCCGCTTGGTCACCTCGAACCCGTTCATGCCGGGCATCATCACGTCGCTTACTATCAAGTCGACGTCGTTCTCCTTGGCCTTGGCAAGTCCTTCCTTACCGTCAGCAGCAGAGAGAGTCTCGAAACAGTTGCCCAGTTCGGAAAGGAGGAAGTCGCGCACGTCGTTGTCGTCTTCTATCAGCAGGATGGTGCGCTTGTTGAGAGGCACACGCTGAGCCTCGTCGTCGGCTGATGCCGAAGGCTTCTCGGTTTCCGGCACACGGGTTTCCAGTATCGGACTACTCTCCACGAGGAAGTCGGAAGACTCGTAGGTGCTCTTGTCGACAGGAATGCGTACCACGAACACAGAGCCACCTCCAGGATTTTCCTCATAGGCTATGGTGCCCTTGTGCACGCCCACCAGTTCATGGGCAAGGTGCAGGCCTATGCCGAAACTGTCGCCCGTGTAGTTGCTCTGCATGAACCTGCTGAACAGCTGGCTGCGCTTGTCCTTGGGTATGCCCACACCCGTGTCGGCAATGCGGATGGTAAGCATGTCGGCAAACTGCATGCTTACGGTAATCGTACCGCCGGCTGGTGTGTACTTGAAGGCATTCGACAGGATGTTGAACACAACCTTGTCCATCTTCTGCCGGTCAAGATACATCACGTGTGCCGACTCGGCCGACTCAAAGCGGTAGTCAATGTGCTTGCTCTCGGTGGCATCGTCGAACATCTGGCAGATGTTGCGCACGAACATCACCGCATCGGTTTCCTGGAGCGAAAGCTTCAGCTTGCCTGCCTGCATCTTGCGGAACTCGAGCAGCTGGTTGATGAGCCTCAGCATGCGCTGCGCACTCTTGTTCATGGTGCGGATGGTCTTCTCCAGTTCGGGCTGCCACTTGTTGGCCTTCATAATCCTGGTTTCCTTCTCCAACGCTCCCTGTATCAGCGTGAGCGGTGTGCGGAATTCGTGGGCGATATTGGTGAAGAAGGTGAGCTTATACTTGGTCAGTTCCTGTTCCAGACGGATGCGGCTCTTGAGTTCGTTCTTCTCGCGGACACTGCGGATGACGATGCCCGTCACCAAGCCAGCCAGCACCACATAGAGCAGTATGGCCCACGCCGTGAGGTAGATCGGGGCTTTCACCTTGATGGTGAGCACGCTCTCCTTGCCCCAGTCGCCGTCGGAATAGCACGCCTTGGCATGCAGACGGTAAGTGCCGGGACGCAGGTTCTTGTAGGTGGCCCACGACACGGACGACGGCGTGCTCCATCCCTTCTCGTAGCCTTCAAGCCAATAACTGTACTTCACGTTGTTCACGTCGGAATAGTCGAGGGTGGAGAAGTCTATGGTGGGGGAATTGTTGTCGTAGTCGAGCTTGATTTCGTCGGAATAGGGGTAAGAGGTAAACACGACGTCTGTCTGCCCGTCGATGTGCTTGAGCCGCGAGGGAGTGATGAGGGTAAGACCGAAGTTGCCGCCCAGGAGTATGCGCCCGTCGTCGAGACACACGGCAGAGTTTTCGTTATAGACGTTGCCCATCGGGTTGACGTCGAACATGTAGTTGTCGAACGTTCCGTTCTTGGGGTCCATGCACGACACGCCCTTCTGGGTGGCCACCCAGAAGTAGCCGTCCTTGCCCTCCACGACCGCCTGCACCATGTTGTTCACCAGGCCGTCATTACTGTCGTAGGTCTTGAACGAGGGTGTGTCGGCCACTTCCACGCGCACCAGTCCCACGGCAGGCACGGCAAGCCAAAGGGTGCCCCGACTGTCGAGCATCATGTCGTGTATCTCGTAGGCACGGTGGTACACGCGGTAGGCATTGTGGTCTTTCACAAAGCGGTCCGGATAGAACACCACGAGTCCGCCCGAAGTGCCCACCCACATGCGGCCTTTCCGGTCGTTGACGATGCAGCGCACCTCGCCCAGTCCCACGCTGTCGGCAAAGAAGGTCTCCACCTGGTAGCCCTTGCCGTGCCTTGTCGCCACACTCAGTCCTTTGCCGAAGGTGCCTATCCACATGCGTTGCCGATTGTCGGCTGCCATGCAGAACACGTTGCGGTTTCCGAAGTCGAGTCCCTCCACGCCATAAACGCCCTTGCCGCGGGTTCCTATCCACTTGGTGCCGTCTTGGGCTTGGGTGAAGGCGTAGATATTGGCATCGAAATGGCTCTTGCCAAGCATCTGACTCATGTCGGACGAATAATGATAGAGCGAGCCGTCGCGGGTAGACACCATCAAGCCGTCGGGTGTCTTGCGCACCATGCGCACCACATTGGAGAAGTCGAGATGGCCGTTGCCGTTGGGGAAAATGCGGTCAACGCCCTTGTCCATCACCTGAATGTGGGAGATGCCACCATACTCCGAGCTAACCCACACGCCGTCGTGGCGGTCGGCAATGATGCGAAGCAGATAGTTGGTGGCTATGGGCGACTCGCCTTTCTCGTCGGCAGTGAAGTGCTGGCTCTGGCTGAGGTCGTGGCTGAACACGAAGAGGCCGTTGCCGTAGGTGGATATCCAGATGAGTCCGTGGTTGTCTTCCACCACCCGGAAGCGTTCGTAGTCTATGTAGTTGGTTTCGCCGTTGGGCAGCAGGTTGAGCGCCACAAGGCGGTTGCCCTTCACCATGCGCAGGGTGCCGGTCTTGTTGTATATCCACCGGCGGTTCTTGTTGTCGGTGTAGACCTTGCCGCCGGGAATGTTCCATTCACCGCTGCAACGGCTGGCTGTACGCCGGCTAGGGTCTACTGCCCATGTGGCATGGTCGGTGAATATCATCCAACGGTTGCCTTGCATCATGTCGCCCGATATGCGCTCGCCCTTGTCAAGGCTGATGCGGGTGATGAAGGTGAGCTTGCGGCGATAGAGGTCGTAGACAGCGCCCTTGTCGGTGACCATCAGCACCCTGCCCTTCCAGGGGAGTGTGCGCTGGTAGCCGATACCGTCCGACACGCACGACAGGCCGTGGGCATCATGAACGAAGGCCTTGTCCTTGGTGCAGAGGAGCACCTCGTGCGACGAGATGCTGTCGAAATGGATGATGGCAGAGGAGCCGAGATTGTGCTTGTCGAACTGCTCCACGCGGAAGTGTCCGTCGCGATAGTCCACCCGGAGGGCACCATCGCTCTTGCCCCACAGCCAGATGGTGCCGGGTGCGGTGAGTTTGGAACTGGTGTAGTGACCTGCTCTTTCAGCATTGCCGAGATAGTTGTCGGCATTGCCTGTGTGCATGTCGATACAGGAGAAAAGCTCGGCAGAGGTGTAGACCCACAGTTTCTTGTACTGTCTGTCTTCCACGATGTTCTTCACCCGACTGTCCACAATGGAGGTGGGCAGACCGTCGTGGCAGTAGACGGTCATCTTGTTGCCGTCGTAGCGCACGAGTCCGTTGTGAGTGCCGAACCAAAGGAACCCCTTTTGGTCCTGGAGCATGGAGTTGACCGTGTTGGAGGGAAGTCCATCCTGCAGGGTTATCTTCTTGGCACGCACCTCTATGGGCAGCGTCACCAAGTCGGTCTCGGCAGTGCTGTTAGCCTGTGGGGCCTCTTTCCGAATGGGTTCTTGGTTCTTGCGGTGGCATGCCGCCAGGACAAAAAGCACCACGAAAAAGCATGCTATTCTGAATATATTTCTCTTCAAGCCTGTATTATCTTTGGTTTAATCTTTGCAAAGATAATGAGAATGGGCGGAATACGAAACTTATTCGGGCGTTTTTTCAACTCCGTACCAAACAGGTGTGGCACATCGGAAGGCAATGTTCGCACTTTTTAATGCCTTTCCCCAAATGTTATCCACAGTTTAAGCAAGGCCATGAACCTGCCAGTAACTATGCTTTACTCACCCGGTAGCGATGCGCTACTCACCCGTTAGCAGTGCGCTACTTTACCGTTAACGATGCGAAGAAAGGCCAGGTCCAGATGCAAGCCTCGCCTTCGACCGACACAAGGATGCCAATCGGAATGTCGAAAACTTACTACCAGGGAATAATGAGAAAAAGAAAAGGGATATGCCCTCATGGTGTAGACATATCCCTTGAAAGAGAGTTTATATAATAAGTGTCAGTGTTGCCTGTTTATCGCAAGACGGATTAGTACTTAGGATGCTGCTGGCCCTGCAAGCCTGAGTTGACATCAATGATACTACTCTGGTTGAGCGGCAGCAGTTCTACCTGGTTCTTCGCCAGACCGCGGAACAAGCTGGTGGTCATCCAAGCCTCTGTGTCTGCTATTTTCTTGCCGTTGT
This sequence comes from uncultured Prevotella sp., assembly GCA_905198745.1. Classification (GTDB taxonomy): domain Bacteria; phylum Bacteroidota; class Bacteroidia; order Bacteroidales; family Bacteroidaceae; genus Prevotella. The sequence continues at coordinate 43,367 of CAJKDU010000004.1, read as the reverse complement.
TGTTCAAGTCGGAAGCTCCGTCGAACATGGCACTAATGGTGTAGCCCTCAGCGGTAAGACTGGCTTTCTGCTCGTCTGTCAGGTCAAGATAGTCCTGATGCTCGATGGCGAGGAACTGTGTGGGCCACTCAGTAGCAATGGAGGTCTTGTAGGCCCAGTACTTGGGCACGTTGGCATAAGGAGCCTCATGATGTGCCAGTTTGAGCAAGTTCTCCTTGTTCTCTGTGAGTGTCTCGTAGAGAATGCCCCAACGCACCAAGTCGGTACGACGCAGGCCCTCGAAGCCGAGTTCAAGCTTGCGCTCCTTGATGATGGCATCGCGGAACTCCTGATAGGTGGAAGGAATGGTGCCAATCTTGCTCTCGTCGCCACCGAAGGCACGAAGGCGCACCTCTTTCAGTGCACCCTTGGCTGCGTCTGTCGGGGCGCCGTTATACTCGTTGAGTGCTTCAGCATACATGAGCAGCACGTCGGAATAGCGGAGCAAGGGGAAGTTCATGTTGCGTTGGTTCACCTTCAGCCCTGAGTTCTCGCCCCAGTCGGCACGGTACTTTCCTGCAGTCATGTTGCTGAAAGTGTTGGCCTTGCGCACGTTCTTCTCCTTGTTGAAGGTGGTTACGCCATAGTTGCAGATGGCCACGTCGCGACGGGTGTCGCCGTCGGCAAAGTCGAAATAGTAGGTGGGGTTGGCCACCATGGCTGGTCCGGTCTTGCCATAGATGCTGTTCTTGTGGCAGAAGGAGCCGATGGTGTAGCCCACAGAGGCGCCGTTGACATTGGTGCCGTACTGACCATACTGGAGCATCAGCTCGGAGTCGTCGGTCTTGGTGAGCAGGTCGTGGAATACTTGTGCATAGCTTCCGTTCAGCGCATTCTCATTCTTGGCAATGACAGCCTGGCAGGCGTCGGCAGCTATCTTGTAGAGTTCCTTCACGCGGTTGGCATCAGAGCGCTGTGCCAGCTGCACGGTGGAGGCATCATAGGTGTTGAGGTCCCAACGGAGCGAGTAGCCGGCGGCATAAAGTGCCACACGGGCCAGGATGCCGTAGGCGGCATTCTTGGTGAAACGCTCGGTAGTGCTCACCTGGCCTTCGCTCTTCCATGCCAACAGGTCGGTGGCACGCTGCAGGTCGGCAATAATCTGGTCGTAGATGACATCACGGCTCACACGGGAAGAAACGAAGGTGCCCTGGTCTACCACAGGAACCGTGGCGAAAGGCACGTCACCGAAGAAGCGGATCAAGTTCCAGTAGTCCATGGCACGCACGGCAAGGCTCTCGCCGAGCAACTGGTTGATTTTCTTCTGTTCCGAATCGGAACTTCCCTTCATCGTCTCGAGGTTCTTGATGCAGTTGTTGGCGTACTCGATGCTCGAATACATGGCGTTGTACACTCCCGTGGGGGCATTGGAGGTGGTGTAGACATAGTTGCCAATCTGATTCTTGGAGTTGGTTTCGCCCTCGGTAGAGATACATTCGTCGGTACCCATGCCCAACTGGTAGTACATCTCACGGTTGAACGAATTGGGATAGCAGCCGATAACAGCCAACTCGGTCTTCTCCACGTCGCCAAACGTAGACTCGCTGTCGTATTTTGACTGTGCCGGCATGTCGAGCCAATCCTGACACGAAGTTCCGGCAAGTGCCATGAACATCATGCAGCCAGCTATATATATGTTTTTTCTTTTCATGATTTCTGTCCGTTTTAGAATGTTAAGTTAAGACCCAAAACAAAGCTCTTGGCCTTTGGATATGAGGAGTTGTCGATGCCTGGAGTCAGCGAACTGCTTGAGGCAGACACTTCTGGGTCATAGCCAGAATAGCCTGTGATGGTGGCTATATTGTTAAGTGTGCAGTAGACACGGGCACTCTGCAAGCCAATCTTGCTGATGAGAAGCTTGGGGAAGGTATAGCCCAGGGTGATGGTGCTGATACGCAGATAAGAGCCATCCTCAATGTAGTAGTCAAGGGCATCGGTGATAGCAATCTTGTTCTCTGAGTGCAAGCTCCACATGGTGCCGGCATTATACTGCTGGGGGTTCAGCTCGGCCAGTCGTGCCAGGTTGGTGCTCTCCTTACCAGTGGCAGGGTCAATGAGGTGGTAGCGGTCTTTCATCACGTTCAGGGTGTTCTGGTTGGGCAGGTAAGGACCGATAAAGCGCTGCGAACTCATGTTGAAGATGTCGTTGCCCACGCTGAATGTGCAGAACACGGAGAGGTCGAAGTTCTTGTACTTGAACGTGTTGTTCAAGCCGCCCGTAAAGTCGGGTGCTGCATTGCCAATCACCGCGCGGTCGTTGGTAGACCAGATGGGGTTGCCGTCCTTATCGGTTTCACCTGCTGTGGTCACGTATTTCACGTCACCAGGCTTGATGCTTGACTTGGTCTTTCCCTTGAGATAGGGCACGCCAGCATTCAGAGTATAGGTGCCATCGGCATTCTGGGTGAAGTCGTCGGTGGTATAGACACCGGCATACTTGTAGCCATAGAACTGACCCAACGGCTTGCCTACTTCCACGAGGAAGTCAACACGGGAGTCGTAGTTCTGGATGAAGGAGTTGCTGCCGGAACCATCGCCATAGAGTGACACCACCTTTGACTTGTTGAACGAGATGTTGAAGTCTGTGGTCCAGGTGAATGCCTTAGAACGTACGTTGACAGAGTTGAGTACCAACTCAACACCCTGGTTGCGCACGGAGGCAAGGTTCTGATACTGGTATGAATAACCGGTAGAAGAAGGGATGCGGTTCTTGATGAGCAGGTTGGAAGAGGTGTTGCGGTAAATGTCGACCGTACCGTTCAAGCGGCCATTGAACATGCCGAAGTCAAGACCGAGATTGAGGGTCGTAGTCTTCTCCCACTTGATGACAGGGTTGCCAAGCGTGCTGCCCGGCACCAGAGTAGGCACATCCGTCTTGCCGCTCACATAGTGGCCGGCGGAATAGTCGGTGGTGTACATGTTGTTGTCAATGTTGTCGTTACCAGTGGTACCGAAACCGAAACGGAGCTTCAAGTTAGAGAACAGTTTCTGGTTCTTCATGAAATCCTCCTCGATAACACGCCATGCCACTGAGGCTGACGGGAAGTAGCCCCACTGATGACCCTTGGCAAACTTGGACGAACCGTCGGCACGAAGGGTGGCAGTGAGGAGATAGCGCTCATTATAGTTGTATGACACGCGGCCGAACATGGAAACAAGTCCGCGCTCGCTCACACCTGAGCCATACTTGTAGGCAGAACCCATAGACACGTTGTTCAAGCCGAAGTTGGCGTTGGGGAAGTTGTGATACTCGTTGTTGAGGTTCATGCTGTTGGTGTAGTAGGTCTCCTGGCCCAAGAGTGCGTCAACCTTGTGCAGTCCGAACTTGTGGCCCCATGACAGGGTGTTGGTCAACTGCCAAGAGTATTTCTCGTTGTTGTTGCGGTATCCGTAAGGGCCTCCAAAGTTCTTGGCGGTTGAAGTGCGACCATCGTCCCAATAGTCCTGGCGCACCTGGCTCCACTGATAGCTGAAAGCTGTTCGCCAAGTGAAATCTTTCAGGAAGTCGAATTCAATGCCGCCGTTGGCTGTGAACAGGCGTGTGTACTTCTTGTTGTCTACGGCATCGTTGGTAAGGATAGGGTTGATGATGTCGTAGCTGCTGTTGATGAGCGACATTTCGTTGCTTATATCAGTCTTGAGAAGTTCCTCGTTGGTGTAGCGGGCACCACCGGTTACAGGCTGGAGAATGGTGTTCTTCAAGGCACCGCCCAGTGAGCCGCCACCCTCTACCATGGTGTTCTGGAAACTGGTACTGAAGTCGAAGCGCACGCCCTTCCACAGTTCATGGTTCAATTTCAGGCGGATACTGTTCTTGTCGTAGCCGTGCTTCGACATGATACCGTCTTCGCCTGTGTAGTTATAGCTCAACAAGTACTTGGTCTTGTCGTTGCCTCCGCTGATAGAGAGGTTGTGGTTCTGGCTGAATCCTGTGCCGCCAAACACTTCGTCCTGCCAGTCAATGCCGGCACGGTTGCCATATTCAGAATGGATTCGGTCGTAGGCACCTGTATAGAAATCGGCATCGTCCACATTGCCGCCAAAGTAGGAAGCAAAGTTGCCGGCGTTGCCGGCCAGTGTCTGGAGTTCATACTGATAGAGTGTATAGTCTTCCACGCCGAGCACGTCGAGTTTCTTGCCCAGCTTGTTGAAGCTGACATAGGCATTATAAGTGACGTTGGTCTTGCCGGCGCTGGCAGATTTGGTGGTGATGAGGATTACGCCGTTGGCACCACGGGCACCATAGATGGCTGTGGCAGAAGCATCCTTCATAATGTCGATAGACTCAATATCGTTGATGTCAATCTGCTGGAGAGCGTTGTCCATCTCGAAGCCGTCAACGATGTAAAGTGGCTTGGAACTCTGGGTAATGGACGTACCGCCACGCACCGTAATGTTGATTTCGGCACCAGGCGCACCACTTTGTGTCACCACGCTCACACCGGCAGCCTTGCCGGAAAGGGCCTGGGCTGCTGTGTTAACAGGCATGGCAGCCAACTCGGAAGCGGATACGGAAGAAGCGGAACCGGTGAGGTCCTTGCGCTTCACCTTGGCATAACCGATAGACACCACTTCGTCGAGCATCTGGTTGGCAGACTCCATCTTCACGTTGATGGTCGTGCGGCCCTGAATGTCAACGGTTTTCTGCTTGTAGCCCACATAGGAGAATACAAGCTGTTTGGTAGATGCAGGAACGGTAAGCTTGTAGTTACCGTCGAGATCAGTCACTGTACCGGCAGAGCCTGGCACAGCCTTGACTGTTGCTCCGATGATTACATCGGCTTCATCACTCACATTTCCCGTGATAGTGATGTTCTGAGCAAAGGCCAAAGCCGGAAATACCAACAATGCCGTAAGTGCTCAGCAAAGTCGATACAAAAACGTTTTGTTTTGCATAAAGTTATGTTTAATAATTTTAGTTTGTGTTACCTGAAATGTTGTATCTTGAATACAATTTAAGAATAACAGATGCAAAGATACAACTTTGCTTGGAAAAGTCAACAATAAATGGGACACAAAATACCAAATAATTTAGTTGCTGCATACACGCAAGCAAAGAGGCAGGCTCACACGGAGTCTGCCTCTTTAGATATTTCGTTACCATATGTACGCCATAACAACATTCGGCGCGACAAAAGCAACGAGGGGTCATGCTTTGAATTGACTTGTGTCAATCGGAAAGGATTACATAGAATAACCGTCGTTCTGCTTGTAGAGACCGGACTGTACAGCGTTGTACTGGTTCTGAGGAATCGGATAGAGGTAATTCTTCAGGAAGTCCAAGCTTGTGCCTTCAGGATTATTGTAGCGGTTAAACATGTTCTCGGTATCCGTCTTCCACTCGCCATAGCGAATTTCATCGAACCAACGAACACCCTCGCCCAACAGTTCGAGACGACGCTCACGCTTGATATACTTCATGGCTTCTTCCTTGCTCGATGCTGTAGGCTGGTCAACGCCGGCACGGGCACGAATCTTGTTCACGTAGCTCATGGCTCCGGTGATGTCACCTTCGTCGGCAAGGATCTCAGCATAAAGGAGCATCATGTCTTCCATACGGAGTACAGGGAAATTAGTTGGCCAATCATAGTTGTTGGTCAGTGTTCCCTCATCAAACGACATGCCTACAGCAGCCAACTTTTCCTTGGTTGGAACCCACTTTTGGCAGATGGTTCTCAACAACACATCGTGCGACACACCATTTTCGTCAGTGTAAGTACCAGTTTCATTGGCATAGCCGGCATAATTGGTCTCGGCAGCTTGGTCTTCCAATGTACAAGTACCCAAACCACGCTGGTCTGCATGGTTGTTCTTCTCAAACTCATAGGCAAGACTCTTCTCAACCCAAATGGAATTGCCCATCATACGGATAGATGTGCGTGAGGGAGCCAATTCTGGAGTTGAATTGAAGACAACATAGTTATTGTTTTCCTTCAGACGGTGCTGCACTGCAAAGATAGTATACTTGTTGTAGTAGTCACTGCTGGGCATCCACTGCTTCTTCCACTCGGTCATATTGGGAGCGAAATAGGAACTTTCTTTAGCAAGAACTTCCTGAAGCACGGTCTTGGCGTTTGCCTTGGCAGAGGCATCGTTGAACGGATAGCCAGCCAAGGTCATGTAGGCACGGGCAAGCATGGCCTGAGCAGCCACCTTGTCGGCACGACCAGAAGCAGCAACCGATTTGCTGTTGGCATCCACCAAACTCTTTTTGACAGGCAACAATTTGGCAGCTTCTGTCAAATCTGGAATAACCATTTGGTCGAACACTTCACGGGGAGTGGACTGGCCAATGCTCTTTGACTCAGATGGAGTAACCGGACGGTTGATGATGGGCACATTGCCGAAGAAGCGTGCCAACTCCAAGTAAGCCCAGCCACGCATAAAACGAGCTTCGCCTGTGAATTGGTTTTTCATTGACTCCGACTTGAACTCTGCGCCATCAATCTTAGACAACAGAATATTAGAATCATAGATGGTCTTGTAAAGAAGGTTCCACAAGTCATTGAACGTAGTAAGCGTCCATGTGGCACGGAACGAACCAATTTCCGAATACTCGCGTAAAGCGTTAGGTTGAGGGTCTACCCAATAGTTGTCTGAACGGCACTCAGACATAAAATGATAGCCATTGTAATCTACCAGTTGCATGTCGGCGTAAAGTCCGACAACAGCCTGGTCAACTTGGGAGGCTGTCTTATAGAAAGACTCGGATGAGACCAAGTGGGCTGGTGGAGTGTTCATGTATTCATCGCTGCAAGATGCACAAGCCAATGTGAACGCTCCCATCCATATAATATTTCTAAGTTTAGACATATTCTTTAGATTTTAAGGGTTGGTTTAGAAGTTGATGTTGATACCAAAAGTGAAAGTACGAGACAATGGGTAGCTACTGTAGTCAAGTCCCACTGCGCTCTGTCCACCTGGAGAACTGCTGGATGCCGTGTTGGCTGCCTCAGGAGAATAACCGCCGTAGTAGTTGTTCCAGCAAGCAAGGTTCTCCACGGAGAAGTAAACACGTGCATAAGAAATAATCTTGGGATTGATTGGCAACTTATAGCCTATGGTCAAGTTCTTGATGCGCAGATAGTCGGAAGAATAGAGCCAACGCGAATCGAGCGTAGCGCCAGTAGTCTTGCTCAAGATATAAGGAGTCTTGCCATCGCCTGTTTCTTCCTCACTCCACCAAGCGTTTCTCCAGTGGCCCATCACATTAGTATTGGCACCCATACTTGGACGGTCGTTGGCACGACCGAACACACCAAAGATCTTGCCACCTGTCTGGGCGGTGAGAAGGATGGATGCATCAAAATCTTTCCAATGGAAGGTGTTGGTCATACCAAACACGAACTTAGGAGTAGGCTGGCCGAGGAAGGTTTTGTCGTCGGCAGTAAAGTTTCCACTGTCGTCAACGTCACGGTAACGGATATCACCTGGATGAATTTTCTTGCCTTCGAAGGTAACGGGAGTACCATTGTGGGCTGCACTATAAGCATCGATTTCTGCCTGGTTCTTCCACACGCCAATAGCATCATACATATAGAAAGTGTTGATAGGTTTGCCCACCATCAGCACGTTAGAGTAGTTGCTACCCTGGAAACCTGAGTAAACAGGTGTGTTGTCAGCACCGAGCGACTTCACCTCGTTTTTGTTGTAAGCCACGTTGAAAGATGTATCCCACTTGAACTGTCCAATGAGGTTGCGAGTGTTCAACTCGATTTCGAATCCGTGGTTGTCAATGTCGCCCAAGTTATCCCATACAGTTTTGAAGCCCGAAACACCGGGAACAGGTACCTGATAGAGAAGGTCAGTGGTCTTCTTGGTGTAGTAGTCCAAAGACAACTGGATGCGGTTCTTCAAGAAGGCAAGGTCAATGGCGATGTCTGTACTCTTGGTCTTCTCCCATCCGAGGTCAGCATTGCCGAGAGAGTTGGCGTAGTAACCACTCAAGCCACCGTATGTGGTATTGGTCAATGTAGGATAAGCAGCTGTGTTGCTGATGTTGTTGTTACCTGTTTCACCATAGCTCAAGCGGAACTTCAAGGTGTTCCACCACTTGAGGTTCCAGTTCTTGAAGAACTTTTCATTAGATACCAACCATCCGGCAGAAGCTGCAGGGAATACACCCCACTTGTTGTCTGATCCGAAGACAGAGCAACCATCAGTACGCAAGCTGGCAGAAAGCATATACTTCTCGTCGAAGTTGTATTGCAGACGGCCGAAGAAAGAAGTCAACTTCTTAGGTGTCTTCTCTGTAACGGTATTGGTCTTCACACCTACCAACGAGCCATTGAAGGAGCCTTGAACGGCATCATTCGGGAAAGGACCGTTGAAATTCTGGTCTGTGGTGTAACCCACACTGGTCTTCTCGGCAGAAGCACCGAGCATGGCATTAAAGTTGTGATACTTGCCCAGTGTGAAGTTATAGTTGGCCACAGCCTGAACCAATGTCTCGAGCGCACGTTCTGTCTGATGACGACCTGAAGACTTGGCGCCTTCACCCTGTGCCCAGTTCTTGGAAGCCATTGTGGTGTAATAGGCATTGGCATCCTTGTCGTAGTACTGGGCAGCACCTGTGAACTCGATGCTCAAGTCCTTGATAGGAGTCACACGCACGAAACCATTGGCAGCCAACTTCATAATCCGGCTCTGGCTGGTGTTTTTATCCATATAATAAGTAGGACTGGAACTACTGCCTGCCCAAAGATAGTAAGAGTTGCCGTTGGCATTAGTAATATAGCCTACACCTGGCTCAGACACAGGCACAGAGGTCAACACTTGATGTGCCTGAGAGTCCTTACCGTTAACCATACCAGAACCGTCGTTCACGATGTATGTCGGAGCGAGGTTGATACCTACTGTAATGTAGTTGTTGATCTTTGATTCCACCTTGGTGCGGAGGGAGAAGCGCTGGTAGCCTGTACCACGGGCAATACCGTCTTGCTTCATGTAGCCGCCCGAGAACATATAAGAAGTGCGGTCGCTACCACCAGCCACATTGATGTTGTAATCCTGGATGGCGGCATTGCGATAGAACTCATCTTGCCAGTCGAGCAAGCAGAGCTGTTCGTCGGTTGCGTCGTATGTGTGAGCGTCGCGGTCAGCCTGGCTAAGATACTGGAACCAACGGTTGTCAAGAATCACACCATAGTCATTTTTAGTCAATCTAAGGTTGGCCAAACGAGTGGCATTGTCGTCCTTGATGCTGGCATTTGTCACGCCCTTTGACTTGGCCTGCTGCATATAGTAGGCATCGTTATACCTCAAGCGGAATTTCATCCACTCGGTAGCACTCAGAATGTCGAGTTTCTTCTCCATGTGCTGCCAGCCGAACTGGGCATTGAAGGAAACCTGGGGTTTGCCGCTCTTGCCCTTCTTGGTGGTTACCATCACAACACCGTTAGAACCGCGCGAACCGTAGATGGCTGCGGATGCAGCGTCCTTCAACACTTCGACGCTCTGGATGTCGGCAGGGTTGATACCGCTCAGGTTGTCCGTTGGCACACCATCAACAACATAGAGAGGGTCGGAAGAGGCATTGACAGAAGCGGCGCCGCGCACGCGAATCTGCATGTCGGAGCCAGGCTCACCGGTAGTGGTACGCACCTGCACACCTGCCAACTGACCCTGGAGGGCTGTCTCGGCACGTGCCAAGGTACGGTTCTCAATGCCCTTGGCGTCCATCTTGGACACGGCAGCGGTCAACGTGCTTTTCTTCACGCTACCATAACCGATGACCACCACGTCGTCGAGTGTGGTGTTGTCTTCCAAAAGAGTAATGGTTAGGGTGTTCTTTCCTTTCACGGAAATGGTCTGGGCCTTGTAGCCCACATAACTAACTTGAATGGTTGCATCCTCGGGTACGTTCTTGATGGTGAAGTTTCCATCGATGTCGCTCACGCCACCGATAGATGTACCCTTCACGATTGCCGAGGCACCAATGACAGGTTCGCCATTGGCATCCACAATCTTACCTGTGACAGTCTTTGACTGTGCTAAAGCACTCATGCTCACTACCAGCATTATCGCCAGCATCAACACTCTTTGGGAAAAAGCCTTCCACATGTGTGTTGCAGCATGCAAGTTGTCGGTTTTCTTGCTCATAAATAAAGATTTAATAATTATTATTGGTATTTGGTTTATTTATCTCTTTATCACTTTTACACAATAGACTTGAATCACGAGAATAGGTACAAGATTAAGTATGACGATGCAAAAATAAAACAAAAATTAATAACAAGCAAGAAAAAGAGCAGGAAAATAAACACTTGTTACCAACTTTTTAGCGAAAGAAAGAAAGGACAGGCCCATCACGAGTCTGCCCTTTCCACCTAGAAAATTACCTTTATAATTATTATCGATTCAAAAACTTACGCATAAACACATTTCCGCCCGATACTGCTTTCAACATGTAAGTGCCGGGAGATAAGGTTGGAATTTGTAACTTTTGTGCGCCAGTGACCGTCTTCGACCAGCAAATGCGTCCACTTACATCGTGTATTGCCACACTGACCGATGTGCCGGCAGGCACATCCAACCGAAGCTCTCCACCCTCATCAAGCGCTATCCAGTCTGCCACATCGGCATCCACACTTTTGATGGCAGTGGCTTGAGCCACATAGTCGGGAAGGTAGAAGCCCAAATGGGGTGGCTGGTTGTAGGCGGTGTTCTGCCAAGTAATGCCCATACGGTAAGTATGGTCGTGCATCAGCGTGGGTATGCGATACTTGGTGGTCTCGCTGGAAGAGAAGATGTTGAGGGTGCTCGAGTTGCTGCTGTCCCACATGATGATTTCCTCGCGCCAGTCGCCGAACAGGTCGGCAGCAAGACAAGGCATGGACTTGGTGCTGTTGCACGAAGCCGAATGGCCGTAAGCCAACACCTTTTGCCCCATATACAGGGTATAGTCCTTTCCGGCATAGTCCTTGAGAGACGTGCCGTCCAGCAGGTCGTCCTTCAAGGTTCCGCCCCAATAGACACGGAAATTAATGGGTTGGCTCTTGGCGCCGCTCACCGACTCGCCCGTCACGGCACTGCGCACCGTACGGTCGTTGGAAGACCAGAACTGTAAACCGCGTTCGTTGGGCATGATGTCGGCAGCCAGACCGCGCCCGTTGTCGTTGGCGCCCGAGGCATAATATAGCACTTCACCGGTGGCAGCATCGTGAACGTCCCAACCGTATGGATCCTCTTCGTGCACGTCGAACACCTGCAAGCCAGCTCTGTCGGGAATCAGCTTGCTCACATGCATGGCGTCGCCGTGACCCCAACCTACGGCATAGAGCAAGCTGCCGTCGTCGTCGACTGCCGCCGAGCCATAGAGTATTTCGTCCTTGCCGTCACCGTCCACATCGGCACAGGAAAGGTTGTGGTTTCCGTTGGCATAGAGGGTGCAGCTCTTGCCGCTGTTGCCAGTATTAGTATAATAGGTGTTGGTGGTCTTCTTGCCGTTGGCATCCGTCACGGTCACCTTGTTCTTCGACTCGGAAACATGGAGCCAGCGGGTCTTCAGCTTGCTGCCGTCGAAGTCGACTGCCCACAAATAGGCATAAGTGTAGTAGCCACGGCCCATCACCGCCGAAGGATTCTTGTCGGGTCCGTCCAAATAAGCCACCGTGGCCAGATAGCGTTCGCCTCTGTTGCCATAGCTTGTATCTGTGCCGCTCTCTTTCCAATTCTTTGTTGGGGCTGCCTCGCCTCCCAATCCACCATTACGGTTCGGATTGTAGAAGATGGTATGGATGGCATTGCCCGTTGCACCACAGAATATGGTAAGCCATTCTTGTCCGCCTCCCATCTTGCCGATATTGCGTCCTGATGTATAACGCCAATCCTTCGTGTTGTCCACATTCTGTATGGTCGCATCATCCGCAGCACTACTCACATATTTACCGTCGCCGTCTTTGCTTCCGGGTGCAGTCTTGCAAACTACCTCGGCCTTGCCGTCGCCGTCAAAATCGTAGACGAGGAACTGCGTGTAGTGGGCACCGGCCCGGATGTTCTTGCCGAGGTCAATGCGCCAGAGTTTGGTGCCGTCCAGCTTATAGCAATCCAGATACACGTTGCCCGTATAGCCAGCCTGCGAGTTGTCTTTGGAATTGGAGGGATCCCACTTCACGATGATCTCATACTGTCCATCGCCATCCACATCTCCCACACTGCAATCGCACGGAGAATAGGTGTAAGCGTCACCGGCTGGAGTGGTGCCGCCGGCTGGGCGGTCAAGATTTAGGGGGAAATAATAGCCGGTGGTAGAGGTAGCCACGGGGGATGTTTCGATCACCTTTCCATCGAGCACGGTCTGCACCTGATATTCTTGGGCAGTAGACACGTTGTCTTGATAATAGGTGACACCCGAGATGCCGCTCTTGATGACAGTTCCATTGCGCATCACATTGAACGTCACATTAGGGTTGTCAGTGCCAAGAAGGCGCCAACTGATAAAGTTCTTGTTTGTTTTTCCTTTAAAAGCCACCACGCCACGGTCGAGTTTTTCCATTTGGGAGGTAGGCGTCACCCACTGGGCTTGCACTGCGCCTGCGGGCAGGGCAATGCCAGCTATCAAGGCAAGGATTCGAGATTTACAATTCATTGTTTTCTGTTTTAGTTCGTATAAGTAAGTTGATAATAAAAAGGTTCATCCAGTGATTTGAAATGACATTTGTGGTTTTAGAGTTTGGATTAACACCGAAACAGGCTGAAAGCACACCCACTATTTCCGCCCCTCTTGATGCCCTTTCTCGCGCGCGCACGCGCAGGAAAAGTTTTTCGTTTTTTCACCACTATCTATCACTTTTCTTGATATCTTACATTATTCCGTTGACAGCAAGCGAGATAAGTGGAGTGATAGATGAGTGATAGATGGTTAAATATATATCACTTCTATCACTAATCCATCACTTGACAGATTTAAGCGGAATGCACAAATTTTGGTCCTCAGTTTGGACACTCGGTGCCCACGGCGGTGGCACTCGTTGCCCAGGCTGTGGGACCAAGCCCAAGTCTGTCACTAACATATCGTTAGCCTGCCATTTGCCTGTCGTTAGTCTGCCATTAGCACCTCGTAAGTCTGCCACTAACGATCTTCAACAGGCAGGCCAAGTGGCCGTAAGCCAGCGCGGAAGGGATCTGCATCCGTTCAGAACCTGTGGCATGGTGTGTCACCCAACTTCAGGAAGAGCCATAACACCATATCGCAGGTAAAGAAGAACCCGCACGACCTGCATGCTATACTTCCTTACCTGCGATACGGTGTCTTATGGCATAGGCTTCAAGCCTTCCCACTTCACGTTCCAGTTGCCGTCCTGGGGGAATCCGGGATTAGGATTCGTAGAGCCGTCCCATCCGGCACACATCATGGCAACAGCCATGAGGTAGCCGCCGTTACCGGGGAGATAGAGACGCAGACGACCGTCCTGGTAGTTGTGTCCGCTCACGAGATAAGTGTTCTTCTGCTCTTTCATCAGCAGGGCGCCCACTGCGTTCTGAGGTTCGCCCATGCGGGCGGCACACATGGCCATCATAGGATAGTCCCATCCCCATGAAGTGTCCCACTTCCAGTTCTTCCATATCCACTTCTCGGTGTTCTTCATGATGTCGAGGTTCACCTGCTTGCTATTGTAAGGCAGCAGACCCACGGCACCCGTCACGGCTGGATGGTCGCTGAACATTTTGATGTTGGTATAGGAATCCGGCTGTGTCTCGGCAGCCAGATAAAGGCTGTCCTTGGAGGCAAGCGGAGAAATCTTGCGGATGATGTCGTCCCAATGCGCGTCACGGTTCTTGCCCATGCGCTCACGCCATTGCTGGGCAATCTTGAGGGCGCAATGCCAATAGCTCAACTCGAAAGGTGGGTTCACCGTGGTGGCTGCGGGCAATGTTTCCTGGGCAGCGATGCAACCGCGGAGAATGTAGCGGTCATTCGCCTTGTCGTATTCGGCAAAGTCGCCCATAAACTCGGCAGTTTCATCCACCAGGCGAGCATACTTCTGGAGCACCTGCGGTGTGGGATTGGCACGATAGAGAAGTTCAGCCAAATAGATAAGGTGTGGTTGCTGCCAAATGAGGAAGCTGCCCACACTGGAGGGTGCCTCACCGGCATCGGGGTCGGTCATCTTCATCCAGCGCACACCCTTGAAGCCCTGACGCTGTGCAATCTTGCGTGCGTTATCCTCGGCCTTGAAATACCAGGAGAGCGAGCGGTCGAGAAGTTCGGGATGGCCCCACAGGGCAAACTGTGCCTGGTGCCAGAGAATCATCTCGAGGTGGAACTTGCCGAACCATGAGTTGTAGGTCAGACCTGTCTCTTGTGGAGGTGTGTCGCCGGCATCCTGAATGGCAAGAAGATACTGGCTGAGCACCACGCGGCGCTCCATCTCCTTGGCACGCGGATCCTTGCAGGCACCGAAGTCTGCCATGCCGCCTTTCTTCCAATAGCCTTCCCAGTAGGTCTTGCTCTCAGCCTCAACCTGGGCAAAGGTCTTGTCGGCCTTCGATGGCTGCTCGCTGTATTCACACGTGAGGCTCAGCGTCTTGCCGCCGACTACAAGCTGATAGCGGTTCTTGCCGGTCTGCTTGATTTTGGCCTTGCCTTCCCAACGCACAGTTACATAGTAGACTGTGGCGTCGATGGTGCGCTTGAGGGTAGCCGAGTTGGCAGTCTTGCCCACCAGCACCGTGCTGTGCAGATTGTCCTTGGTCCAGTCGCAGGCGTCATCGCAGTGGCCTCCTGTAGGATAAGGGAAGCGCAGGTCTACGGCAATCTTGCCGTCAGAAACGATGTGAGCGCCTATCATGTCGAGTGCAGGGTCGCACACGGTCTGCACGCTATACTTCTTGCCCTTATAGCTAAACTTGCTGCTGATTTCGCCCGTCCACATGTCGAGTGTCTGGTTGATGCCCGTCACTGCCTTGGGGTCGGTGCCCAAGGAAAGACCGAGGGTGCCGAGATGCAGGCGGTGGGGATTCACACGATACCAGTCGCCGGCGGCCTTGGCACGCTTGTTGTCCTTCACCTGTGTGGCATAAGGCTCCTTGCGGCCACGACCGAAGTCGTAGTATTTCCAGCTTTCCTGCTCCTTGTAGTTCTCAGGGTTCTTGAACGAGTGCCAGCCCCAATCGCTCATGGTACCGAGGGGCACACCCTTGCTGTAACGTTCGGGGAAGGACTGCAGTCCGGTGCCGTCAACAGTCATGGCGAAGCCGCCATTGCCCACCGACAGCGAACTGAGTGAGTCCATCTGTGTCACATGGGGATTGTTTCTCTCTACCACTGCCTGGCGGTCTATGCTTTGGGCATTGACACCCAGGGCGAACAACAGGCAGATGCTTACAAAAAGTTTTCTCATGTCTATATTGTTTTATTCTTGTTGCTTATAGTTAGTGTTTGGCTAAGGGGAAAAGCGATGTGTCAGATGCCGCCCACCTGCGACTCGTCGTCAATCTTCTTGCCTTTCTTGCCCATCGACTTGAGCTGGGCAATGATTCGTTTGTCGTGGCGGTCACGTTTCTTGGAGCACCCTGCCGTGCGCATCACTTCCTTCACGGTCTGTTCCACGGTGAGCAGGTCTTGTTCGGGGAATGGCTCAAAGTTAGGCTTGTCCACAAGTGTTGCCTTGGAGAAATTGGTAACCGGCTGGGGACGGAACTTGCCGTCAACGTCCAAGTCCTGCACATTGCCTTGCTGATAAAGATGGTCGGTGGCAGTCCAGAGGTTGAAGTAAGTGTCGGGATTCTCCGATGTAGGTCCGGAGATGAACACATTGTTCACCACATCCTGGTAGTGGTTGCGTTCGGAGTGTCCGCCCACGGCGCCGTTGTTGCAGTTATACACCACGTTGTTCACATACTGTATGCCACACTTCATCTTGGGGTTGCGGCTTTTGTTGTCTGCCCACAGGCAGCGTGTCACCGTCCAGCGGTCGGTCTCGTCGGTAATGGCGCCGAACCGCTGTGGGGCTATTCCCTCTGCAATGATGCAGTTCTGCCAGGTCACGTTGCGGCTCTCCTTGATGTGCGCATTATCCCATCGCCCCCAAGAGATGGAGCAGTGGTCCACCATCAGTCCGTCCACATGGTCGCAGACAAAGGTGCACTTGCCGCGGGGCATGCCAATGCTGCCCCTCATGCGGAGATAACGGAGTATCACGTTGTTGCCTTTCACCTGAAAGGTACTGCCGTAGATGGTGATGCCCTTGCCCGGTGCCGTCTCGCCCAGCACCGACACGCTGTCTGCCACGACAATGCGCTTGTGGGGGTGCAGTCGGATGACGCCCTGCACGTCGAACACCACAATGCGGTGAGGACGGCTCACGGCTTCTGCCAGCGAGCCGGGCCCCGAAGCGTTGAGGTTAGTGACGTGCACCGTCTCGCCTCCTCTTCCACCCGACACATACTTGCCGAAGCCCATGGCACCCGGGAATGCCAACTCTTGAGCGCAGGCATGACCTGCTCCCAGCATCAAGACAAGAGCCACCAAGTAGGCTCCCAGTAATATTCTATGAAACTTAGTCATCTGGTTTTAGCTTATGTCGGCAAAGTTACGATATAGCACCTTTACCATATATATAATATTGTTCACGGATATACGTTTCCGTACAAAAAGTAAGCCCGCCACCGAACATCACTGCCCAATGGCGGGTCATTAAATACCAATTTGTCTATAAATAATTATTTCATAACCTTGCGGACAACGGTCTTGCCGTTGGCATCAGTACCACGAAGAATCGTGGCTCCTGCCGAAGCACCGTCCACACGTTTGCCGTTCACATCGAAGTATTGCACGTTCTTCAAGCCTGCAGCACCCTCAATGTGGCTGATGCCTGTCGGATCAATCACCTTCAGCACACCTTCGGTGGCCAAAGAGCTTGTGTCCCAAGAACAGCCCTTGTAGGGTACAGCGGGGATAATCTTCACTTCACCCTTCAGTGTGGCACCGGTAGAGAACACCTGGA
Source organism: uncultured Prevotella sp. (assembly GCA_905198745.1). GTDB lineage: Bacteria > Bacteroidota > Bacteroidia > Bacteroidales > Bacteroidaceae > Prevotella. The sequence continues at coordinate 26,379 of CAJKDU010000004.1, read as the reverse complement.
AGCTCTTGCCTGCGGAGAGTGAGCTGTCAGACTCGCCCTCACCTATTTGGATGACAGCACCATCTTCAAGTGTAGGATTGGTGGCGACAATCGTGTTGCAGGTGATGTAATCCGTCTGCACACTCACCTTACCACCTGTTGCCACCGTCAGGTCGCCCTTCAGAGTCAGCTTGGTGCCATAGTTTTCATCTTCCACGTCGCCGGCCTGAAGCACCGCGCCGTTACAAATCTTGACGGTTCCGGCAATGCTTCCCTTGCCAGAAAGCATACCTCCATTATTGACTGTAACATTGCCTGTACCGCTATTCGTGCCATTGACAATCAGGTTACCGCCATTTACAACGGTGCCGCCAGCAAAATCATTACTGCCTGTCAAGCGCCAATAGCCTGTACCGGTTTTAATGATTTTGGTTTTGCCTTTATAGCCGCTACCGCCTGCCGACCAATTATTAATCTTTCCGTCGAAGGTCTCGTCCGTGTTGGCACCACCAATGGTCCATGTGCAACTGAAGTTCTGCGTTTTCTTACTTGAACCACTCAAGATAGTCTTGGATGTTCCGGAAAGACCTCCTATCGAAATAGAAGCATTTGTATCCCAACCAGCCAAGCGAGCATTACCTGTAGCCTCAACCACGGTCTTCGGCATATTTATGCTGTTAAACAGGAGTAACGATCCCTCCTTTTCTGAAGAAATGCCGTTGGCAACAAGACGTCCTGTAAACTCGGAATAATTTCCTTGGATATACTCACGCAAATAAGGAATATTAAGCTGCAATGTACCAGAACCGGTCAAAGTGCTTTTCCAATAACAACAGCGATTAGGCGAGAATTGCGACACTGTGCCGGCCTTCATTTCCATCGGGAATGAATAGGTCTCATATCCACTGGTTTCACCCTTCGTCTTCAAATGACCGCCAGCCATCACCAACTTAGACGATGAGCCAATGCCTGCCTTGGAAATGTCTGTTGTAGAGAGATAAACCGTTCCGCCACGGAGTATCGTGGCACCCTTATAACCAAAGAACTTGGTTGTGCCTATGTTCACCTGACCTTCGCCATTGAAAGCCAAAGCGCCGTCACCCTCGAAACTGCCGTTCATTGTCACAATAGAGCCTTTGGTAGCCACATTGAATTCCGTTTCGTTCTTGATTTGGGCTGCGCGGTCTGTAGAGGTCGATGCACCTGTGTACTTATACACACCGCCATCAAACACCCAGTTCTGCGCAAAGTTTGTGCTGGCACCCAGGCTGCTTTCCACACCGCCATTCTTCAGCGTATTGAAAGCAAGTGTGCCATTGTGAAGTACGGTAGCACCGGTATACTTGTTCACGGTGTTCAGTGCCAAGGTTCCTTCACCTCCCTTGTTAACTGAGCCTTCGCCACCAATGGCTCCGGTTCCTGCTATGGTAACATCAGCGTCGCCTTTGGCAACTACAGCCTCGGGGGAAACGGTCACCTCATTGAGTGCCACTTCCGTATTGGCAGCACCGTCAAAGAGCACTTTCTTGCCGTCGGCAAACGCATCAGTGCCCTTGTTCCAGCTCTTGGCGGCAAGGTCCCAGGTGGTAGCCGCGTTGTCCCAAGTCAAGTCGGGCTGATAGCTGTCTATGTCAATGATTCCCACCTCAACAGGACGAGTCGCCATGGAAACTTCTGAGGAATAATCCGAATACTTGTCACCGGCAAAGGCACGCAGACGCACCAGGTATTGCACACCATCGGGTAGACCCGTCAGTGTGTAAGAAGTGACATTGGCTTCCGTTCGAGCCACTTCCTTCCACTCCGTGTCGCCCAACTTCTGGATTTCAATGGCAAAGCCGTCCTCACCGTAAGTAAAGTCAGACCATTGCATTTTTATGGTAGACGTAGTGGCAGAAACAAATTCCACACACATTGGAGCGCGAAGGAAATAGTCACGGTCGTCTACCGTGATGCTGTTGATGTAGTTCTCTATGTTGGTGTAGCCATTGGCAGCCAATGTGAGTGCATCGTCCTTGTTAGGGTCAGTGCCGTTGGCAGTTTCCCAGGCATCAGGCATTCCGTCGCCATCGGTATCAACGCGAGTATTGCCACCCCACACCTTCCATGTGTTGGGCGCACCGTAAGGAAGGGTCTCTTCATTGGAAATCAAAGCACCCTTCTTTCCCACGGAGTTCACCTCGTCAATCATGTAGCAGTCGCTGGGATCACGATAGGGAATAGATGCGCCGACTGTAGGTATCAAGGTCTCGAGCAAGCTCTTGCCTTCAAATTTGGGCAACTCGGGATACTCGTAAGGCGTATCCACACGATTGCCGGCTGAATAGTTGGTCACCTCAAACGGGTCGAAGACGCCGTTCATATTGTTGTCCTGCCAGTTGTCGTTGCCATAAAAGCTGAACACACCGTCACCACCGCCGCCAGAGAAAGCGTTGCCGCCTTTGGACGGACCATTGATAAAGAGGTTGCTCTCTATGTTGCAGAAAGAGTCGCCAGAGGAATCGCCACCCATGTTGTATGCCGCATTCGACCAGTTGTACACCACGTTGTTGACAAACTGGCTGATGCCTTTCACCTTGTTGTTACGGGTGGAGTTGTCGCAATAGAGGTTGCGATAGAGTGTTATGTAGTCGCTCTGAATCAAGCCACCGGCAGAGTGAGGCATCAAACCCTGCCCCATAATGGAGTTGGAGATGGTGATGTTCTGCGGCAGAGAGCCCTTGCCGTCGGGATTAATGGAGAATGTTTCATCCTGTCCCCAGGAAAAAGAGCAGTGGTCGAAAATCATGTTCTGACCGTTGGCAATGCCCGCAGCGTCCTTTCCGGATGTACCTTTATGCCCCATACGGAAGCGCATGTAGCGGACAATGATGTTGTCGGCAGCCGAGAACGACACGCCGTCGCCATAGACGGTGACGCCCTCACCGGGTGCAGTCTGGCCTGCGACATAGAGATTCTTGGAGAAAATCAATCGGCTATTGATATTAATGACACCCGCCACGTCAAATACTATGATGCGGTTGGGCTGGCTAATGGCGTCGCGGAGAGAGCCTGTACCGGAGTCCTTGAGGTTGGTCACATGATAAACCTTGGCAGATGCAAGGCTTGCACGGGCTCCTTTGGCAAACCGTCCCCAACCCGCAGCGTCAGGGAATGCCAACTGTTGGGCACCTGCACCGATACTTCCTCCGGTGAGCAGGGCAGCCAACATAAGTTTGGTAAAGTTGTTGTTCATTTGTTATATTAGTTTTAGTTTTGATTATATGCTTGAGTTTCAGGCTTGCACAAAGGCAAAATTATCCTCATAATAATAATGTGCGTTTATAAAATAGTGCACAAACCTATCAATCTGTACACGCTTCTCTTTCTGTCGTCAGGTGTGAAAGAAGTCCCTCACAGCCGTCTTCTATGAGTTCTATGGCAAGCTCAAAGTCGGCATCTCCGCCATAGTAAGGGTCTGGCACAGAGTCGTTTTTCGGATGACGGGTGAAATAATCAGCCATGCGGCACACCTCTGCCCTACCGCCAGTGCGCTCCTTGATGCGGCTCACCGCCTTGTAGTTTTCTTCGTCCATGACAATGACATAGTCAAAGCGGTCGAGGTCGGCATCGCAAATCTGCCGAGCATGATGGTCGAAGGTGTAGCCATGACTGTGACCGTGGCTGCGCATACGACTGTCGGGCAGGTTGCCCACATGCCATGCCCCGATACCGGCACTGTCTATTTCGAACCCGGCAGCAAGCCCACGCTCGTCCACCATCTGCTGCATGATGCCGTGGGCTGCCGGAGAACGGCAGATGTTGCCCAGGCAAATAAAAAGGAGTTTCTTTCGTCTCATCTCTTTAAAAACCAATGTTACAAGTGCAAAAGTAAGAAAAAGTGGCGGAAAAGCCGCAACTTACAATAGTTTTCGACTTTTCCGCCACCACATTTATGGGCATTGTCCGGCAAGGACAATAATATCAGAGGGTGAGGGTGATGACTTCGCCCGGACGTGTCTGAACGTCGTAGAGAACGGTTGGGGCTAATTGAGGAGCGCTTGTCTTAGTCTCAGGACTCACCTCCGTGTGCATGCTGTAGGTGGTAAAAAGCGGGTTCGGGTTCTCGCCGGCTGCCTTCCGTAGGCTTGCAGACGACTTCACTTCGTTGGGCAGACGCAGACGGAGATTGCCTCCGAGTGTGGAACGGAGTGTGGCCTTGACAACCTTTCCGTCCTGCCACTGCAGGTCTTCCACCACGAAACCACCCACAGTGCGCAACCCCTTCACTTCGCCACGGGCCTTCCATGGGTCGGGTAAAGCCGGCAGAAGGTTGACGCATCCGTCGTGACTCTGAACGAGCATCTCGCCAATGCCGGCGCAGCAGCCGAAGTTTCCGTCGATTTGGAAAGGCGGATGGGCGTCGAACATGTTGGGATAGGTGCCTCCACCCTGCCCTTTCTGTTCTTCGGGCGATACGAGAGTGAGCTGATCTTTGATGAGTTTATAGGCATGGTTGCCGTCGAGACAGCGTGCCCAGAGGCACACCTTCCATCCCATGCTCCAGCCTGTGGAAGCGTCGGAACGCTGTATGAGGGTGTTAACCACACCGCTGAAAGCATCAGGTGTGCGATATGGAGATATCTCGTTGCCGGGATAGAGAGCCCAAAGATGCGACACGTGGCGGTGGTGGTCCTTGGGGTTGTCCCAATCTTGCGCCCACTCCTGGAGCTGGCCGTAGCGCCCCACGCGCAAAGGCGTGATATAGGCACGCATGTTGAGGATGGTATCGGCAAACGCCTTGTCCTTGCCCAGGATTTCGGCAGCGGCAGCCGTATGGGTGAAGAGGTCGGTAACCAGTTCGTTGTCCATCGTGATTCCAGCAAAGAGATGTCCCTTGGTGTTCTTGAGTTTGGGCCCGTTCTCGGGCGAGTTGCTCGGGCACACCACAAGTTTGCCCGTTGTCGGGTCGGGCACCATGAAGTCAACAAAGAACTCGGATGCACCCTTCAGGAGAGGATAAACCTGGGCGAGATACTGCTTGTCGCCGCTGTAGAGATAGCGGTTCCACAGGTGTTGGCAGAGCCAGGCATTGGAGGTGGGCCACACACCGCAGTAACCACGGTCCACGGCACCTGTCATGCGCCACAGGTCGGTATTGTGGTGAGCCACCCATCCACGGCAACCATACATCTTGTGTGCCGTCTCGGCGCCAGCCTCAGCCAGCTCGCTCACCATCTTGATCAGGGGCAAATGGAGTTCGGCGAGGTTGGTTGGCTCGGCAGGCCAATAGTTCATCTCGGTGTTGATGTTGATGGTATAACGGCACTTCCACGCCGGATTGAGCTTAGCGTTCCACTTGCCTTGCAGGTTGGCGGGCTGACAACCGGGCTGGGAGCAACTGATGAGCAGGTAGCGACCGAACTGGAAGTAGAGCGACACCAACTGGTTATCCGTATGCTGGCCAAAAGTGCGTATGCGCTCGTCGGTTGGAAGGTTCTCGTATGGGCTATTGCCAAGGTCGAGTTGCACGCGTCCGAACTGTTCACGATATTTCTCCACGTGGGCATGCAGTGCCTCGTCCCAAGGACGAAGGTTCTTCATGTAGGCATCATTACGCTTGTAAGGGTCGGCAGAGATGTCCTTGTAGTTCACGAAGTTGGTGGCAATGGATATGTAGAGGGTCACGTCGGTGGCTCCTTTCACGATGAGCGCTGTATCGTTGGCGGTCACCCGGCCGTCGGCGTTGCGCAGCTGGAGCAGGTTGGCAAAGTGGAGCTTTCCTCCCTCAACTGCCTCTGAGCTGCCCGTATAGCCTTCCATCCGCAGACTCTTCACGCCGCCCTTGGCAGACGCCTTGCGCTTCACGTCCTGCGGACAGGTGAAGTAGGTGGAGAAGTTGAGTTTGCCCTTCTTCGACGCCTGGAGGCGTACGATGACGAGTTGGTCGGCCAGAGACACGAAGGTGCGCTCGGTAAAGTCGACGCCTCCCACACGATAGGTCACGGTGGAGAGTGCCCGGTCGAGACTCAGTTCGCGCCTGTAGTTGGTGCACTTCTTGTGGTCGGCATAGGCTATGCGCAGACTGCCTGCCGTTTGGTAGCGACAGCCGTTGCTCGAGTTGGGTGCCAGGAAGTCGCGTGTGGCCACCGCCTGTGCCGAGTCTGCCATTCCGCTGAAGATAAGCTTGCGCACTTGCTTGAGCGAAGAGAGTGCCTTGGGATTGTAATTAGTGTAGGGTTGTCCCTGCGAAATGGTCTCTTCGTTGAGTTGTATCTCCTCATTCTCGGTATTACCATATACCATAGCAGCAAGTCGGCCATTGCCTAAAGGCAAAGCTTCCTCCCAGTAGACGGCAGGTTTCTGGTACCACAGTTTCAAGTTGTCGCCTGCCCAAGCCGACAGAGCGGCAAGGGCAAGACAAGCCATTGAGATTATTCTTCTGTTCATTGTCGTGTATAAATGGTTTTAGTTTAGTTCTGTCTTCGGTGTGCAAAGTTAGCCGCTTGGTTGCGACAATGCCGTGAAAAACGCACAATAATGCGTGCAAAATCTTACAGGGCGGTGAATAATGCGCAAGAATGAGCTATCTTTTCACGCCAATTTCTCCACCCGGAGCACCTGGTCACAATAGTCTACCACAGCCGGACGATGGGTGATGAAGATGACGGTGTGGCGACGGCCTGCAAGCAAATTGTGGAGCAGGCGCCGCTCGGTGTCGGGATCGAGTGCTGAAGTGGCCTCGTCGAACACCATCACCTGACGGTCGCGTAGCAGAGCGCGGGCGATGGCAATGCGCTGTGCCTGGCCCTCGCTAAGTCCTCCTCCGGCCTCGCTGCACGGCGTGTCGAGCCCTTGGGCCAAGTTGTCTACAAAGTCGGCACAAGCGAGGTGGAGTGCCTCATACATTTCCTCGTCGGTTGCGGAGAGTTTGCCCAGGCGCAGATTGTCACGCAGGGTGCCACTCATCAACGTGTTGCCCTGCGGCACGTAGGCGAAGTTGCTGCGCAGTCGAGGCGACAGTTCCCGCTGCTCGCTGCCGCCGTAGGCCACCGCCTTGCCTTTGTCGGGTTGCAACAGGGCAAGGATGATGCGCACCAAGGTGGTCTTGCCGGCTCCGGTCTCACCGAGGATGGCCGTGCAGGTGCCTGGCGCAAAGTCGAAAGAAAGGCTGTCCAGCACGGGTTGGTCGTCGCCGGGATAGGTGTAGCTCACGTTTTCAAGTCTCACACCCGACGGGCGTGGCAACGGGATGGGTTCTCCTTGTTCCTCGAGAGGATTCTCCTCGAGTTCCATCAGGCGCTCTGCAGCGGTGAACACTGCCACGAATGCCGGTGCCAGACGGGTGAGGTTGCGGGCGGGTGTCTGTATTTTGTTGACCAACTGCAGGAAGGCGGTCATGCCGCCAAAGGTGAGCGTGTGTGCCGACATGCGTACGGCAGCCCACGAGAAAGCGACCAAATAGCCAAAGGCGAAACCTATGTTGAGCACGAGATTGGAGAACACAGAGAATCGGGTACGCTTGACCACCCGCTGCCGCAACTGGCTTTGGGTGCTCTCCAGCCTGTCCACCATGGGCTGTTCGCCCTCAAGAGTCTTGATGAGCATGCGGTGCTGAATGGTTTCCTGAAGCACGCTCTGCACCTGGCTGTCGGAGTCGCGCACGCTGCGCGTGAGAGTGCGCATGCGGTTCATATAGACCCTGCTCACCAGAACGAACAATGGGATGATGCCTGCCACAATAAGGGCAAGCACCGCATCCATGGAGAAAAGATAGAAGAAGGCTCCAAGAAAGAGGGCCAGCACAGAAAGCGTGTTGGGCAGTGTCTCGGTGAGGAAGGTCACCACGGTGGCCACGTCGAGTTCGAGCCGGTTGAGCACATCGCCGCTGTGCATGCGCTCACGCCCGTGCCAACGGGCACGGAGCAAGTGGTCGAGCACACGCTGCTGCATGCGGTTCTGGGCGCGGATGCCGAGTATGTTCTTCACCCATAGCGCCCCCACATTGAGGGCGAAGTCGGTGAGAATGAGGAGGGCCATGAGTGTCACGCTCCAGGCAATGGACCCAGACAGAGTGTCCGAAGCCACGTCGATGGCGTGCTGCACGGCCCACACGGAAGCAAGGCTGACGCCCACGCCAAGAAGTCCTATCAATGCGTTGAGCACGGCTTGCGTGCGGTTGCCGCGCCAGGCTCGCCAAAGCCATGCGAGGATTTGGCGTGCGGAGTAACGATTGTTGGCCAAACGAAATAGAACCATCGGCTATGGATTGGGTTGTTATACTTGAGAAGGAAAGGGTGCGTACGATTTAAAAACTCTTGATGTCGAACTGCCGCCTTCCGTCCATGCCCCACATCATCTTCTCGCGTAGAGTGGAGAAATAGCGTTGACCCTTTCGCTTGACCACATGAGCTGAGAAGGGTGCCTTGCGGATGGTGACACGAGTGCCTTCGAGGAGTTTTTCCGAGCGGCCGTCAATGGCAGCAAGGAAGTTGTGCGAACGGCTCTCCACCTCAAGGGTTATCTCGCAGTCATCGGGAATGACAATGGGACGGATGTTAAGACTATGGGGCGCCACGGCTGTGAGGCAGAGTGTGCCAGTCTGAGGCACCATGATAGGACCGCCATTGGAGAGGGAATAGGCAGTGGAACCTGTGGGCGTGGTGACGATGAGTCCGTCCGCCTGGTAGGTGACAAGGTAGTCGCCATTGATGCAAGTGCGGATGGAAATCATGGAAGCCATGTCGCGCTTGAGAAGGGCTATGTCGTTGAGGGCATAGGGGTTGCCCTCAATGGGCTCGCCGTCGGCCTCAATCTTGATAATGGTCTGCTTCTCCACATCGTAGGTTCCGGCAAAGAGCAGGTCGAGAGCCTCCTCTATCTCAGTGGGCCCCACGTCGGCAAGGAAGCCGAGACGCCCCGTGTTGATGCCCACGATGGGAATGCACTTGGCTCCTACCCTGCTGGCTGTCTTCAGGAAGGTGCCGTCGCCGCCCATGGAGATGCAGAAGTCTACATCGAAATTGTAGTCGTCGAAAAGTCCTGCCACTCTGACCTTGAGTCCGAGTGACTGGGTGAGGAACTCGTAGAACGGGCGGTCCATGTATATTTCGGCACCTTGTTCGCCGAGCACGTCGAGCACCTTTTGAATGGATGCCGACTTGCGCGCCTGATACTCATTGCCGAAGAGCGCAAATCTAAGTTTCTTGTCTGCCATTGTATTTCTTCTGTTTACACTTTGCAAATTTAGGCAAAAATCCCGAATAATCGGTCTGTGGACGCAAAAAACGAGGAGGATAGATGAATTGAAGTGGAAGAAAGACTGGAAAAACAGGTCTTGACGGCGTGGACCTACTGGCACAGACTGAACCAAAGGACAGAAAAGATAGCCTGCAGGAAAGGTAATGCCAGGCACTGTCAATGGGTGAGTAAGACATGGTCCCAGGGTTGGTTCAACTGATGCCAATAGCTTGGGCAATCGATGCCCACGGCGTGGGCACTGAATGCCCAAAGTGTGGGACGGATTTTGGGCACTCGTTTTAACATTTGAAAGCAGGCGGTTTCGCGGCAAATCACGTGGTATTAATGCGGGTCGCCGATTGGTGTATAGGAATTCACGTGCGCCCATACATCCATCCGGAGGCACAACATACGTTTAGGCAAGCAGCCATTAAAAAAAGGGGTTGGAAAGGCTTCACAGCCATCCAACCCCGACTACAGAGTAAATTATAGGTATGAAATTTACAATTTCCCGATAATTCCGAGCTTTGTGCTCTGGATAAAGTTCACCACGTTGCGCACAGCATTGCCGTCGGGCACTTGCTCCTTGATTTGGATAGCGGCGTCGAAGACACTGGTCTGTCCGTGGAACACCAGGCGGTAGGCATTGGCAAGGTGATTGAGCACCTTGTCGCTGATGCCATGACTGCGCAGCATTTCCTGGTTAAGACCGGCATAGCGTACGGGGTTGTCGGTAGCAACGATGAATGGGGGCACATCCTTGCTGACACGCACGCCACTGGTAATCATGGCGGCGGTGCCTACGCGCACCTGGGCATTGACAATGACGCCGGATGAGAAGATGATGCCGCTGTGAATCTCACAGTCGCCGGCAATCTTGGTTCCGTAGCCGAACACGCAATAGTCGTGCACGTCGGTGTCGTGGCTGATGTGCACACCTTCCATGAGGAAGTTGCGGTTGCCGATATGAGTCTTGCCCGTGGCATAGGTGGCGCGGTTGATAACCACGTTCTCACGGATGATGTTCTCGTCGCCAATCTCAAGGGCTGTCACTTCGCCCTTATAGTTGAAGTCTTGCGGCTCGGCGCCGAGCACGGTGTTCTGATACACCTTGTTGCCGCGGCCCAGACGGGTTCCTTTCATGATGCTCACGTAGGGATAGATAACGCAGTCGTCGCCTATCACCACGTCACCCTCGATATAGGCAAAGGGATAGATGGTAACGTTGTTGCCAATCTTTGCCTTGGGGTCTACATGTGCTTGTGGACTTATATTGTTCATAGTCTTTTGCTTTTAAAATGATGAAACGTTTAGTCGCGGCCTCCGCCAAGAGCATAGTAGAGGTTGACCACGGCCTGCATCTTGTAAAAGTCGTCTGCCACCTTGGAGAGTTCGGCGTTGAGCAGGCTCTGCTGGGCGGTGATAACCTCGAGATAAGTGCTGCTGCCGTCGTTGAAGAGGAGTTTGGTGTACTCCACGTTCTTCTTCAGACTCTCTACCTGCTTGGCCTCGAGCTGACTCTTTTCCTCAGACGAATTGTAGAGCACCAGGGCATTGCTCACCTCGCTGCCGGCTGAGAGCACGGCATTCTGCCAGGTGTTGTAGGCTTGCTGCTGTTGCGCCTTTGCTACCTTGAGGCCGGCAATGAGCAGACCGTGCTGGAAGATGGGCTGCACGAGGCTTCCCACTGCACTGAGCAGCATCTTGCCAGGATTGACAATGCCTGCGCCACTGCTGTTGGTGTAGGCTCCCGTGCCACTGATAGTGATGTTGGGATAGAAGCGTGAACGGGCAGTGTTGACATCATAGAAGCACTGGGCAAGACTCATCTCGGCATAGTGCACGTCGGGACGGTTGTTGAGCAGTTGCAGGCCTACGCCGGTAGAGAACTTGGCAGGCAACGACTGGCCTTCGAGTGTGCCACGGGCTATGTGCTGGGCAGACTGTCCGAGAAGGAGCGAGAGGGAATTCTCAGTCTCACGAATCTGGCGTTTCAGGTCTGTAGCCTGAGCAAGCACTGAATAGTAGTTGCTCTCGGCACTCTGCACACTGGTTTCCTTGGTACGTCCCAGTTCCTTCTGTATCTTCATGATGTCCCAAGTATCTTTCACAAGTTTCGCCATATTGTCGACCACCTCCAGCTGCTTGTCGAGCATAAGGAGGGTGTAGTACATGTTGGCTATGTTGGAAATGAGCTTGGTTTTCACCACCAGTTGATAGTCCTTAGTAGCAAGGAGACTCATCTGGGCACTGCGCTTTTGGTTGAGCAGATTGCCGAAGAGGTCAAGGCTCCAGCTGGCCGTAACGGGCAGCGAATAGGTCTTGGTGGCCTTGTTGCCGTCCCAAGAGGCGATGGTACCCTGGGGAGAGAAGGTGAACGAGGGCACAAAAGCAAGCTTGGCTACCTGAAGTTGTGCCTCTACCATCTGCACGTTGAGGGCTGCGTTGAGCATGTTGGTGTTACACTCCAGACCTTTCTCAATGAGCGACTGGAGCTGCGGGTCGGTGAACACGCTGCGCCAAGGCAGGTTGCCGAAACTGGTGGTGTCGGCTACGGCAAGTGTATCTGACACAGATGCAGAGTCGCGCACCAGTCCGGTTGTGTTCACGTCGGGACGCTGATATTTGGTGTAGATTCCGCAACTGCTCATCAGAGCAGCTGCGAATGCTAACGGAATGATATTCTTGACTTTCATCTTATATGCTGTTTATTACATGTTGGGATTTGACTGGTCGCCAGCCTGTTTCTCCTCACCGGTGCGGAAGTTGGCAGCCAGTGGGTTGGTATACTGCTTGAGCTCGGTAGCCACATCGGCATTGTCGTCCTCAAACTCGATAGGCTTGATCTTCTCCTGCAATGTCTGGAAGATATAGAACAGAGCAGGCACAATCATAATCTGGCAAAGCATACCGATGAGCATACCGCCGATAGCGGCTGCACCGAGGGTCATGTTGCCATGATAGCCTACGCCCCAAGGCATCAGCATAGGAAGCAGACCGATAATCATGGCGAGTGAGGTCATCAGGATAGGACGCAGACGGGCTGCAGCTCCCAACACTGCCGACCACGAAATGGCCATACCTGTCTGGCGACGCTCCAAAGCGAACTGTACGATAAGGATGGCGTTCTTGGCCAACAGACCCATCAACATGATGAGGGCAATCTGCATGTAGATATCGTTGTTGTTGCCAAACAAGTTGGTGAACATGAACGCGCCTGCCAAACCGAACGGAATGGAAAGGATTACTGACAGCGGCAATACGTAGGACTCATACTGTGCGGAAAGAATCAAGTAAACGAACGTCAGACACAGGATGAAGATCATCGCTGTAGAGTTGCTTGATTCCTGCTCGTTACGGGTCAGACCGGAGAACTCGTAGCTATAGCCCGAAGGCAGAGAGTTCTTGGCCACCTCAGACATGGCATTCAAGGCATCGCCCGTAGAATATCCTTCTGCGGCAGAGGCATTGACGTTGATGGAAGTAAAGAGGTTGAAACGGTCAATCTCCTGCGGTCCGTAAACACGGCTCAAAGAAACATACTCCTTGATAGGAGCCATTTCACCAGCCGAAGTTCTTACGTAGATATTGTCGAGACTCTTCAGGTCAGCACGGTCTTCGGGTGCCGACTGGATGTAGACACGATAAAGCTTGCCATAGGCATTGAAGTTAGAGGCATACATACCTCCATAATATCCCTGCATGGTGGTAAGCACGGTAGAGGGGTCGATGCCGCTCTGCTTGCACTTGGCCACGTCAACGTCAATTTTATACTGTGGATAGCGTGTATCATAAGAGGTCATGGCGTTGGAGATTTCCGGACGCTTGTTGAGTTCTGCAATGAACTTCTGTGTCACCTCATAGAACTTGTTCACGTCGCCACCTGTACGGTCCTGCATAGAGAACGTCAAACCGTTGGTAGCCGAGAAGCCTTGCACCATAGGAGGCTGGAAGGCAAGAATCTGGGCACCCTTGATGGCTGCTGTCTGCTTGTAGATCATACCAAGCACCATGGTAGAACCAAGGTTGTGCACACCGATATACTTCAGCGGACCTTCTTCCTTCTGACGATCCTCAAACGACTTGAGCTTGATAATGAACGTACCCTGGTTGGAACCCTGGCCGGCAATAAAGTTGTAACCCGTGATGCGCATACGACTCTGAATAGCAGGGTTGGTGGCAAGCATACGGTCTACCTGGTCCATCACTTTCTCTGTCTTCTTCATTGAGGTTCCAGGAGGTGTTGACACGGTACAGAATACGGTACCTGTATCTTCGTCAGGCACAAGACCTGTCTTTGTACTGCCCATCAGCACAGCCATCACAGCGATGCCGACAATCACAGCGCCAATAGCTATGATGGGGCGCTCCACAATGCGGCGCACTCCATTGCGGTAGTGGCCCTGCACCTTATCGTAGGCGGCATTGAACGAGGCATGGAAGCGGTCTATCATTGACATCTTGCGCTCAATGCCGTCTTCGTTCTTCGGCTTCAGCAGGATGGCGCAGAGAGCCGGCGAAAGGGTCAAGGCGTTGAGGGCAGATATCACGATGGAGATGGCCATGGTGATACCGAACTCACGATAGAACGTACCGGAGGTTCCACCCATGAACGACACGGGGATGAACACGGCTGCCATCACAAGGGTAATGGAGATAATGGCTCCAGAGATTTCGTTCATGGCGTCGATAGATGCCTGGCGGGCTGACTTGTAGCCCAAGTCAAGCTTGGCATGTACAGCCTCAACCACCACGATGGCATCGTCGACTACAATGGCAATGGCAAGCACAAGGGCAGCCAAGGTCAAGAGGTTGAGCGAGAAGCCAAACACATAGAGGAAGAAGAACGTACCTATCAACGACACGGGAACGGCGATAAGAGGAATCAAGGTGGAACGTGTGTCCTGGAGGAACACGTAAACCACGATAAACACGAGCACGAAGGCTTCGAGGAGGGTCTTGATAAGGTCCTCGATAGAAGCGAAGAGGAACTCGGTCACATCCTGCATCACGTCGAAGTGAAGGCCTGGAGGCAAGGTCTGTGCCTGTTCGTCGAGCAGCTGCTTAATGTTCTTGGCTATCTCAGTAGCGTTGGATCCGGCAGTCTGGGTCACCATCATGGTCACAGAAGGCTTGCCATTGAGTTCTGAAGCAACTGAATAGGAGAGGGCACCCATTTCCACACGGGCCACATCCTTCACGCGGATGGTCTGTCCGTCCTGGGTAGACTTGATAATCATGTCGCCGAATTCCTCGGGAGTCTTCAGACGGCCCTTATAGCGGAAAGTGTACTGATACTGGTTATCGCTGTTCTCGCCTACAGAACCCGGAGCTGCCTCAATGTTCTGCTGAGAGAGCACACCTGTGAGGTCGGTCGGAATGAGGCCATAGCTCTTCATCTTCACCGGGTCAATCCAAAGACGCATGGTGTAGTCCTTCTGGGAGAAGCACTGGCACTCACCCACACCACTCACACGCTTGATGGCAGGCACCACGTTGATGTTGGCATAGTTGGCGAGGAACTCGTCGTCGTAGCGGTCGTCATCGGCAGTAAGACCGAAGAGAATCACGGTAGACGACTGACGCTTCATTACCTGCACACCAGCTTTGGTAACCTCGGCAGGAAGCAGGGCTGAAGCCTGAGACACGCGGTTCTGCACATTCACCTGACACATGTCAGGATCCATGCCTTGCTTGAAGAACACGGTGATGGAAGCCGAACCGTCGTTGGTGGCGGAGGAAGTCATATAGGTCATGCCCTCCACACCGTTGATTTGCTCCTCCAACGGAGCGAGCACGGAGTTAAGCACTGTCTCGGAGTTGGCACCCGTGTAGGAAGCACGCACCATGATAGTAGGCGGAGCAATGTTCGGGTACTGCTCGATAGGCAGTGATATGAGTCCGATGGTACCCAGGATGACAATCACAATGGAAATCACCGTAGAGAGCACCGGGCGCTTGATAAATCTATCTAATTTCATGGATTAATCTCTTTTTGTTTTCCGTAGGAATGTGAGTTTACTTGCCGAAGTCTTTCTTGAGCTTCTGCAGGTCGCCCTGGTCGGCGCCCATCTGCTCGGTCTTCTTCAGTTTCTCCTGATACTGAGCCTCGGTGACAGGCTTGATCTGCATGCCGTCAGAGAGAGAAGAGATGCCGTTGACCACAATACGGTCGCCTACTTTCAGGCCACTGGTAATGATGTAGGTCTTGCCGTCATCCTTTGGATCAACAGTCACTGCGGTATACTTCACCTTGTTGTCGTTGCCAACCACATAGACGAAGTGCTTGTCCTGCACCTGTGCCACAGCATCCTGAGGAATGATAATAGCAGAGCTTGAAGTATGAGGAACCACAATGGAACCAGAACCGCCGCTCTTGAGCAGATGCTGAGGATTGGGGAAGTCGGCACGCATAGACACGCTACCTGTAGTAGGATCGATGACACCGCTCACGGTAGCCACATGGCCCGGATGCTCATAGATGGTACCGTCGGCAAGTTGAAGCTTCACGGCAGGATAATCATTGATGGCTGCATGAAGACCGCCTGCGGTCTTGGTCATGTCAAGGAGTTCCTTCTCGGTCATAGAGAAGTATACCTGCATGGTGCTGATATTTGAAACGGTGGTCAGTGGCTGCTGGCTGCTGGCACTCACAAGGGCACCCACACGGTAGGGAAGGTCGCCAATGACACCTGAGGCAGGACTGGTCACATAGCAGAAGCTGAGGTTTTCCTTGGCTGAAACGTAGCTGGCCTCGGCCTGTGCCAGGGCTGCAGCGGCTGCTTCCATGGAGTTCTTGGCAGACTGAAGTTCGTAGGAACCAATCACATTGTTCTTGAAGAGCTTGAGATTGTTGTTGTAGGTCAAGCGGGCAGTGTTGAGCTGGGCCTTGGCCGAGTTGACGGCTGCGGCAGCCTGACGTGCAGCTGCGGCATAGGTCACGTTGTCAATGACGAAAAGAAGCTGACCGGCCTTCACAGCCTGGCCTTCCTTGACGCACAACTTGGTGATGAAACCGGAAACCTTCGGACGGATTTCCACATCCTGAACACCCTTGATGGTAGCCGGGTAAGTGGTCTGGAGTTCGGCGCTCTGAGCTCCAATGGTTCTCACAGCATACTCGTTGTCACCAAAATCAGGCTTGCCTGACGACTTCTTGCCTCCACATGAGACAAGCATTGCAGCCAATGCTGCAAACAATAAAAACTTGTTCTTTGTCATACCTATTAAATAATGTATAGTTTCTTATGAATTGTTCTTATCCTAAAAATAAATTCCATACCTAACTCTCTGCAGCTATAGAAGAGACAAGAGAGTCGGAAAACTGAAATATTGCGTTTAGTTTTCACGCTGCAAAGTTATATATTAAATGTGTAACTCACCTAAGTGAAGTTACACATTTAACACTATTTATTCTTAAAGCGGATGTTATTTATTAACTTTTTACTTTTCCACAAGTCCCATCTTCCTTGCTTTTTCCATCAGCAATTGCATGAGAGGTCCACGCTCGTTGGCCACCCGGTTGTCGAGCACGGCCTCTTTGAGTGTCTGTTTCAGGACACCCACTTCCCTACAGGGCGACAAATGGAAGATTTCCATGATTTCGTTACCGTCGATGCAGGGTTGGAACATGCGCTTGTAGTCCTTCACCTTCAGAACGGCCAACTTCTCACGCACGATGCGGAAATTGTCGAGAAAACGCTGCTTGCGCGCCTCGTTCTTGCTGGTAATGTCCGCCTCGCAAAGAGTCATCAGGTCGTCTATGTCGTCACCGGCATCGTTCATCAGCCTGCGCACGGCGCTATCTGTCACTTCTTCGTCGGCAATGACGATGGGGCGCATGTGCAGGTCAACCATCTTCTGCACATACTTCATCTTGGCGTCCATGGGAAGTTTCATGCGGCGGAAGATGGAAGGAATCATTTTGGCACCCAGATAGTTGTGGTTATGGAAGGTCCATCCCATGAGAGGATCCCACCGCTTGCTGCGCGGTTTGCCCACATCATGGAACAGTGCAGCCCACCGCAGCCATAGATTGTCAGAATGGACAGCCACATTGTCGAGCACCTCGAGCGTGTGATAAAAGTTGTTCTTGTGTGCCCGTCCGTTGCGGGTCTCCACCACGTCGAGCGCAGTAAGTTCGGGAATGATGAGCGGGAGCAAACCGCAACGGTATAGGTCTACAAATCCACGACTGGGGTGTTGGGTCTTCATGATTTTGTTCAGCTCGTCGACTATGCGCTCTCCGCTGATAATCTTGATGCGGTTGGCATTGCGCGCCAAGGCATCAAAAGTCTCGTCTTCTATTCTGAAGTTGAGTTGAGTGGCAAAGCGCACGCAACGCATCATGCGCAAGGGATCGTCGCTGAACGTAATGTCGGGATCAAGGGGTGTACAGATAATTCCGTCTTCCATGTCGCCCAACCCGTTGAAGGGATCCACAAGTTCGCCAAAACGAGCCTTGTTCAGGCAGATGGCCATGGCATTGATGGTGAAGTCGCGTCGGTTTTGGTCATCTTCCAAGGTGCCGTCTTCCACGACAGGTTTGCGAGAGTCATGGCTGTAGCTTTCCTTGCGTGCCCCCACGAACTCGACCTCGGTGTCTTTATATTTCACCTGTGCCGTGCCGAAGTTGCGGAACACGGAGATGTGGGCACGCTTGCCCAACTGCTGCTTGAGCGCATTGGCCACCTCAATGCCACTGCCTACAACAACCACGTCAATGTCGTTGGAGGGACGTTCGAGAAATATATCGCGCACATAACCGCCCACGACATAACATTCAAGCCCCAACCCGTCGGCAGCAGCTGATATCTGATGAAATATGTCTTTATCGAGAATTTGAGCCAATTCGGCATCGGAATAAAACTTCATATTATGATAACATCCTATTTTTGAGCGTGCAAAGTTACGAAAAAATCTCCATACTCCGTGAAATACGCACCTATTTTGAAGACAAAAGCAAGGCTTTTACAGAATTTAGAGTGGCACTTGCTGGCGCACAGCATTTGAATGGAGGTCAACAATTCAGACACGGATATGCCCACCATATTGCCCATTGGCTGTCGGTTAGTGGCAGACTTACGGCGTGTTAGTGGCAGACTTACGGAGTGATAGTGGCAGACTTGCGGAGTGTTAGTGGCAAAGAACGGCCTAAGCACACAGCCTGGGCACGCATTGCCCACACCGTTGACATCGAGCGCCCAAACTACGGGACACTTTGGGGGCTTTACGCTCAAACATGGTAAGTGAAAGAAAAGTGATAGAAGTGATGGATATTTAGTCATCTATCACGCATCTATCACTCCATTCATCTAACTCATAATCAACAGAATATTGTCAAACATCAAGAAAAGTGATAGATAGTGGCGAGAAAACGAAAAACTTTACGTGCGCGCGTTCGCGCGCGAGAGATATGATATAACGCTCAACATGAAAGACTTATCATGGCTGTCAAAATACGAGACCTTTATAAGAATAAGTCTGAAGTTTCGGCTCGGCTTGGAAGTCATCTATGGCGGAAAACGAAAAAGTGAGTTTGTTTCCTACAACGACACCATCGGTAGCGTGAATTATCACGAGGACAAAGTAGAGTTGACAACATTTGCCGAATATTCCGACTACAAGACTGGGTATCGCTGAGAACCAACCTCAAACATATATATTTGTCACGTAGGCTGGACTCAGACAAAGACCATCGTTACATTTTCGAACCGGAAATAAGCTTCAAGTTTCCTGTCATCAGAAACGCCATGTCACTTGGAGGCAAATACAGCCACAAGGTTTCACCCAGTGGATTCGAGATGAACAGTCTCCGCATCTACACTTCATACAACATGGCTACTGCCGGTACAGGAAAAAACACACATTCGGCAGCCGATATAGCACAGGTGGAATTAAGAATGATTCAGGCGAGATGGACAGGAAACGTCAGATACAACTACATACACAGTAAGTTCAAGACACTCTATGAAAGTACATTGGCAAACGGTGTGTACAACCATAAAAACATAAGCAACAACAATGTGTGCCATAATCACAGGATGGAGGGCGACATAGGGAAAGACTGGAAACATCTGCGAACAAAATTGGGACTGAATTGCAAATATGACTGGAGCCACTACAACATTCTGCTCAACAAGCAGAAGACCTCGGCAGGCAGCAACAGATTGTCATCTACATTGTCACTGTTTATGCGTCCATGGAGAATATTCAACTTTGAAGCACATTCATCATTCTCCCTTTCCAAGCAATGTTCCACCACATCCAGCCATCTTTACCGAAGTTTTTTTCACACACTCAATCTATTCGCCACCCCGGCACGATGGGTATTTGCCATCAAGAACGAATGCCATCATTCAGCAGACAGGTCAGAGAAATTTGACCTCTACTCTTCAGCTCATGCAGCCTACAAAACCCAGAAATACGAATTGCGACTGGACTGCAAAAATCTGTGGGGATACAACAAGCGGGAGTACAAGGCCATATCCATCCTTGGCACAAATGCGTCCAAGGGAAATTCTGGTAACCCTCACCTTCTCGCTCTGACATGCGAGAAAACTCGAAAAGCAATGGCATCGAAGAGTTTTTCGTCTTCACCGCACATATTCCACAAATTGAATGATACTTAAAGAAAAATCCATTACCTTTGCAGCCTAAACAATACAAATCCACAATGAAAACGAAACTCACCCTTCTCTGTATCCTTTCCGTTGCTCTTTCCGGCTGTGACAATTCGCAGAAGAAAGCCCAAAGTTTGATGGAAAACATCAGGAACAGTTATACCCAGGGACAATACCCTCAGACTCTCCTTCTCATAGATTCTCTCAGAAAAGCCTACCCCAAAGAGATTGACTTGAGAAAGGAGGCCTTGAAAATCTACCAAGATGCTGCCCTCAAGATGGCGCAAGCCAAACTGATGCAAGCCGATTCCGCCTTGCAGTCAATGACCGCAGAATACGAGAAGCGGAAAACCGAGGTGGAAAGCCATCGCAACAATGGCACCGCCACAGCCCAAGAGCTGAACAGCGTAACCCAAATGAAGATGAAACTCGACTCCATACAAGCCCGTTTCGATGCGGAAGTGGCACGAGTGAAATTCATCCACAAGAAGCAGGCGGAAGACTGAAAAGCAGGCTTATTCTTGTCTATATAAATAAAAAGACTTAATTTTGCAGGCAAATATAAGTATATGAGTAACAATCATACAGAATTGCAATTCAAGGAGACGATGCAGGAATGTCGCGATCTTTTCGAGAAGAAATTGCACGACTACAGTGCTTCCTGGCGCATTCTTCGTCCGTCGTCTCTCACTGACCAACTCTTCATCAAAGCCAAGCGCATCCGCTCACTCGAAATCAGCAAGGTGTCGCTGGTTGGTGAAGGCATAAGGCCCGAGTTCATTGCCATCATCAACTATGGCATTATCGGACTCATACAGCTTGAAAAGGGATTTGCCGACAGTGTAGACATAACCACAGCCGAAGCGCTCGATCTCTACGACAAACATGCCAAGGAGGCATTGGAACTCATGATTCGCAAGAACCACGATTATAACGAGGCATGGCGTGACATGCGCGTGAGCAGCTATACAGACTTCATTCTCACAAAGATACAGCGGGTGAAGGAAATAGAATCAATAGAAGGCAAGACACTCGTCAGCGAGGGTATAGCTTCCAACTATCTCGACATCATCAACTACGCCGTATTCGGCGCCATCAAGATGAACGAAGAAAAAGAATAAGCCACTGTGAAAACACTGCTCACCAACACTTGCCGGATGCTTCTGGCTGCCACGTTTATCTTCTCCGGATTTGTCAAGGCCATCGACCCGCTTGGCACACTCTATAAACTTCAAGACTACACCGGAGCTCTCAATCTGCAGGGAATATTCCCCGACTGGTTGCTCCTTGCCTGTGCCGTTCTTCTGGCAGCTCTTGAGTTTTGGCTGGGCGTGATGATGCTCTTTGCCATCCAACGCCGACTTGTCTCAAAGTTGATACTTGCCTTTATGGCCGTGATGACACTTATCACGCTGTGGATAGCCATGTTCAACCCGGTCAAAGACTGCGGATGCTTCGGCGATGCTGTGAAATTGAGCAACACCGCCACATTGGGCAAGAACATTGCTCTCCTGCTGGCTTCTTCTGTGGTAGCGTGGTGGCCCAGGCGGTCATTCCGTTTCGTGTCGAGAACCAACCAATGGATAGTCACCAACTACACGGCCATCTTTATTCTCGCCACCAGCACGTGGTGTCTCTACGACTTGCCACTCTTCGACTTCCGTCCATACCACGTGGGAATGGACATCAAAAAGGGAATGGAGATTCCGGAAGGGGCCAAGCAACCACAGTTCGAGACCACCTTCATCATGGAAAAGAATGGCGTGAAGAAAGAATTCACGATAGACAACTACCCCGACTCCACCTGGACTTTCGTGGACAGCAAGACCGTGCAGACTGAAGCGGGCTATGAACCGCCCATACATGACTTCAGTATTGAAACCTTGACGGGACAAGACTTGACAGAGAATATACTCGACAATCCGTCGTATACGTTCCTGCTTATAGCCCCTCGCCTCGATGTGGCAGACGACACGCATTTTGGAGACATAGACCGCATCTACGAGTACAGTCTGGAACACCACTACCGCTTTCTCTGCCTCACAGCCAGCACCCAGAAGGACATAGACCACTGGCGCGACATTACAGGAGCGGAATATGACTTCGCCCTCACCGACGAAACCACCCTCAAGACCATCGTGCGCAGCAATCCCGGGCTCCTTCTGCTTCACCACGGCCGCATCATCCGCAAATGGAGCCACAACATACTTCCATCGGAAGAGCAACTGAGCAAGCCCTTGGAACAGAGCGAAATGGGACAAGTGCCAGAAGATTCTGTGCCCCGCAAGATAGCCATCATCATGACATGGTTCATTCTGCCACTGCTCCTGCTTACACTTGCTGACCGGTTGTGGGCATGGACACGATGGATCAAGGAAAAAGAGAATTCTAACAAATATATCAACTTCTTTAAAAGAAAAAGAAACATGAGAAAGAAAATTGTAGCAGGCAACTGGAAAATGAACATGAACCTGCAAGACGGTGTAGCTCTCGCCAAAGAAATCAACGAGGCTATGGTACAGGACAAGCCCAACTGTGGCGTCATCATCTGCACTCCTTTCATTCACTTGGCTTCTGTAGCCCAGGTGCTCAACCCTGAGGTGGTGAGCCTTGGAGCTGAAAACTGTGCTGACAAAGAGAAGGGTGCCTACACAGGCGAGGTTTCAGCAGAAATGGTGAAGAGTACCGGTGCACAATACGTGATCCTCGGTCACTCAGAGCGTCGCCAGTACTATGGCGAGACAGCAGAAATTCTGAAGGAGAAAGTGCAGCTTGCTCTCAAGAATGGCCTGAAGGTTATCTTCTGCTGCGGTGAAACGCTCGAAGAGCGCGAGGCTGAGAAACAGAATGAAGTGGTCAAGGCTGAACTCGACGGTTCTGTATTCAACCTTACAGCTGAGGAGTGGAAGAATATCGTTCTTGCCTACGAGCCCATCTGGGCCATCGGCACCGGCAAGACAGCTACAAGCGACCAGGCTGAAGAAATGCTTGCCTACATTCGTTCTATCGTGGCAGACAAGTATGGCAAAGAGGCTGCTGAAGACACAACCATCCTCTATGGAGGTAGCTGCAAGCCAAGCAATGCTGCCGAACTTTTCGCCAAGCCTAATATCGACGGTGGACTTATTGGCGGTGCCTCGCTGAAGGCTGCCGACTTCAAGGGCATCATTGATGCATGGAAAAAGTAAGTGACCATTCCTACATATTCTCATGGAGTCCTGTTCTGCAACAGGACTCCATTCTCCATTTCCCAGAGAACAAAGACGCACACCCACTCACCATTAAAGGAAACATGAGAAAAATTATCGCCATAACGGCCATCCTGTTGTGCTCATTGGCACATGCCAACGCACAGACTTTCCTTGAGCACCTGCAAGACAAGCAGGCCAAAGGAACCGTGACCGTGAAACAAAGCAAGGCCATTGACGACCTTGTCAATGCCAATTCAACCCAGCAGGTCAAGAATACTCCTGCTCCCAATAACGAAAAAAAGACAGAATCTGCCCACTCGCAGACTACCCCCAATACCCATCACCAAGAAAAGCCACAGGACAACAAGGCGAAGGCCGACTCTGCCCGGTTGGCACAGCAACAAAAGGAACGTGAAGAAAGCCGTCGCCAAGAAGCGCAGCACCATTCCGTGACGCAGGACAACACAGACGATGTGGACTTGCCACCGGTAGACACCCGTAAGAAAGTAATGCGCAACAGCCGTAAGGTCAATGGTTACCGGGTGCAAGCATTTGCCGGAGGCAACTCACGGCAAGACCGTAACAAAGCCCAAAGCATAGGCAACAACATCAAGCAGCATTTTCCATCAGAACCCGTATACGTGCATTTCTATTCTCCCAGATGGATTTGCCGTGTGGGCAACTACCGCAGTTTTGCCAAAGCAGAAGCCATGCTGAAACAGCTCAAGAAACTGGGATATCAATCAGCCTGCATCGTTAAAGGTAAAATCACAGTACAATATTAAGCAGATACGACAAACGGAACAAGAGTCATCGGAACAAAGGTGCTCTGCCTTTGGTTCCGCCACATAAAAACAAGATAACAGACATGAACCCAGAAACAGAATTTCGTGACGGCCTTGACGAATTGGCCTCACACTACAAAAGTATACTCGAGTTACTCGGTGAAGATCCGGATAGAGAAGGTCTTCTCAAGACCCCTATGCGCGTAGCCAAAGCCATGCAGATTCTCACACGAGGCTACACACAAGATCCGCACAAGGTTCTTACAGACGCCCTTTTTGAAGAGAAATACGACCAAATGGTCATAGTCAAGGACATTGATGTGTTCTCTTTATGCGAGCACCACATGCTCCCCTTCTACGGAAAAGCCCATGTGGCCTACATCCCCAATGGCTATATCACCGGTCTGAGCAAGATTGCGCGCGTGGTCGACATCTTCTCTCACCGTCTGCAAGTGCAGGAAAGACTCACACAACAAATCAAGGACTGCATACAGGAAACACTTAAACCTCAAGGTGTCATGGTGGTCATTGAAGCCAAACACATGTGTATGCAGATGCGTGGTGTGGAAAAACAGAATTCCATAACTACGACGAGCGACTACAGCGGTGTTTTCAATTCTCTCAATACCCGTCAGGAGTTTATGAGTCTGCTACGCGGAGAATCCAAACGCATCTAAGAAACAAGTGACACCAAGTCATGTCGTTGACACAGTCATCTGTCAACACGTCCTCTCTGCCCTGCCCTATTCCATAAAAGATGTTAACATTTCCTCGTTATATGCAAGGATAACAGCACCTACTTATTTATAAGGGCAGAATATAAACAAAACCAAAGAAAATGAAAAAGACAAAGAATTATCTGTTATTGTTGATTTGCGGTATCGTAGCCGCTGCCTCCTTCTCCTCATGTTTCAACGACAACGACAATGACTACTCCATTGACGCTGCCACACAGAAGAAGTACCAGACTACTATCAGCACCCTGAGTCCCTATGCCAACAACGCGCGTTTCTACTATGCGTCCAACTTCACGGTCAACAAGTATGACTCGATCAAGGGGAACAGTGTTTATTGCCGTTTCACCGCCGATTCCACTTTCCAGGTAACCGGCATTCCCGTTTGCAAACTTGATTCTGCCGTAAAGGTTGGCGTAAACGAGACAAAAGGTACTTACCGTGAACTCTTCGACGCCATACACAACAGTACTGAGATGGCTGTCATCAAAGGCTACTACTGCATACCTCAGTCTAACTGGGCACAACAGAACTTCCTGCAATACATAGTTTCACTCTCTATACAAGCCAAACTCAATTATGGCGGTGAAGACCACAATGTGCTCTTTGCATTCGACTCTTCACAGAGCTATGGCATCTACAAGTCTACAGACTTGAGTAACGGCATGTCACTCGTTTTGGCTGCTATATACATGGACTATGAAAGCGTGAAGAAACCAGGCACGCAACTACCCGTAGACTACTTGCGGAACATTCAAATAACATTGACAAAGAACTAAGTATGAAATTCATTTCATGGAACGTGAACGGCTTGCGAGCCTGTGTAGGCAAGGGGTTTGAAGACATTTTCAAGACCCTTAATGCAGACTTCTTCTGTCTGCAAGAAACAAAGATGCAAGAAGGACAACTCGATCTCGCATTTGACGGTTATCAGTCATACTGGAACTATGCCGACAAGAAAGGCTATTCCGGAACTGCCATCTACACACGTCACACACCTATCAACGTAACTCGCGGCATTGGTGTTGACGAGCACGACCATGAGGGACGCGTGGTTACACTCGAGATGGAGCGTTTTTTCCTGGTGTGTGTCTACACACCTAACTCGCAAAACGAACTGAAACGCCTCGACTACCGCATGAAATGGGAAGCAGACTTCCAGGCTTATCTGAAAAATCTCGACAAGCAAAAGCCTGTCATCGTGTGCGGTGACATGAACGTTGCACATGAAGAAATTGACATCAAGAACCCCAAAACCAATCGCCGCAATGCAGGCTTTACCGATGAGGAACGGGAGAAATTCTCACAACTGTTAGCAAGCGGATTCTGCGACACCTTCCGCACGCTACATCCGGAAGATGTTACCTACTCCTGGTGGTCATACCGTTTCAAGGCACGCGAAAAGAATGCTGGATGGCGCATTGATTACTTCGTGGTTTCCGACAGGCTCCGCGAGCATCTTGCAGGCGCCTCCATCCATACAGATATTATGGGCAGCGACCATTGTCCGGTGGAATTGGATCTTGATATATAATATATCAGTTTTCCACAACAAAAAAGTTATCCACAATCAAGTGACTGATTGTGGATAACTTTTTTATTATACCTGTTTCTCCATAGCAAATAGTTCAACCAGTAGAAAACAATTGAACTATCAAAAGCGATTTACATTCATTCAAGCATATCTACAATCAAGTGCCACTAAACACGTAATGGGATGATTATCTACCCCAATTCGGGATAAAATAGCGATTAGTTGCATGTGAATACAGATACGTGAATTCTCTTCCCATACCATCAGACATGGGCTATATATAAAGAATCGAAAGAGATTATTCTGTCCTTAGAA
>CAJKDU010000003.1 GCA_905198745.1 uncultured Prevotella sp. | reverse complement strand
TTTTGACGAATTTTGTATAAAGGTTGTACATACGATGGTTTGAACTTAATGTTTTGACCACCACTAAGTTACTAAAAATCAGCGATATGTACAACTTTTTACTCATATTTATCAACTTAAATTAATTCCGCCAACGGGTTCTGTATAACTTTTGATTGAAGGGCTGTCAATTTTATAGCGTTGTTTTTGAAAGGTCGGCGGAAAGTAACAGTAAACATACCGTCTGTATCATAAATAGGTTCTGGCAATCCTGCATCAAGCATTTCCTTGCGCATTCTTGGTATGCCAGAGCCAATATGTTCCACAAGGTGCATTCTGGTAAAGAGTCCGAAAACCAACGGGTTTCGTGACAAACTTTTTCGTCCGAAGTTCTTAGCTACCACAGGCAGAAGTGTACCTGGATTGGTAATCTCCACGCGGTCGTCAAACATTTCTATGGTAATACTTGCACCCTGTTCGTCATAGTCGCGATGGGCAAGCGCATTGATGATGGCTTCCTTGAATACCTCCAATGGAATTTCCCAAACTTCTTTTCTCGGTCCTGTGCCTTCAATCTCGTAAGCAACTTGCAGTTTGTCTTTCAACCATTCTATAGTTTTGTTGTATTGTTGTAAGAGAGGTCCGCCAAAAGTTTTGTCGTCAATAATATACACCTTGTCCGTTCCTTTGAATAACACACAGCGCACAACAGCATGGAAAAATACATCCTCTGGATGCTTGGCAAGAAACAATACCCCACCACTTTTAGCAACATTATTGTCATCAAAGACCCTCATACTGTCAAGCACTTGGAAATCATCCACATCAGAAACTATATAGGCTTCTTTCTTGAACTCCCAGAAATTATCTTTGTCCAATTGTTCCAAAAGATTAACTTTAGGTAGAGGTATAGCATCAAAGTATATACGCTCATGACATTGGAAAACTTCTCGAATTTCTTCCACATTCGTCAGTTTTTGGCTGTTTGCCCCTTCTCGCAGATATGTACATTCTGAGAAGAAGTAAGGCTTGTTGCCGGCACTTCTATCACCCAAACTTTCTTTCCATCAACATCTACGTCATACATGTTGTAGTGACACATTGGCGATATTTCTCCTATCGAGCCTTGTATTGCAAACCTTTTACCGTTATCTATCTCGGCACCGACAATCTCATTGTTGTCATTTACACCAATAAGCAGATAACCACCAGTTGCATTCAAGAAACTACAAACTTCCTCTGTAAGTTCGCGAACTTTCGAAGGTACACTCCGTTTAAAGTCCACATTATACCCTTCACCTCCATTGACCAGATCTTGTATATCTTCTGCACTTAACATATTGATTCTTAATAAGTAATTATATTGTTCTGTGCAATGGTAATGTTTAAATTTGAAAAGTCGTTATAAGTTCACTAAAAGTTCACTGTAAAGTTCTTATTTAAATTGTTGCTGTGCGTTTTTAATAAGTACATTTTTATTTGGTGGGATTGTTTAAACAAAAGCCTTAACATAAAGGATTGGCATAAAATTCAAGTTGTTGGATGTTAATAATTAATTTATAGCCAATCAACAACAATGCCGAAAGAACAACAAACAATAAGATACTTGCAAAATGTATATGGGTTCAAACGTGATAGATAGTGATAGATTTTACACATCTATCACTCATCTATCACCATATGCAGCATTCTATAAATCAGAGTGTCACGCTCCGGAAATAGCTAAAAGTGATAGATCGTGGCGATTTTTCAAAAACTTTTTCCTGCGCATGCGCGCACGTGAGAGAAGAATGAACGGAAGGTTCCGTCACAGGCATCACCTACATAACATGAAGAGAACGACAAGACTGTCCTCAGTCTATCTGGGCCGAACTTCCGGAAAACTGCAGGAGCAGACACGCCGCCGTGTGTGGACCAATGGTGAAGCGCCCGTCGGGACGTTCGCCCACAAGCCACACAATGCGCTCCGATGCATCTGCCACCACGAGTTGGCGACGCTTGGCTATGAGCGACATCTTGCGGTCGGTGAGATAGTCGCTCACCAGTTTGGAGCCACGCATGCCGAAAGGCACAAAGCGGTCGGCTTCTGCCACCGGGCGAACCGTGAGTGGAAACGCCACCAAGTCGGCATCCAGGCAAGCAGCCATGCGGTCTTTGACAAGCTGAAAATCGGCATCCACCTGCATTCTGCTCACCTTCAGTCGGTCACCCGACGGAAGCACATAGTTGCCCCCCTCGGGCAGTTTCATCGGCTTGAGGGGTGAGGACGGTAAAGGTGCGGCAAGAAGAGATCCCCGGTCGGCCACCAACTGATGAGAAGGTGAGCGCCATTCGCTACCCGTGGCGAGCTGAGAGAGTCGACCGCTGATTTGCTCTATCTGTTGGGGAGTGAACTGCAAAGGTTGGAGTATGCGGAACAAAAGGTATTCGGGCGAAGGCTCCTCCAGCAAACGCGACAGGCTGATGCGCAACAGGGGCGTGCCATGGTCGTCAAGACGCTCGGTTGCCCTCGCCTCGCCTTCTTCCAGGGCACGGTTGAACACCCGTTCGGCCTCAGCCAGAAGCAATGCCGTGCGGGCAATATTGTCGCTGGCTGCCGGATTGACGGTGCGCAACAGGGGAATGGCCTGCAAGCGCAGCTTGTTGCGCTGCACATCGGGCACCAAGTTGGTGCTGTCCGTGACAAAGTCCTGCTCCTGTTGCTCAAGCCATGCCACAATGTCGGCACGGCTCACCGAAAGCAGTGGCCGCAGGATATGGTCACGGCGTGGAGCCATGCCTGTGAGTCCGTGAAGCCCTGTGCCACGCACCAGGTTGAGCAGTACGGTCTCCACCTGGTCGTCACGATGATGAGCCACACAAACGCCCTCGGCGTGGAGGTCGCGACGAAGTTGTTCAAAGTAAGTATAGCGCAGATTGCGTGCTGCCATTTCGATGCTCACCTTATGCAAGTCGGCATAAGCATGGGTATCGAAATGGACAACATGTAAAGGTATGCCATGACCCTGGCAAAGCTGTCGGCAAAAAGCCTCGTCGCGGTCTGACTCGTCGCCACGCAGATGGAAGTTGCAGTGCATGGCCTCCACACGATAGCCCAGGCGGACAAGCAGCAGGAGCATTGCCACACTGTCGGCGCCGCCCGAAAGAGCAGCCAGATAGAGTGGCCCCATGGTCATGAGATGGTGGGTGGAGATGAAATTGGCCACCCGAGTTTCAAAATGTGATTGCATTCTGTTCGGTCACAATTACTCCACATAGAGCACCAGTCCCTTGAGATACTCACCCTCCGGATGGTAGATGTTGATGGGATGGTCGGCTGGCTGGTGCAACTGGTGCAGGATGCGCACACGGCGCCCAGACTGTGCGGCTGCCGTGAAGACGGCATTGCGGAAGTTGTCTTTGGTGACCACCTGCGAACAACTGAAGGTGAACAGGATGCCCCCTTTCTTGATGCGCTCAAAGGCCTTCACGTTCAGACGGGTATAGCCCTTCAGCGCATTGTGGAGTGCGGCACGGTGCTTGGCAAATGCCGGTGGGTCGAGGATGATAAGGTCATATTTGCCGTCGGCAGCATCGAGAAACTTGAAGGCATCCTCGCAGAAAGCCTCGTGGCGGGCATCACCGGGGAAGTTGAGCTCCACATTCTGCTTGGTCAGTTCAATAGCCTTGGCGCTGGAGTCTACACTGTGCACCAATTTGGCACCGCCACGCATGGCATAGAACGAGAATCCACCCGTATAGCAGAACATGTTGAGCACGCTCTTGCCCTGGGCGTAGTGTTCCAGAAGAGAACGGTTCTCACGCTGGTCTACAAAGAAGCCTGTCTTCTGTCCCTTGAGCCAGTCCACATGAAAGCGCAGACCGTTCTCCACGGCGGTGTTGTCGTCCGAACCGCCATAGATGAATCCGTTCTCCTGTCCGAGGTCTGCCTTGAAAGGCAGTGTGGTCTCGCTCTTGTAGAACACGTTCTTGATGCGGTTGCCCATCACCTCAACAAGCTGCCGGGCTATGGTTTCACGGCGCACATGCATGCCCACGCTGTGAGCCTGCATGACAGCGGTCTCGCCGTAGCAGTCGATGACAAGTCCGGGAAGGTTGTCGCCTTCGCCGTGTACCAGTCGGTAAGTGTTGTTCTGCGGATTGTCGGCAATGCCAATGCTGATGCGCATGTCAAGAGCCGACTGAAGGCGCTCACGCCAAAAGGCATCGTCAATG
This sequence comes from uncultured Prevotella sp., assembly GCA_905198745.1. Taxonomy (GTDB): domain Bacteria; phylum Bacteroidota; class Bacteroidia; order Bacteroidales; family Bacteroidaceae; genus Prevotella. The sequence continues at coordinate 82,435 of CAJKDU010000003.1, read as the reverse complement.
GGACAATCCTCGAACGAGAGCACGCGCACGGCAATGGAACCAATCTGATAATGGCCCACGGCAATGAAATCGCCACTGTGGGTGAAGACTCTCACGATGTCGCCCTCTTCAATGCCGTCATCCATGCGGGCTATGGCGCCCGAGAATATCCAAGGATGGAAACGCTTGAGACTTTCCTCCTTGCCTTTTTTCAAGTATATGTTCATAAGTTTGGTCTGTTTTTCAGTTCTATTCTTGGAAGTTATGTTCTCTCTAAGCATGAACCTCATCCGGCTCGACAGGAGATTCCTTGCTTGCAGGCGGTTCCGGTTCGGGCACCACTACCAGTTCGTAGTCACCCGTCTGGTGGAGCCGGCACAATTCATCGTACAGCTGGATGCAGGTCCAGGCATCGGTGGCAGCATAGCCCTTTTGCGCCTCGCTGAGCACGTCAGCCTCCCAGTTGCTGAGTTGTTGGCGCTTGGAAATTTTCTGGCCGAAGATATTGGCATAGAGTTTCTGCAGACTGAGGTCGCGGATGCCGAACTCGCCCACCAAGTCCTGCAGGTCAATGAATCGGCCTGGAGTAAACTCGGCACGCTTGTGAAGCGACATCATGTCGTCGTGGAGCGACAGCCCCACCTTGGGCACGGTGGTGTCCTCAAGCAAGCGGATAATGTCGGGAGTCATGCCTGTATGGTTCAGGCGAAACAGGAAACAAGTGTCCCGGTTAGACACCTGCAGCAGCGCCACCTTGCGTTGCTGCCCCTTCTTGAACACGGGCCGTGTCTCGGTGTCAATGCCCAATATGGGACTTGAGAGCAGATAATCTACCGCCTTCTTAGTCTCTCCGGGAGTGAGTATCACCACGATACGCCCCTGAAAGAGCACCCGGGGAAGCTCGGCAATGCGCTTCTTGTCAAACTTGCTGTATAGTGTTTTTTTCATCTATCAAAACTTTCAAGATGCAAAATTAGAAAAAAAAGAGGAAAAAAATGGCGGGTTCTTACTTTTTTCAATTACTTTTGCATTAAATAAAATAGGAATCTACAATAATGGCAAGAAAAAAGACAGAGCGAAAAGCGTCATCGTTCAATGAGGCAGTTGGATTCAAGAACATGTTCAACAACGAGAAAGTGAACTTCATCCTGGGCCTGGTTCTATTGCTCTTCGCAATCTATACAATCATAGCATTCGTATCTTATTTCTCTACTGGAGCCGCCGACCAAAGCCTGGTGCTCCAGTTGCGTCCCGGAGAAGTGGAGAACGCCTCGCGTGCCTTCCAGAATACCTGCGGTTCGGTGGGTGCACTATTGTCGTGGTTTTTCATTGCACGGTGTTTCGGTGTCCCCGCCTTTCTCATACCGCTGTTTATGATTATGGCAGCTTTGCAACTGATGAACGCCTACAAGGTGAACCTGCTCAAGTGGTTCATGGGCACCATGCTGGTCATGGTGTGGAGCTCGGTGACATTCGCCAAGTTTGTCACCCCGATGATGAACGACTCTGTGTTCAATCCCGGAGGCGGTCATGGCATGACGGTGTGCCGTTATCTGGAAAACATGATAGGTTCTCCTGGTCTGGTAGCCGTGCTGCTGGTGGTGGCCATCGCCTTTCTCACTTATCTAAGTTCGGAGACCATCACCATCATCCGCAAGATGCTCAACCCCTCGAAATTCATTACCGACCGCGTGAAGTTCACCATCACCAACCATATCCGACAGGACGAGGTTCACGCGGATGCCGACGTGCGCCCCATTGAAACGGTGCCAGACCCCGAGGTGTTTGACGACCCGGCTCCGCAGACAGTGGACTTCCCCGACAAGGGTAATGCCGTGGTGAACGCACCCGCCAACACAGACGAACTGGAACCCAAGCCAGAGACAGTCTCCTCAGCAAGCCACCAGAAAAATCCCGCTAAAACGACAGGAAACAACGACGGTGACATAGACATGGACATTCAGGCTGCCGGCGAGGAGGAGCATGCTGCTGGCAACATTGTGGCTCCAGCCGACGTGCTCTCTACCCCCATCAATCCCAAGGAACCATTCACTCACTACAAGTATCCCACGCTCGACTTGCTCAAGAAATACGACAACGACGGCAAGCCATATATTGACGAGGCGGAACAGACCGCCAACAAGAACCGCATCATTGAGGTGCTGCGCAACTTTGGAGTGGAAATCAAATCGATACGTGCCACCGTGGGACCCACTATCACGCTCTACGAAATTACACCAGCCGAGGGTGTGAGAATTTCAAAGATACGCAACCTGGAAGACGACATAGCCCTAAGCCTCTCTGCCCTGGGCATCCGCATCATAGCCCCGATTCCCGGCAAGGGTACCATCGGTATTGAGGTGCCTAACGCCAAGCCCAACATCGTGTCGATGGAGAGCATTCTGAACTCAAGAAAGTTCCAGGAATCGACCATGGAATTGCCTATCGCACTCGGAAAGACCATCACCAACGAGGTGTTCATGGCAGACTTGGCAAAGATTCCACACCTGCTCGTAGCCGGTGCCACCGGACAGGGAAAGTCTGTGGGACTAAATGCCATCATCACCTCATTGCTCTACAAGAAGCACCCCAATGAACTGAAGTTCGTACTCATCGACCCGAAGAAGGTGGAGTTCAGCGTCTACTCTTCCATTGCAGACCACTTCATGGCAAAGGTGGCAGACGACAGCGACGAGGCCATCATCACAGATGTGACCAAGGTGGTGCGCACACTCAAGAGCCTCTGCACCCTGATGGACCACCGCTATGACATGCTCAAGATGGCTGGCGCAAGAAACATTAAGGAATACAACAAGAAGTTCGTGGAGCACAAGCTCGACCTTACCAAAGGTCACGAGTATATGCCTTACATCGTAGTCATCATCGACGAGTTCGGCGACCTCATCATGACCGCCGGCAAAGAGGTGGAAATGCCTATAGCCCGCATCGCCCAGCTGGCACGCGCCGTGGGCATACACATGGTCATCGCCACTCAACGACCCACCACGAGCATCATCACCGGTAACATCAAGGCCAACTTCCCCGGACGTATTGCCTTCAAGGTGAGTGCCATGATTGACTCGCGCACCATCCTCGACCGTCCGGGCGCCAACCAACTTATCGGACGAGGCGACATGCTCTATCTTTGCGGCAACGAGCCAGTCCGTGTGCAATGTGCCTTTGTGGACACTCCCGAAGTGGAACGCATCAACGAATACATCTCGGCACAGCCAGGTCCTGTGGAGCCTTTGTGGCTGCCGGAACCTAAGGAAGACGAGGCCGACACAGCTATGGGTGGAGGTGCCGTGGATCTTCACTCGCTCGACCCTCTGTTCACCGAAGCCGCACAACTTGTGGTCAGCTCGCAACAAGGCTCAACCAGCATGATACAACGTCGGTACTCCATCGGCTACAACCGAGCCGGACGACTGATGGACCAACTCGAGAAGGCAGGCATCGTGGGAGCTGCACAAGGCGGCAAACCACGCGAGGTGCTCATTGCAGACGAAAACAGTTTGATGACTCTCATCTCACAACTGAAATAGAAAAAGGACAACTAATAAAATTAACGACGTATGAAAAGATTGTTTTTAGTAACACTGATAGCACTGCTCACTCTCGGAGCCAGTGCCCAGCAAGCAGCAAAGGCAAAGAAAATTCTCGACAAGACAGCCGCCGTGGTTGGCAGCAAGGGTGGCGCACAGGCCAACTTCACCATGAACGGAGGAAAATACGGCTATGCTTCCGGAACCATTGCCATCAAGGGCAACAAATTTCATGCCCGTACCGCCAATGCCATGATATGGTTCAACGGCAAGACACAATGGACCTATATGAAGAAGACCAACGAGGTGAACGTCAACACTCCTACGCAGGCACAGCAGATGCGTATGAATCCATACACGTTCATCCATATCTACAACACCGGCTATACGCTTGGGCTCACCAGCCAGGGCACAGACTACAAGGTGCACCTCACGGCACAAAACAAACAGCGCACTATACAGGAAATGTATATCACCGTGGACAAGAACTATGTGCCTAAGCAAGTGAAAATGCGTCAGGGGTCAACCTGGACCACCATCAGCATTTCCAACTTCAAGGCAAGCCGCCAGAGCGATGCCACTTTCAGTTTCAACTCCAAGGACTTCCCCACTGCTGAAGTCATAGACCTCAGATAATCGCCAGAAACCCATACATGGAAGGATATATTGAAATCAAAGGCGCCAGGGTCAACAACCTGAAGAACATCAGCCTCAACATTCCCCGTGGCAAGTTCATAGCCGTGGCCGGCGTGAGCGGCTCCGGCAAGTCGTCGCTAGCCTTCGACACGCTTTATGCAGAGGGGCAACGGCGCTATGTGGAAAGTCTTTCGTCATATGCGCGCCAGTTCTTAGGACGCATGAGCAAACCTGAATGCGATTTCATCAAAGGACTGCCTCCAGCCATTGCCATCGAGCAAAAGGTTATCTCGCGCAATCCCCGTTCCACAGTTGGCACCTCTACCGAAATATACGAGTACCTGAGATTGCTCTTCGCACGCATTGGCCACACCTTCTCGCCCGTAAGCGGTGAAGAGGTGAAAAAGCATACTCCTGAAGACGTGGTGAAGAAAGCACTCGAATTTGACGAGGGAACCAAGTTCTGCCTGCTGGCACCACTACGTGTCATAGAAGGCCGATCCCTGCGCAAACAACTCGAAATGGAGTTGCAACAAGGATATGTGCGCATCTTCGTAAAAGGAGAGTTTGTGCGTATAGACGACTTTCTGGAGGGTTCACTCTGTGAGAACACTCCTGCACAAGACGTTTGGATTCTCATAGACCGCCTGTCGGCAGACAATTCAAAGGACAGCATATCGCGACTTACCGACTCTGCGGAAACGGCCTTCTACGAGGGCGACGGACTCTGCCGTCTGCTCCTGCTACCGGCCAACATTCCATACGACTTCTCGACACGCTTTGAGGCAGACGGCATCAGATTTGAAGAACCCTCAGACAATATGTTCGCCTTCAACTCGCCAGCCGGAGCTTGTTCTACTTGCGAAGGTTTCGGACATGTGATAGGTATTGACGAAAAACTCGTCATCCCCAACACAACACTAAGCGTCTACGACGGATGCGTGCAATGCTGGCACGGAGAGAAAATGAAAACCTGGAAGGAGGAATTCTGCCGCAGAGCTGTCAAAGACAATTTTCCCATTTTTGAGCCGTACTTTAAGCTCACACGTCAACAAAAGGATATGCTCTGGCACGGACTTCCATGCGACAAGCGGCGCAGCCTCGCCAACAAAGCGTGCATAGACGGGTTCTTCCAAATGGTGAAAGACAACCAGTATAAAATACAATATCGGGTGATGATGAGCCGGTATCGTGGACGCACTGTATGTCCCGACTGCCATGGTTCACGTCTGAAAAAGGAGGCCAACTATGTGAAGGTGGGCAGAATGAGCATCAGCGAGTTGGTGGAAATGCCGGTATACAGACTCAAGGCATGGTTTGACCAACTTAAACTCTCTGAACATGAGTCTACCGTGGCACGACGCCTTCTCACGGAGATACGCTCCCGACTGGGATTTATCTGCGAAGTAGGACTGGGTTACCTCACTCTCAACCGACCTTCCAACACGCTGAGTGGTGGCGAGAGCCAGCGCATCAACCTCACCACGTCGCTTGGAAGTCCGCTTGTGGGATCACTCTACATTCTTGACGAACCCAGCATCGGTCTTCATAGCCGTGACACAGACCTGCTCATCCATGTGCTCCAAGAACTCAAGGAAGCCGGCAATACGGTGATGGTCGTGGAACATGACGAGGACATCATCCGCGCTGCAGACTACCTTATCGACGTGGGACCTGACGCAGGACGACTGGGAGGAGAAATCGTGTTCCAGGGCGATGCAAAAAATATCAACGAGGAGACAGCCAAGAAATATCCCAACAGCTACACTGTGAAATATCTGCTCGGCGAGGAGAACATAGACGTACCCCAAAGTCGCCGTTCATGGAACATGTTTATTGAGGTGAAAGGTGCACGAATGAACAACCTACGGGGCATCGACGTGAAGTTTCCTCTCAACGTGATGACCGTGGTGACAGGCGTGAGCGGCTCCGGCAAAAGTTCACTCATCAAGGGCATTCTCTACCCCGCCCTTCGCCGACACCTGGACATGGTGGCAGACACCCCTGGAGAATATGCTTCACTTGAAGGCGACATAGACAGCATGAAGGCAGTGGAGTTTGTAGACCAGAACCCAATCGGAAAAAGTTCACGGTCAAATCCCGCCACATATCTCAAAGCCTACGATATGATACGCCAACTCTTTGCAGACCAACCCCTCGCCAAGCAAATGGGGTTCACGGCACAATATTTTTCATTCAATGCAGAGGGCGGACGCTGCGAGGAATGTAAGGGAGCGGGAGTTATCACCGTGGAAATGCAATTCATGGCCGACCTGGTACTGGAATGCGAAGCCTGTCACGGACAACGGTTCAAGAAAGAAGTACTCGAAGTGCGCTTCGCGGGAAAAAACATTAACGACGTGCTCAACATGACCGTAAGCGAGGCCATCGCCTTCTTCCGCGAAGGCAAGCAAGATGCCATTGCACGCAAGTTGCAACCATTGGAAGACGTGGGACTGGGATACATCAAACTGGGACAGAATTCCTCTACCCTTTCCGGCGGCGAGAACCAGCGTGTGAAACTTGCTTACTACATCGGACAGGAAAAGGCTGATCCAACACTTTTCATCTTTGATGAGCCTACCACGGGTCTGCATTTCCACGACATCAAACGACTGCTTGCCGCCTTCAATGCTCTGATAGAACGTGGACACACCATCCTTGTCATTGAACACAATATGGATGTGGCCAAGTGTGCAGACTACATCATAGACCTCGGTCCTGACGGCGGTGACAAAGGTGGCGCACTGGTGTGCTGCGGAACACCCGAAGAAGTGGCGAAATGTTCCACAAGCCATACGGCACCCTATCTGGCGGAAAAGTTGAAATAGCAGCATTCGCACAAGTGAAACGAGCAAAGAAAACGTGCATATTATATGGTTGACGTACAAATAATCATAAAATATGTACGTTTTTTACATTTCTATTTTCTCCAATTATATATCTTTGCAGCCAAATAATTATTATTACAAAAACAGACATTATGGAAAGAACTTGGAGATGGTTTGGCAAGAACGACAAAATTACACTTGCCATGCTCAAGCAAATCGGTGTGCAGGGCATTGTCACGGCACTGCACGATGTGCCAAACGGAGAAGTCTGGACACGCGAGAAAATTCATGATCTCAAGACTTACATAGAAAGCTACGGCATGCGTTGGAGCGTGGTGGAAAGTCTGCCCGTGAGCGAAAGTATCAAATATGCAGGACCCGACCGCGACCAACTCATAGAAAACTACAAGGTGAGCCTCAAGAACCTGGGCGAAGAGGGCATACACACCATTTGCTACAACTTCATGCCCGTGCTCGACTGGGCCCGAACAGACCTCACCCACCCCAACGAGAACGGCACCACCAACCTGTTCTTTTCACACGCACAGTTTGCCTACTTCGACATTCATATCCTGAAACGCGAGGGTGCCGAGAAAGACTGGAGTCAGGAAGTACTCGCGGAGGTAGAAAAACTCAAGCAGACCATGACACCCGAAGACGACCACAAACTCGTGGAAAACATTATCGTCAAGACACAGGGGTTCGTGAGTGGCAACATCAAGGAAGGCGATGAGCATCCTGTGGAGCTATTCCGCCAATTGCTTGCTCTTTACAAAGGTATAGACAAAGACCTGTTGCGCGAGAACATGCGCTATTTCCTCAGCGCCATCATGCCCACCTGTGAGGAATATGGTATGAACATGTGCGTTCACCCGGACGATCCTCCATTCCCCATTCTCGGACTGCCTCGCATCGTCACCTGCGACGAAGACATAGAATGGTTTCTCAAGGCCGTGGACAATCCACACAACGGACTTACCTTCTGCGCGGGCTCATTGTCGGCTGGTGCCCACAACAATGTGGTGGAGTTGGCACGCAAGTACGCTTCACGCACATGGTTCGTACACCTGCGTTCCTGCCACATTTTCCCCAACGGCGACTTCACCGAAGCATCGCACTTGGGCGGACGCGCCGATGTCATAGAACTGGCACGTATTTTCGAGAAAGCCAACCCGCAATTGCCTATGCGCGTTGACCACGGCATGGAAATGCTCGGCGATGACAAGCGTGGATACAATGCCGGCTACTCATTCCTTGGACGCATGTTCGCCATGGGACAAGTGCAGGGCATACTCGCTACAGTTGACCGTGAACTCGGCATCGAATACAAACAACCAGGACTTTACTAACACTTTAAGGACTATCATTATGAATAATTTATTTGACATCAAAGACAATGTAACAGTCATCACAGGCGGCACAGGCGTGCTCGGAAGATGCATAGCAAAATATCTCGCCCTCAACGGCGCCAAAGTAATCATCCTCGGACGTAAGGAAGAGGTGGGCAAAGAAATCGTGGACGACATCGCCAAGGCCGGTGGAACTTGCGAGTTCATGAAGACAGACGTGATGAACCAGGAAACGGTAGAAAAGAACTGCCACGACATTCTTGCCAAATACGGCCGTGTGGACACTCTGCTCAATGCTGCCGGCGGCAACATGAAAGGTGCGACCATTGCTCCAGACCAGACATTCTTCGACCTCAAGGCCGATGAATTCCAACGCGTTCTCTCACTCAACCTCACAGGTACAGTCATCCCTACACAGGCATTTCTCAAGCCTATGTCCAAGCAAGGCAGAGGAGCCATTATCAACTTCTCGTCAATGGCGGCATTCCGCCCCATGACACGTGTTTGCGGCTATGCTGCAGCCAAAGCCGGCATCAGCAACTTCACGGCCTATATGGCCACAGAATGTGCCAAGAAGTTCGGTGAGGGCATCCGCGTCAATGCCATTGCCCCAGGTTTCTTCATCACCGAACAAAACCGCTCACTTCTCACCAATCCCGACGGCACCTATACAGAACGCGGCAAAGATGTAATACGTCAAACCCCATTTGGACGTATGGGCGAGCCTGAAGAACTCTGTGGCACCATACACTACCTGATGAGCGATGCTTCCAAGTTCGTCACAGGCACCGTGGCAGTGGTAGACGGAGGTTTCAACGCGTTTGCCATGTAAATCCACGCAAAACGTAAACCTTTGCGTGAATTTATTTCTTCTTTTTAGGTGCAGATTACCAAGAAAAAGGTATCTTTGCACTTGAAAAATCGAAACATTTTAAAAAGTATAAACTTTATCATGGAACAATTGAAATCTCTAAACAAGAGAACTGCGCCTAAGAGCGTAGCCCCTGAAAGAATTATCCAGTTTGGTGAGGGTAACTTCCTCCGTGCATTCGTTGATTGGATTATCTGGAAAATGGACCAGAGAACCAACTTCAACAGCTCTGTTGTTATCGTACAGCCATTGGCTCAGGGTATGGTTGACTGGTTGAACGGCCAGGACTGCCTCTATCACGTAAACCTGCAAGGTAAGGAGAACGGACAGCCCGTGAACACCTTGGAGCGTATTGACGTGGTTAGCCGCGCTCTGAACCCATATTCTCAGAACCAGGCTTTCATGGCTTTGGCAGAGCAGCCAGAGATGCGTTTCATCATCTCAAATACAACTGAAGCAGGTATTGCTTTCGACGACAGCTGCAAGTTTACAGACGCTCCTGCCGCATCTTATCCAGGCAAGCTCGTTCAGTTGCTTTTCCACCGCTACAAGTTCTTCAATGGTGACCCATCCAAGGGTATGATTCTCATGCCTTGCGAGCTTATCTTCCTCAATGGTCATCACCTCAAGGAGTGTATCTACCAGTACATTGAACTTTGGAAGGAAGACATGGGCGCTGACTACGAGGGATTCAAGAAGTGGTTCACAGACAACTGCTTTGTATGCGCTACTCTCGTAGACCGCATTGTTCCAGGTTTCCCACGCGATACCATCAAGGATATCCAGCAGACTGTAGGCTACAAAGACAACCTCGTGGTGAAGGCAGAATGCTTCCACCTTTGGGTTATCGAGAAGGCTGAAAATATGACTGTGGAGCAGATGAAGGAAGAATTCCCTGCACACAAAGCAGGTCTCCACGTGCTCATCACAGACAACGAGAAGCCATACCATGCACGTAAGGTGACATTGCTCAATGGTCCTCACACCGTACTGAGCCCTGTTACATATCTTAGTGGCGTGAACATCGTTCGCGACGCTTGCGAACATCCTGTTCTTGGCAAATACATCCATAAGGTACAGTTCGACGAACTTATGCAGACTCTCGATCTCCCAATGGAAGAACTTCAGAAGTTTGCTTCCGATGTATTGGAGCGCTTCGAGAACCCATTTGTTGACCACCAGGTAACAAGCATCATGCTCAACTCATTCCCCAAGTATGAAACTCGCGATCTGCCAGGCGTGAAAATCTATTTGGAGCGCAAGGGTGAACTGCCACAGGGTTTGGTATTCGGTTTGGCTGCCATCATCACTTACTACAAGGGTGGCAAACGTGCTGACGGTGCAGAAATCAAGCCTCAGGACGACCAAAAGATTATCGACAAACTGCAGGAACTTTGGGCTACAGGCGACACACAGAAAGTTGCCGAGGGTGTTCTCGCCTTCGATTACATTTGGAAGGAAGACCTCAACAAGACAGTTCCAGGCTTGACAGAACTCGTAAAGAAAGACCTTGACCTCATTCGGGAAAAGGGTATGCTCGAGGCTGTAAAGACTATCCTGTAAAGCACACAGGCTACAAATAAAAAGTGACGAGCCATATGGTTCGTCACTTTTTATATTTATAATCACAATAATTTATTGCCTTTTGGAAAACAATACTACAGCAACTGGATGCCCTTGTCGGCAATAGCTATAAGATGCCGCTTATAAAGGTCGCCAATGGCACGCTTGAAGACTTTCTTGCTTACTTGGAAACGAAGTTTGATGTCTTCAGCATCACTTTTGTCACCCAAGTCACACTTTCCGCCATTATCCTTCAGATACTGCAAAAGTTGTTCAGAGAAATCAAGTGTCTGTCTACGCCCTGTGGGTTGGACGGTGACATCAATTTTTCCGTCAGTACGGACGTTGGCAATATAACCTTTCAGGCGATCGCCAGTCTGCAGATGACGGAATACCTGATCCTCGTAAACCAATCCGGCATACTTGTTGTCGATAATGACCTTAAAACCCAATTCCGTTTTCTGCCATACCAGTAAATCAACTTCTTCTCCATGCTTGTAGGCAGGACGTTCCTTGCTCAAGAAGTGTTCCACCTTGGCAGAAGCCACAATGCGATAGCTTTCCTCGTCAATATGGACATAAACCACATACTTATTGCCTTTCACCATACGCATCTTCTGTTCGCGGAATGGACAAAAGAGATCTTTCATCAGTCCCCAATTCAGGAAAGCACCATACTCGTTTACCCATGCCACCTCAAGACAAGCAAACTCGCCTACTTTTGCCAAAGGTTCCTCCGTAGTAGCCACAAGCCGTTCGTCCTGATCAAGATAAAGAAAACAATCGATGGTGTCACCCGGGCGAATGCCATCGGGCACATAGCGTGAAGGCATCAGAATTTCTCCCTCATCACCTCCATCAAGATAGATGCCGAAGTCAACAGTCTTCACCACGGTCAGATCGTTATAGTCACCCAATTTTATCTGGCTCATATAGTCTCCTCCTCTAATTTCACGGATGCATTTTCCACATCTTGTTTTTCCGTATCGTTTGTTGTTTGCCCATCGTCCACTATCATGCCGTCTTTCAGATGAATAGTACGGTCTGTGATAGATGCCAATCCCTCATCGTGGGTAACAATGACAAAAGTCTGTCCCATCTTGTCACGCAAGTCGAAAAAGAGTTGATGTAATTCCTGCTTGTTTTTCGTATCAAGACTGCCTGACGGTTCATCAGCCAGAATAACAGCTGGGCGATTGATCAGAGCACGAGCCACCGCCACACGTTGCTTCTCGCCTCCAGACAGTTCATTGGGCTTATGATTAGCACGATCGGCAAGTCCCATAAATTCGAGCAGTTCCGTAGCCCGTCTCTTCGCTTCTGATGGTTTCACACCGGCTATGTAGGCAGGGATCATAATATTCTCAATGGCCGTGAACTCTGGCAACAACTGATGAAACTGGAACACAAAACCGATGTGCTTGTTGCGAAATTCTGACAACTTGGTGCCCGAAAGATGGCGCACATCAATGTCATTGATAGTAATATCACCTCCATCGGGTTTGTCCAATGTACCGATAATTTGAAGCAATGTGGTCTTACCTGCCCCACTCGGCCCGACAATGCTCACCACCTCACCCTTGCCTATGTGCAAGTCAATGCCCTTGAGCACTTGCAATGAGCCGAAACTCTTCGTTATACCTTTAATGTCTATCATATTCTATTCTTATTATTTTCTCAACTTTTTATGTATCCATTCGCTCAGCGCATCATAAGCACTACGCTCCTCCTGATGCTGAGGTTCTGCAAACGTCATGGTTTCCAAAGGTTGTTCGCCAAACTGCTCCGGGAATATAATCATCACGTTCTTGCCTTTGAAATACTGGGTCAGTTCAAATGGAAGTCTCTCGATAGCAGGTTTATAAGATACAGTACTCTTTCTTGCCGACACTACCACAAAGAGATGATCTTCCTTGACGGTAGAGGCCAACTGTGGAAGCTCATTCCAATGCCCCATCAACGTATATTCCGCCCGGACACTGGCATGACGGTTCTGCAGATATTCACCGATAAGTTCCAGCGATTCCTGCCGCCCATGAAATTGTATGCGGCATTCCAGGTTTTCTGCCAAACGCGCCATACGCTCCAGCCAACGATAGAACCCACTTTCAAACTCCGCCCTTGACGGCACCACCACCTGAATGCGGCGGAGCGTACTGAGCGGTTGATTGAAACGAGCCAGAATTATCTGCCGATTGAGTCCATTGTAAAGACTCTGCTGAAACTCTCCCCAAAAAGCCTTGGTCACGTCACCATGCTGATGCAAGCCGAGAATTATTTCCGAGGCCTCATATTCCTTAAAAGCATGCTTGATGCCATTAGCAATATTGGCAGCTATGCGCACCTGTGTCTGCATTTTCACATCTGCTGCGCTGGCAGTTGCCACCAAATGATCAAGCAGTCTCCGTCCGCGTTCCTGGTTGGCCCGCGCATTCTTGTCGTCGTACACCACGTTGAGACACACCAGGCCTCGATTCAGTCTTGGATTGCGCATCAGAATGCCCAAGTGGATAAGAGTATCTGCATACTCTGGATATTTCACAGGGATAAGTATCTTCTCGTCATCCACGACAGCCCCATGCTCTATCTGTTCATCCTTGTCACGCAACGCTATCTGCTGAGCAGCCCGTTCAGTGAGGACGGAACTGATGACACAGGTAAAAAGAATCATAAGGACCACGCTATTGAGCATGTCACTGTTGACGAGAACTGAACCGTCGGAAGCACGTAGCCGCATGCCTACCATTACCATAGCAATGGCTCCTGCAGCATGGGCAGAAGTAAGTCCGAACATCATGTTACCCGAGGTGAGAGGCATTTTGAAACCTATACTCGCCACATAGGCTGCCAAAGCCTTGGCAAGTGTTCCCATGCCGACAATGCATACCGTGGCCCAAATGACACTACCGCCTGCAAAGAGCAACTTGGCGTCAATGAGCATACCCACACCAATAAGGAAATAGGGGATGAATATGGCATTGCCTATGAACTCTATACGATTCATCAAAGGCGAAAGTTGCGGAATATAACGATTGAGCACCAAACCTGCGAAGAAAGCGCCGAAAATGCCCTCAAGCCCAATAGCCTCGGAAAGAGCCGCACTGAGGAACATCACTGCCAGGACAAAGATAAACTGCATCACTGCATCGGAATAGCGCCGCAAGAACCAACGGGTCAGTTTAGGCATGGCCCAAATCATGCCAGCACAGAACAGGGCAAATTTCAAGCCGAACCATACCCAATAAGCAAATTCTGTTTCACCACTCACCGATCCCACAAGTGCAGCCAACACGACAAGCGCAATAAAAAGCGACAACATGGATGCACCCACACTGAGCGATACACTTGGTTTCTTCTGCAAGCCATAGCGGCAAACAATGGGATAAGCTATAAGGGTGTTGGAGGCCATGATACACCCCAACAAGAGTGATGCAGTGGAAGTATATCCCAAGAACATACTCCCCGTGATATACGACAGAACAAAAGGAACAACAAAAGTCAGGGCGCCAAAGACCAAATAGCGGGTTTTGTTTCGTTTGATACCTGTCGTATCCATTTCAAGAGCCGCCAAGAACATGATGTAATAGATGCCCACCTTGCCGAACAGCTCAAACGAATCATCACGCGCCAAGACATTGAGTCCATACTGCCCCACCAACATTCCTGCAAGAACCATGCCGATGATATGCGGTATGCGCAGTTTGCCCATGATGATGGGAGCAAGGAGAATGATAAGCAACACCACGAAGAATATCAGCGTGGGGTCTGAAATGGGAAAATATTGCGAAATGTCGGGCATAATCACGAATTTATATGTGCAAAGGTAGTGTAATTGACCGAATAAAGGAAACAAAAGCTTTGTTTTATTTTGTTCTTCTGCCTATTTGCTGTAACTTTGCAAGCAGAAACAAAAATCTTATTTAACAATAAAGAAACTATGATTCTTTTTTTCAGAACTCCTACTAAGAGCGTGATTGCCACTGAAATCGACCATCAGCCCAACCACGACGAGATTAGCGAACTTTCATGGCTCTACGGTGACGCCGAACTTCTCGAGCAACAGACGCTTGAGGGATTCTACGTGGGCCCGCGCCGCGAAATGATTACTCCTTGGAGTACGAATGCCGTTGAGATAACTCAGAACATGAGTCTTAACGGCATTTCGCGTATTGAAGAGTATTTCCCCGTTGACTCAAAAGACGCCGACCATGACACTATGCTCCAGCGCATGTATGAAGGTCTCGACCAGAACATCTTCACCGTCAACCACAAGCCTGAGCCTATCAAGCACGTGGAAAATCTGGAGAAATACAACGAAGAGGAAGGTCTTGCACTCTCTCCCGAAGAAATTGAATATCTCCACAAAATAGAAAAAGAACTGGGACGTCCGCTCACAGACTCTGAAATATTCGGTTTTGCACAGATTAACTCTGAGCATTGCCGCCACAAGATTTTCGGCGGAACCTTTATCATAGACGGCAAGGAGATGGAATCGTCACTCTTCGCCATGATTAAGAAAACCACACAGGAGAACCCGAACAAGATTCTGTCGGCATACAAGGACAATGTGGCCTTTGCACAAGGTCCTGTCATCGAGCAGTTTGCACCTGCCGATCAATCTACAAGCGACTATTTCCACATCAAAGATATTGAGAGTGTCATTTCACTCAAGGCCGAGACCCACAACTTCCCCACAACCGTGGAACCATTCAATGGCGCAGCTACCGGTACGGGAGGTGAAATCCGCGACCGTATGGGAGGTGGCACAGGTTCTTGGCCTATTGCCGGTACTGCGGTCTACATGACTGCCTATCCCCGTCTGGAAGGTGGACGCGATTGGGAAAACGTCATGCCAGTGCGCAAATGGCTCTACCAAACACCAGAACAGATTCTTATCAAGGCGTCAAACGGTGCGAGCGACTTTGGAAACAAATTCGGACAACCCATAATCACCGGTTCCCTGCTCACTTTCGAGCACCAGGAGGGCAACGAGAAATATGCCTACGACAAAGTAATCATGCTCGCCGGCGGTGTAGGTTACGGCACCAAGCGCGACTGCCTCAAGAAAGAGCCACAAAAAGGCAACAAGGTGGTGGTTGTAGGTGGCGACAATTACCGCATCGGTCTCGGCGGTGGTTCTGTGTCGTCTGTAGACACCGGCCGCTATAGTAACGGCATTGAGTTGAACGCCGTGCAGCGTGCCAACCCTGAAATGCAAAAGCGTGCTTACAACCTGGTGCGTGCTCTCGTTGAGGAAGACAATAACCCCGTAGTCTCTATCCACGACCATGGTTCTGCCGGTCACCTCAATTGTCTCTCGGAACTTGTGGAAGAATGTGGCGGACAGATAGACATGACCAAGTTGCCTATCGGCGACAAAACACTGTCGGCCAAGGAGATCATTGCCAACGAGAGCCAAGAGCGTATGGGATTGCTTATCGATGAAAAGCACATTGATCACGTGCGCAAGATTGCAGAACGTGAGCGCGCTCCATTCTATGTGGTTGGCGAAACTACAGGCGATGCCCACTTCTCGTTTGTGCAAGGCGATGGCGTGAAACCTTTCGACCTCGATGTGGCGCAGATGTTCGGCCATTCACCGAAAACCATTATGCGAGACGAGACTGTGGAACGTCACTACGAAAACGTTTCTTACACCCAAGATAAACTCAACGACTATGTAAGCCGTGTGCTTCAGCTTGAAGCTGTGGCCTGCAAGGACTGGTTGACCAACAAGGTAGACCGCTCCGTGACAGGTAAAGTGGCACGCCAGCAGTGCCAGGGTGAAATCCAGTTGCCGCTGAGTGACTGTGGTGTAGTGGCTCTCGACTACCGTGGCGAAAAAGGAATCGCCACAGCACTTGGACATGCTCCACAAGCAGGACTTGCTTCTCCCGAAGCCGGTTCGGTGCTCTCCGTGGCAGAATCTCTGACCAACATTGTTTGGGCTCCTCTCGCAGATGGCATGAAGAGTCTCTCTTTGTCTGCCAACTGGATGTGGCCTTGCCGCTCCCAGAAGGGTGAAGATGCTCGCCTCTACAGTGCCGTCAAGGCTCTGAGCGACTTCTGCTGCGACATCCATGTAAATGTTCCTACAGGAAAGGATTCACTCTCCCTGTCACAACAATATCCGAACGGCGAGAAAATCATCGCTCCCGGCACAGTTATTGTAACCAGTGGCGGTGAAGTGTCAGACATCAAGAAAGTTGTATCGCCCGTTCTCGTTAACGACAAGAACTCTTCACTTTATCATATCGACTTCAGCAGCGACGAACTCCGTCTGGGTGGCAGTGCCTTTGCACAGAGTCTGGGCAAGGTGGGTGACGATGTGCCTACCGTGACTAACCCCGACTACTTTGTAGACTGTTTCAATGCCGTTCAGGAACTCGTCAAGAAAGGATGGATCCTGGCCGGACACGATATCAGCGCTGGCGGCCTGATCACTTGCCTGCTGGAAATGTGCTTCGCCAATCCAAAGGGCGGATTGCACATCAACCTGCACGACATTGCCTGCAATGACATTGTAAAGGTGCTTATGGCAGAAAACCCCGGTGTGGTTATGCAGGTATCCGACGAGCACAAGGAGGAGTTCAAGAAATTCATGGAAGAACACGAGGTGATGTATGCCAAGATTGGTTACCCCACTCCAGACAGTCGCACACTCGTTGTGAAGAAGGAGGACTTCGAACAGAGCTTCGACATCAACAGCCTACGTGACACATGGTACAAGACATCTTATGAACTCGACCAGAAACAGAGCATGAACGGATGTGCCAAGAAGCGCTTCACCAACTACAAGAAGCAGCCTCTGGAAATGAAATTCAACGACACATTCCGTGGCACACTCGCCCAATTCGGTCTCTCAGCCGACCGCCGTACACCATCCGGCATCAAGGCTGCCATTATCCGGGAAAAGGGAACCAATGGTGAACGTGAAATGGCCTACACACTCTATCTCGCAGGTTTCGACGTTAAAGACGTGATGATGACCGACCTCATCTGCGGTCGCGAAACTCTCGAAGACGTAAACATGATTGTGTTCTGCGGCGGATTCTCCAACAGTGACGTGCTTGGCTCCGCCAAAGGCTGGGCAGGTGCTTTCCTTTTCAACCCCAAGGCCAAGGAAGCCCTCGACAAATTCTATGCCCGCAAGGACACGCTCAGTCTCGGCATCTGCAATGGTTGCCAGCTAATGATAGAGCTCAACCTCATCAACCCCGAGCATGAGCACCGCACCCACATGCGGCCCAACAACTCCAAGAAGTTTGAAAGTTCGTTCCTCGGCTTGAGCATTCCACGCAACGAGAGTGTGATGCTCCGCACACTGAGCGGCAACAAACTCGGCATTTGGGTGGCACACGGCGAGGGTCGTTTCTATCTGCCCGAGGCTGAAGACCACTACAATGTGGTGGCCAAATACAACTATGCTGAATATCCTGGCAATCCGAACGGTTCCGACTACAATGTCGCAGCTATCTGCTCTGCCGATGGTCGTCATTTGGCCATGATGCCACACCCCGAACGTGCCATTTTCCCATGGCAATGCGCATGGTATCCACGCGACCGTCGCTATGAGGAGGTGACTCCATGGATTGAAGCATTTGTCAATGCACGCAAGTGGATTGAAGAACATAAATAATGTATGGACAACTTTTATAAGAAAAGTTTCAAGACATTCCTGAAGATTGGCGCATTCACCCTTGGGGGTGGATACGCCATGATTCCTATTATAGAGGCCGAAGTGGTGGAAAGGCACAAGTGGCTTTCCCGTGAAGAATTTGCCGACATCATTGCAGTGGCGCAAAGTTGCCCGGGCGCACTTGCCATCAACATGAGTGTGTTCATAGGCTACAGACTACGCCGGCTGCCTGGTGCCGTCTGCACTTGCCTTGCCACCGCTTTGCCTTCATTTCTCATCATTCTGCTCATCGCCCTGTTCTTCCACAGATTTCAAGATGTGCCTTGGGTGGCAGCCATGTTCCGTGGCATACGTCCTGCCGTAGTGGCTTTGATAGCAGTCCCCACATTCAATCTGGCCAAGAATGCAAAGATTGGAATGTCCAATTGCTGGATTCCCGTGGTCAGCACGATTGCCATTTGGGCACTGCATGTCAACCCTGTGTTCATTATCCTTGCAGCCATCATAGGTGGCTATCTGTACGGCAAACTCATCAAACCTACTGAGTAAATGATCTTCCTGCAACTTTTCATCACATTTTTCGAGATAGGCATCTTCGGCTTTGGGGGTGGTTATGGCATTTTCTCGCTCATTCAGACCGAGACGGTGGTGCACCATCACTGGCTCTCAACGGCAGAAATCACCAACATTGCCGCCATTAGCCAAATGACGCCAGGCCCCATAGCCATCAATGCCGCCACCTATTGCGGCTACACTGCTGTGCACAATGCCGGTATGGGAACAGGTCTGTCCGTATTGGGCAGCACCGTGGCTACTGTGGCCCTTATTCTTCCTTCTTTCCTGCTGATGATACTCATAGCCCGAGTGCTGATGCGCTATATGGACACACCTACTCTTCAAAGCATCTTTTCCGTACTGCGGCCTACTGTAGTTGGCCTGCTTGCTGCAGCAACTTTATTACTGTGCACGCCCGAGAATTTCAGCACTCCATCTGTCAGCCCCTGGCATTTTTGGATTAGCACAGCTCTCTTTGTCGCCACTTTCATCGGAACTAAATGGGTGAAAATAAATCCTATCCACATGATAGTCTTTGCAGCTTTTGCAGGTCTTTTATTGTTGTATTAAGCGCCATACTTTTGCAAACGTCATAAGACGGCATCTTGTTTATAAAGGTGCCGTCTTTTTATTGGGACATCCGGGATTTGGTGTAATGTCTGCGATTTCAATGTTTGGATTGATACACAACGGACTGAAGGCCCTGCCATTATCAGACGTTGTCCTCTTGACTCCTTCTTTGATGACCGCCCTTACGCGCGCACGCGCGCAGGAAAAGTTTTTCATTTTCTCGCCACTATCTATCACTTTTCTTGATATCTTACATTATTCGACTGACAGTAAGCGACATAAGTAGAGTGATAGATGCGTGATAGATGGGTTATCATCCCTCACTTCTATCACTGATTCGTCACTTGTCAAGTTCCAGTGGAATGCCCAAAAACAATCCTGCTGTTTGGGCACTCATTGCCCACAGCGGTGGCATTGAGTGCCCAGGCTGTGGGACCTTGTCCAAGTCAGCCACTACCGTCTCGTTAGCCTGCCATCAACAAGCTGCAACAGGTCTGTTTAGTGACCATATCCGGTTCGGGAGTGATTTACATCCATTCAAGTACAACGATAAAAAGGGGCACTTCCAAATGCCGGAAGAGCCCTCCTTCCTTGTGGTATAAAGAAAAAGCGGACTGGCCATACATGTGCAGCAGTATAGTCTGTCCGCTTAAATCGTAACGGGGAGATATATTGTTTACCCTTCAAATTCTCTTACATACGGAAGCCGCCACCTCGGCGTCCGCCCCACTGACGGTCACGATTGCGTCCTCTTTCTCTTTCCTGTCGTCCAGCCTTTCCGCCAAAAGCATTAAAGCGGTAGTTGACGTGCAACATGACATAAGAGTTAATGCTGTTGTATTGTACATCAGTACGCGACATGGCTGTGATGCTGCGTGAGAAGTTGCTTTGGTTGTGCAAGATGTCATAGAACTGAAGCATCACTGAGAGAGTACGATCCTTCAAGAAACTCTGACTGAGCTGCGCGTTCCAGATGAGTTCGTTGGTATTCATCGACTTGTCATTGTAGCCTCGGCGACTGTTCTCATGGATATCGATGTTCAGCCCTGTACCCCACGGCAAGGTAAAGCCAATGTTGGCTCCATAGTTGAAGTTCCAGGTGTCCAGGTTATTCTGAGCCTGAAGCAGGTTCCGGGTATGGTTGAACTTAAGTTGACCATTGAGTTCAAACTCAAACCAAGAGTTGCGGTAGCTGGCAGCCAGTCGTTCACTTAAAGACGTGGTACGCGTGGTGTTCTTCTGCGAATCTGTGCCACTCAAAGAAAGATAGCCCACCTGGTTCTGATAGCTAACCTGGGTAAAGGTATTCACATTGAAATAGCCCGCTGAATCGATGGCAGTGTTAAACATCAAGCCGCCATCCACATTCCAATTGCCATTAATGTTTTCGGGACGCGTGGTTCGTCCACCAGTCTTGTCGTCGTAGGTCACCTTGCTGCTGATACTGTTGCGAGTATTGCTATAGTTCACGTAGGCCATGATTGCCTGCTGATAACTCTGGCGGAAGGTGTTGTAGGAGCCGCGCAGACTATTGGTAAACGAAGGTTTCAGTCCAGGATTACCCTTTGAAATGTTCAGAGGATCCGAGTCGTCCGTGATGTCAAGCAAATCGGTCATTGACGGTTGCGAAGTAGTACCTCGGTAGTTAAGACGCAAGTCGCTCATCTTGTTGAACCGGTAACGGAAGTCGAGCGTTGGCGAGAAGTTGGTCACCGTGCGTGTAGTATCCACGTATTTGTTCTGATAGTCCTGCACGAACTTTGTCTTCTGCGGCTGAATCATGGCACCCACATTGAGTTGATACTTCGGCCGAATAAGACGCAAAGTAATATCCCCCTGATGAGTATAAGTGTTGTATTCCGAGTAGCGACTCAGAGCATTGTCTTTGAAACTCGCAAGCGGTGTGTCGCCGAGGAAAGCCAAATAGCTGTCCCAATTTCTGTAGAGAGAATTAATGCCCCAGAACTGGTCACCTATATTCTTGAAGTCGAAAGTAGAGCGGTCACTCTTGCTGTGGCTATACTGATATTGATAACTGAACTGCAAGAAGAGTCCCTTGGCAATCGGTTCGCTGTAAGTGGCACGCAAGTTATAATTCCACTTCTTGGTCGGAGTCAGGTTATAACGGTTGGTCTGGTAGGTAGAGTCTGCCTCAGGGTTGAGCAGAGACTTCACCTGATACAGATGCACGTCTTGCATGGAGAGACTCTTTGAATCTGAATCGTTATAGCCCACCTCACCTCGCAAGGTCACGTTTCTGCCCTTCGAATTGAGTTTGCGGTTCACCTGCACCATGGCTTTCGCATTCTTTGAGTCGCTATAGCTCACACTACGGTTCTTGTTGCGGTTGACCACAAGTTCTTTTTCCGCCAGCGAGGCTATGCCTTCGTCCGAAAGAGGATCCGTGACATAGCCATAGGGGTCTTCATTGAATGAAGCCGACTGGCTTGCGCTGTTGCCGTCGCTTGTGGAGGACGAGAACGAAGGACGAAACATGATGTTGGTCATTGAGTCGGGCTTCCACTCCAATCGGAAATTGGCATTCCAATTGTTGCCACGCGAATAGCGCTGGCTCACGCTGTTGGAGAACGACCCTTTCTGACTCACGAAGTTTTCTGACGACGTCACACTATGGTTATCGCCATTGCTATGGTTCCAACGCACCGAGCCGTCAAGCTGCAGTTTCTTTCCGTCGTCATAGTTGAGGTTGGCACCCAGCATCTTTGAGGCATTGAGTCCCTGTTTGCCACCGCCCCATCTGCCACCGCCTCCTCCGGGAAAACCAGAGTCATTGGTGTTGTTGGCATTGCCGAATATCATGGTTTTCACCTTGTCCGTGAAATAGCCGCCCATCAGTCTCTCCGCATAACGGTTGTGCGAACCAATACCCAGGTCAACATTCGACAAGAATCCTTTGTTCATTCCTTTCTTCACGCCGAAGTCGAGCACGGTCTCTTCCTCTCCATCGTCAATGCCGGTGATACGCGACAAGTCGCTCTTCTGGTCGTAAGCCTTCACCTTTTCTATAATAGAGGTGGGCAGGTTCTTCATGGCTGTCTGAGTATCGCCGGTCATGAATTCCTTGCCATCCACAAGAATCTTCTTCACCTGCTTGCCGTTGATGGTAATTTTGCCGTCATCTCCCACTGTAGCACCGGGCAGGCGCTTGACAAGTTCTTCAATGGCAGACCCTTCCGGCACACGATAAGCCGAGGCATTATATTGGAAGGTATCGCCCTTGACCACCACTTTGGCAGCATGACCGTCAATGGTAGCACCCTTGAGCATGATGGCACTCTCGGTAAGAGTGACGTGTCCCAGGTCCACATTCTTCTGCGCACTCACGGTGACACGCTTGGTAAAGGGCTTGTAGCCCACACTCGTCATCTTGACAATGTAGGTTCCGTCGGAGGGAGCCTTGAGGGTGAAACGCCCGTTGTCATCGGTCGTAGCCCCTTTCACATAGGTGCTGTCAGTCTTGAGCAACTGAACGGTAACCAACGAAAGCGCCTCTCGGGACTGCCCGTCGCGCACCGTACCTCCGATGAGTCTTGCTTGTGCCATTGCAGTCACCGTCGTGAGGAGCAACAGCATCAAGAGCGAAATAATCTTTTTCATCTCTGCTTGTTCTTTTCTGTTTGCAATTTTTTTGTTTACGTTTTCTTTGACGAGGGTCAGGGCAAAAGGTTTAACTCTTTCAAAGAAACGCCTCATCCTGTGTTTTTCCCGCCCAACAGGCTCTTTTTCTTGATGTTTCGCCTCTTTTCTCCCCATTTTGCCCTTAGTTCAAGGCAAGCCCCACGTTAGGTTTAACATACTTTTGCATGGTTTGCGCCCATTTTTCTCTGATTTGGCTTACCTTTGCGCCAAGTATTTATAGAAGGATGTATGTTATGAAGCAGAAAGTAATCATATCGCGCCATTTGGAAAATGAGATGGCATTGGCGCTCAGTGAGTGCGAACACGACAAGCTCTTCATTCTCACAGATGAGACTACGCATGAGAAATGCCTGCCAGTGATTGCAGGTTTCCGCTGCCTGAAGGATGTAAAAGTCATCACAATCGGGTCTACCGACCAGCACAAGAATCTAGATGCTCTTGCACATGTGTGGACCGAACTCGGCCAAGGCGGCACACGCCACTCGTGCCTCATCAACCTGGGAGGCGGCATGGTTACTGACTTGGGAGGCTTCGCGGCCTCTACCTTCAAGCGAGGCATTAACTTCATCAACATTCCCACCACACTATTGGCCATGGTCGACGCTTCAGTAGGCGGAAAGACTGGCATCAATTTCAATGGACTGAAAAACGAAATCGGAGTGTTCAACGATGCACGCTTTGTACTCCTTGACACAGAATTTCTTCGCACCCTCGACCACGACAACATCGTTTCGGGCTATGCGGAAATGCTCAAGCACAGTCTGATAAGCAACGAATCCATGTGGGCAGAGCACGTCAGTTTCGACTTGGAACGCCCTGACCTCACACAGTTGTTGCGCATGGTGGAACAAAGTGTAAAAGTGAAAGAGCACATCGTGGAGGAAGATCCGCATGAAAAAGGCATCCGCAAGGCTCTCAACCTGGGACACACCATCGGCCATGCCTTCGAAGCCTGGGCACTCCACACCAGCCATCCCATTCTGCATGGCTATGCCGTGGCATACGGCATGGTGGCAGAGCTCTATCTCTGCGCCAAGAAGACAGGCTTCCCCACTGACAAGATGCGGCAGACCGTGAACTATATCAAGGAGCATTACGGCCAGTTGCCCATCACTTGCGATGACTATCCTGCCCTACTCGAACTGATGCGCCACGACAAGAAAAACACGGCAGGCATCATCAACTTCACACTGCTCGGCGGCATTGGAGACATCATCATCAACCAGACAGCCACCGACGAAGAAATATGCGAGGCGCTCGATTTCTATCGGGAAGGCATGTAACCGTTCACCCCACACGGCAAAATCCGGGCAAGGCTTGTATTCCTATTGGTATACGAGTCTTGCCCGGATTTTGTCATAGCAGGTGGTTGCTACCACGAAAACAGATTGTCAGAATTTCATTTGCAACAAGAGAGGCAAGTGGTCACTGCAACCTCCCAGATACCTTCCGCCCCAATAAGTTCGTTTAGGACGGACTCCACCATAAGTAGGGTCGGGTTCAAGCATATAGGGAAGGGCGTGAATACGACAGCCTATCACGTTCGTTTCCATACGTTCACTCACCAGCACATGGTCAATGGTCTGCCAATGTCCCTTGTATCTGTAGCTTCCCTGCGCCTCTGCCGACTTGTCTGTCAAAGGCGCCACGTCTTTCAGTCCATGCATGCCCAAATACACTATGGACTCGTCTGCCGCCTCATCATTGAAATCGCCCGCAACGACGATGTGCGCAAGAGGAGAAAGCAAACGTATGGAATCGGCAGCCTGAACCAAACGTTCCGCCACTTTCATACGGTTGGAAGCCGATGCTTTCGCACCGCCCAACCGGCTTGGAGCATGCACCACAAACACATGAAGCGTATCGCCTGTAACCATTCGCCCAGCCACATAAAGAATGTCACGTGTGGGACGGGTGCCCTTCCCCAAGTCAACCCTCATGGAATAATGACGGACAGGCAGGAAACTAACCGGCTGATAGAGCAACGCCACGTCAATGCCTCGCACGTCACGAGAAGTAGTCATCAGATATTGGTAGCCTGCACCATGCAGCAATGAACGCCGAGACAGACATTCCATCACACTGTCATTCTCCACCTCGCAAAGTGCCACCAAGTCGGGCAGTCTTCCGCTGGCTTCCGCCGAAGACACTATCACCCGCGAGACATCATCAAGTTTCTTCCAATACTTGTGTCGGGTCCAATGCCTTACTCCGTCAGCCAAATACTCATAGTCTTGGTGTCCTTCGTCGTGCTGACAGTCGAAGAGATTCTCGCAATTGAACTCGAGCAGAGTGAAAAAGATGGAAAGTATGAGGTTAATCATTCCTGTCAATCATTTAAAAAGGAGTATAAAAGATTGTGTGTGGTTGGCATCATCTGTTCCCTACCACACTGTATATGGTACCTTCCTTCAGCCTTGTCTCCAACACGTCACCCTCTTTCACTTCTTGGCACGACTTGACAATCCTCCCGTTTCTGAGTGTGATGCTGTAGCCTCGCCGCAGCAGGATTTCGGGGTCCACCGACTTCAAGCGCTGTTCCGACAGCTGCAGTCGCTGCCGTTCTGCCTGCAGCCGGTGGTCTGCAGCCGGGGAAAGACGCTGTGCCAACATGTCGAGGCACTGCCGATGCTCCATCAAACAGCGCTCGGCCGACGGAACAAGCCGTTGGCGAAGCATTATCAACCGGTGTTGCTCTGTGGAGAGAAGCAGCCGGGCGGCAGCCGAAACCCTGCCCGAAAGCGGAGCCAGCCGCAGCCGTTCCGCCTCCATACGGAGTTTTGCCCAACTGCCCAACTTTTGGCGAGCGGTGACTATGCGCCCCCAAGTCTGTGCCAAATTGTCAATCAGAAAAGCCGCAGCGGCAGTAGGAGTCTTCACACGTGTGTGGGAAATCATATCGAGCACACTCTCGTCGCGGTCATGCCCAATGCCTGTAATGACAGGCAGGGGAAAGTTGGCCACGTTCTCAGCCAACGACAAGGTGTCAAAACCGGACAGGTCGCTCGTGGCTCCTCCACCGCGGATGATGACCACAGCATCGAAATCGTCAGCTTCGGCATTGATGGCATCCAATGCCCCAATGACACTGCGCTCTATGCCTTCGCCCTGCATGATGGCGGGAAACAGGCGCGTGGCGAAAACAAAGCCATAATCATTGTCTGCCAGTTGGTTGCAAAAGTCGCCATAACCGGCAGCCGTAGCACTCGATACCACGGCTATGCGTTTGGCAAAAGCCGTGAGTTCCAGTTGTTTTTGCAGGTCAAACACGCCTTCTTCCTTCAGCTTTTGAATGATTTCCTGCCGTTTCCGCGCCATGTCTCCCATGGTGAAACGCGGGTCGATGTCGGAGACAATCCACGAGAAACCATAGTTCTCATGAAACTGCGGGTAGACCCGAAGAAGCACCTTGAGTCCGGCATGAAGTGGCTGACCTGTGATGCGCTCGAAATAAGGCGCAAGCATCATCCACGTGCTGCGCCAGCATTTGGCAGAAGCCTTTGCCACGGGCGTGGTGCTGGAGGAACTTTTCTCGATGAGTTCCATGTAGCAGTGCCCACGGCTCTCTCTGACTTCCGACAGTTCAGCCTCCACCCAATATTCATCGGGCATGGCCTCCTCAATGCTTTCCCTGACCAGGGCGTTGAGTTGAAGAAGAGAATAGTGTTTGTCGTTCATAGGGGACAAAGATAGCGCAATTGTGTGAAATACAGAACAAAAAACTCCACTTATTTCTCCTAAAGCCAAAATGCGAGTAGGCTTTTTCGGCACATCAAAGGTGAATACATGCGTTTTATTTCTCCATCTCAACCTTTTGGCGTACCTTTGCAGGCACAAAACAAAAAAAACAGAAAATATGACACTATATCCAAAACTCATTACCGACGCACTGGCTACGGTCATCTATGCCGGAACGAAGAAGAATCTGGTGGAAAGCGAGATGGTGGTCATGGACGACATCCACATTAACGGGATGAACGTGCAGGTGACGCTCATCTTCCCTCGCGACACAGACCCCTTCATGAAGTCTACCCTCAAGGCTGCCGAGGCTGCCATACATTTCTATATCAGCCCGGAAGTGAACGTGACCATAAAGACTGAATTCAAGTCGAAGCCACGCCCTGAGGTGGGCAAACTGCTGCCCGAGGTAAAGAACGTCATTGCCGTGAGTTCCGGCAAGGGCGGCGTGGGCAAGAGCACCGTGTCGGCCAACCTTGCCATCGCACTTGCCAAGTTGGGCTACAAGGTGGGACTGCTCGACGCCGACATATTCGGTCCCTCCATGCCCAAGATGTTTGACGAGGAAAAGGCTCGTCCCTGTGCCGTGCACAAAGACGGACGCGACCTGATAGAGCCTATCGAGAAATATGGCGTGAAGCTCCTGAGCATCGGCTTCTTCGTCAACCCCGACACCGCTACCCTGTGGCGTGGCGGCATGGCATCGAATGCCTTGAAACAGCTCATCGCCGATGCCGATTGGGGCGACCTTGACTACTTTATCCTCGACACGCCTCCCGGCACAAGTGATATCCACCTCACCTTGCTCCAGACCCTGTCCATCACCGGGTCGGTCATCGTGAGCACACCGCAGAATGTAGCGCTCGCCGATGCACGCAAGGGTATCGACATGTATATGAACGACAAGGTAAACGTGCCTATCCTCGGACTGGTGGAAAACATGGCATGGTTCACTCCTGCCGACCATCCAGACGAGCGCTACTACATCTTCGGCAAGGAAGGCTGCAAGCGCCTGGCCGAAGAGATGAGCGTGCCGCTCCTTGCACAGATTCCGCTCGTGCAGGGCATTTGCTCAAGCGGTGACGACGGTAAACCAGCAGCGCTCAACACAGACTCCATCACCGGACAGGCTTTCCTCTCGTTGGCACAAGCCGTGGTGACCGTGGTGAACCGCCGCAACAAGGAAAAGCCCAAGACAAAAATAGTGCAGGTGAAGAACAGTTAGCCTGCTACGGTCTGTGAAAGGCAGCCATCCCCACAGGCCGGACAATCCATATCGCCTACAAGCCCTTATTTCCCAAGGACATCACTTGGGAAATAAGGGCTTTTTCATGACATCATCCGTACTTTCCCCCTATACTTCCTTTCACACAGGATTTGACCTTCCTAACCCTTCCACATACCGACACATACCAAATTGTCCACCAGCCCACATTCCCTTTACAACTCTGCCACTTACGACCCATTACTCTGCCACTTACAACCCGCTACTCTGCCACTAACGCCCCGCTACTCTACCATTAACGCCCCGCAACTCTGCCACTAACAACGTTTACTCCATTCAGAAACAGGCACAAAAAATCCTCACAACCATGAAACAGGATGTGAGGATTTCCATTATTTAAAGGCAATTCTTTAGAGATGCCCCATTAGGCAGGCATCAAGTTCCCGTTCTATAGCCTCCCTATCCATGTTCTGACCGATGAACACCAGTTTCTGCATGCGGTCGCCATAAACGGAGTCCCAATCACGGGCTGCGCCTGGATTCTGTTCCAGGAATTTCTCCAGCTCATCCTTAGGCATAGAGGCATACCACAGACCTGCGTTGCGGAGCGACATCTGCTTGCCAGCCTGTTCAAAGACGTAGCACGTGTCTTTCTCCGTGCCAAAGTAGCACAATCCCTTGCAACGGATAACACTCTTGGGCATCTTGCGGGCTATAAACTGGTCGAACTCGGTCATGTTCATCGGTTGTCTGCGGCAATAGACAAAAGTACCGATGCCATATTCCAAGGCTTCTCCTTCCTCCTCGTTCTCCAAGTCATCCTCTTCGCCTTCCACGGCCTCAATCCAGCGGGCTGATGTGGCCACCTTCTCAAAGTCGAAGGCATGGGTGTTGAGAATCTTGTCGAAGTCGACATTACCATAATCGCAAGGGATTATTTCCGCCTTAGGCTGTATTTCACGCAGGATGGCCTTGATGTGGGCCAACTCTTCGGGCGACACCTCCGAGGCCTTGTTGAGCAGGATGATATTGCAGAACTCCACCTGTTGAATGACCAGACTTGCCAAATCGTCATCGTCGAGGTCGTGGCGTTGCAGTTCGCGGCCTTCGGCAAACTCATCGCGCAGCCGTAGAGCGTCGCACACGGTGACAATGGCATCAAGCTTGGCACGGCCTTCAGTGGCCAGATTAGGATAGAGTTGGGGATAGACACTGACGGTTTGGGCAATAGGGGCAGGCTCGCAGATGCCGCTTGCCTCGATGACAATGTAGTCGAAACGATGCTGCGAAACGATGTCGCTCAGTTGCTGCACAAGGTCCATCTTCAAGGTGCAACAGATGCAACCGTTCTGAAGAGGAACCAGGCTGTCGTCGCCTTCACCCACGACACCACCCTGCTGAATCAGGTTGGCATCAATGTTGACCTCACCTATATCGTTGACGATAACGGCAAACTTGATGCCTTTCTCGTTGGAAAGAATACGGTTAAGGAGAGTTGTTTTACCGCTGCCCAGATAACCAGTGAGCAGAAGTACAGGTGTTTCTTTGTTTTCCATTTTTCTTATGTTGTGTTTATATTGAGTCCTACAAGCAAAAATCATGCCAAGTACTGCCGCTCTTCACGTCTGAGATTCTTGTTGAACCAAATGTAATAAAGCAGGGCTGCCGTGGAAAGGCCAAACGGGAAGGCATACCAAATGCCTACCAACCCATGTCCCATGACGATGCCAAAGAGATAGCCCAAAGGCAGAGAGATGACGAAATAGGCGACAAAGGCAATATACATCATCGGTTTGACGCAGGAGAGTCCGCGGAGAGAATTGGCAAAGACATACTGCATGCCGTCTCCCAACTGGTAGACAGCCAGAGGAATGGCCACTTGCGCCACCAACGAAGACACGGCTGTGTCGTCGGTGAAGAGTGCGCCCATGTGATGGCGAGAGAGCAGAATGCCCGTGATACTGCACATGATGATGAGCAACATGATGTGGCATCCGGAATAGGAGGCACGGCGCAAGGCCTGATAGTCGTGCTGGCCATGGAAATAGCTCACGCGCACCGCTACGCCAGCCGACAGCCCGTAATATATCATATAGAATATCTGCGAGATGGTAATGGTGACCTGATGTGCCGTTAGTGCCAAAGTGCCAATCCATCCAATCATGATGACACTCAGTGAAAACGATGCGGTTTCCATGCCTATCTGGAAGGCCACGGGCCACCCCATGCGGTTGAGCATCGCAAAGTCGGCCCTGTTCACACTGGAAGCAAGGAAGCCACGCCTGTAGGCAGCATAGCTGCGGCGACAGAAAAACCACGCAAGCAGGACAAGGCCCATCATCACTCGCGACAGACAGGTGGAGAGTCCCGCACCAAGAAGTCCCATCTCAGGAAAGCCCAGCTTGCCGTAGATGAACACCCAGTTGCCCAATATGTTGAACAGGTTGCACACAACGGTAGTCCACATGGCCACCTTGGTGCACGTGATACCGTCGAAGAACTGCTTCACGGTGTTGAAGAGCAAGGCAAAAGGCACCGACACAAGGTTCACCAGGAAATAAGGTCGCATGATGGGCACGAGTTCCTTGGGCTGTCCCATGTGGTCGAGGTTGAGATAGAGCACGCCGAGAATGGCCATGAGCAGGAGCGAGAGCATGCCGTTGGCAGCAATGCCGTTCTTGAGCATGCAGCCAATGCGCTCCTTTTTTTCCTGCCCATAGAGACTGCCCACTATGGGTGTAAGCCCAAAGGAAAAACCGATGGCAAAGATAAGGGCAAGATTGAACATGCTGGTCACGAAACTGGCGGCAGCCAGTTCCGTAGCACTATGATGGCCAATCATCAGCGTGTCGGCAAAGCCCAGGATGATGGTGCCTATCTGACCTATGACCAGCGGAATGCCCAACTGCAGCAGTGCCCTATAATGAGGAGCATAGTTGCTGAACGAATACGCCATGAACCTACTCCTCGTATTCAGTGTGGTCTTCAATGCCAGCCTCTGCCAAGGCCTCACGGCGTTCAGTACAAGTGCCACACTTCCCGCAGTGTTTCTGCCCGCCCTTGTAGCATGACCATGTTTCAGTGTAGTCTATGCCGAGTTCCTTGCCGCGGCGGGCTATGTCGGTCTTGGTGATGTTGGTGTAGGGAGCCAGCACACGGATTCCGTCGTAGGTGCCAGCCTCGGTGGCACGCCCCATAGCCTCAACAAATTCCGGACGGCAGTCGGGATAGATGGCATGGTCGCCGGCATGGTTGGCAAGCATCACGTTCTTCAGTCCGTTGCTCTCTGCCAGTCCTGTGGCTATGGCAAGCATGATGCCGTTGCGGAACGGCACCACAGTAGACTTCATGTTCTCGTCGTCATAGTGTCCCTCGGGAATGGCGTCAGCACCTTCCAGGAGCGAACTCTTGAAATACTGGTGCATAAAGTCGAGCTTGATGGTGATGTGCTTGATGCCCAACCGCTTGCAATGCATTTCGGCATAAGGAATCTCACGGGCATTGTGGTTGGAACCATAGTCGAACGACACGCCCATGGCTATACGGTCTTTCATGTCATAGAGCAGCGTGATGGAGTCCATGCCTCCACTCACTACTATCAAAGAATCTTTTTCCATATTAATGTTTGCTTTTCTTTATTGTAATATGTGTTGTGGTAATCTATTTCTTGTCTGCCATGAACCTCAATTCATCCCCTTGGATGCAGAGTGGCATGTCTATATTGTCTGTAAAGAGTTGGCCGGTGCCAAGTCCTTGAGGAAAGGTGATGCCAGGCCCGTAGACGTGAGCAGTGAAGTGGGCAATGGCATTGAGCCCCACGTTGCTCTCCAAGGCACTGGTCACCCAGCTGCCTATCCCCCGTTCACGAGCCAGCCGAATCCATTCTTCCGTACCATACATGCCGCCATGAAGCGACGGCTTGAGCACAAGATAGGCAGGCCGAATGGTGTCAAGCAGTTCAGCCTTCATCAGGGGCATGTTCACCCCGATAAGTTCTTCATCGAGGGCAATGGGCAACGGAGACTGCCGGCAGAGCATAGCCATGCGCGACCACTGGTGCTGACGAATGGGCTGTTCAATGGAATGAATGTCGTAGCGTGCCAGGCGGTCAAGACAGCCAAAGGCATCTTCATTGTCAAAACCGCCATTAGCATCCACCCGGAGTTCTATCTGTTCGGACGAAAAGGCCTCGCGAATGTGGCGTATCAAATCCAGTTCCTTCTCGAAGTCAATGGCTCCTATCTTGAGTTTCACGCAGCGGAATCCCTGTTTCATTTTCTCCTCCAGCCTAAGAAGCATTTCGTCGTAGGACCCCATCCACACCAATCCGTTGATGGGAATGCCCTCCTCACCCCTTCCGAAAGGCGTATCGAAGAGCACGGACGAGCCGCGTTCCAGGGAAAGTTTGGCTGTCTCCAAGCCAAAGAGTATGGAGGGATACGGCTGAAGCATGGGATAACTGATGGCTCCCGTCAACTCAAACTGGCGGCATACAGCCTCCAGCGTATGCTCATATTCCGGTGTGGCGTCGCAACTCAAGTCGGGAAGAGGTGCACACTCGCCCACCCCTTCACGCCCAGGCAGTGCATCGCTCGTGAGATGAAGGAACCAAGACTGACGAGTGGTATAGACCCCACGCGATGTGCCCGCAGGCTGCTTGAAATGCAGCGTGCGCGGCTCAATACTGATATGATAGCTCATGACAATCAGGGAAGTTTAGGGAACTTCTTGAAATCGGGCTTGCGCTTTTCGAGGAAAGCCTTGCCACCCTCTTGCGCCTCGTCAAGAAAATAATAGAGCATGGTCGCATCACCGGCCAGTTCCTGTATGCCGGCCTGTCCGTCGAGTTCGGCGTTGAGTCCCGCCTTGATCATGCGCAAGGCAAGGGGCGAACGCTCCATCATGGTCTCTGCCCACTCCACACACTCGTCTTCAAGACGGTCGAAAGGCACCACCTTGTTGACCATTCCCATGCGCTCTGCTTCCTCTGCAGTGTACTGCCTACACATGAACCAAATTTCACGGGCCTTCTTTTGTCCCACGATACGGGCAAGATAACTGGCACCGAAGCCTGCATCGAAGGAACCTACCTTAGGACCGGTCTGGCCAAAGATGGCATTGTCGCTGGCAATCGTGAGGTCGCACATGAGGTGAAGCACGTGCCCGCCACCGATGGCATAGCCATTGACCATGGCAATGACAGGCTTGGGCAGTGAGCGTATCTGACGTTGCACGTCGAGCACGTTGAGACGAGGCACCCCATCGGAGCCCACGTAACCACCACGTCCCTTGACATGCATGTCGCCACCGGAGCAGAATGCCTTGTCGCCGGCACCGGTGAGAATCACCACGCCTATGCGCTGCGCCTCACGGCACCAACTGAAAGCCTGACTCATCTCCCATGTGGTTAAAGGGGTGAAAGCGTTGCGGTAACGGGGACGGTTGATAGTTATCTTGGCAATGCCGTTGTATTCTTCAAAGAGAATTTCCTTGAAATCGAAACCCTCAATCTTTTTCCATTCTCGATTGTTCATATTTTCTTGTTTTATTGACTATTGATAATTGGCCAGTCTAACCGGCACGATAAGAAAAACCTTATCTTAAAAGAAACACTCCAAGAGCATGGGACGGTGTGTGTCGGTGGTGAGCAGCGAGACAATGCCCATATGCATCTCGTCCAAGTTGTTGGCAGACAAATATCCCACATCGTTTTGTGTACAGATACCCCGTGCCTCAGTATTATGCCCCGCCAAGATAAACTTGTCGAAGGCAGGACTCTTCTTCGCCTCTTCAAAGTGGTTGAAGATGTCGCCTCCGTGGTTGTTCAGAAGAATGACACGAAGATTGCCCGACAGATTCCGGTTCCAAAGAGCGTTCTGGTCGTAGAAGAAACTCAGGTCGCCCACCACACAAAATACCATATCGTCCGTAGCTGCAGCATGACCTACGGCTGTAGAGAGCGAGCCTTCAATGCCGTTGACCCCCCGGTTGCACAACACATAGTGGTCGGCATAGCGACAAGCCAGCCGCACAGACGTGGAATTGGCATAATGCACCCGATAGTCGTACTCCATATCCTCCAACTGTTCCTCGAAGTATTTCACTACTGCCGCTGGTGAATAGGCAGGTTGCGTGTCGGCAAGATGCTCAATTTCCTTGCCAATCTCCACGTCCCACAGACGCTTGTAGTCAGCTGGTGAATGAAGGAAACCGGCATAAGGAGAACCTCCTTCGCGTTCTTCATCAGAGCTTATGACACTGGCCAGCAAGGACAGCAGTTCTACAGGATTGCCTTCAAGGTGGGAAGCATGGCACATGAAGGTGTCGGGCATTTGACTGGTCCCGTCGACAGTCCAACAACACAACTGCCCAGACAGTGAGCGCAGCCATTGACGCAAGCGCTTGCTCACCATATTGCCACCCACATAGAGCACGAAGTCCGGACTATAAGGAGTGAGATCTGTGCCGTCAGTCTGCAATCGTGCCAAAGCGTCGTCGAAAGGAACAGGACACGAACAGGACAGCGGTTCACGCATTACCACAAAATGGCGAGACAGATAACGCACGGCTTCGTCTACCCGTTTGTCGGGTGCCATCTGCCCCAGCACTATCATCGGTCGGGTGCTGGACAGAAAATCGGCTATCAAGGTATTCTTCGCCGTCTGCACGTCGAGCACGGATTCCACAAGGGCGGCATGACCTACTACAGTGCCATCCGCCTTATCTGTGAAATGGAAGAGAGGTTCTGAGATGGGAACATTGATGTGAACCGAAGGCCTTGAACTTCTCAAGGCTTCAGCCAATGCCTCGTTTGCCAGCCTTTGGCAATACCAGCGTTCCTCATCAGTATGAGCTTCAGGCAAGGTGATGCGCTTGGAAACAAGCGTGGCAAGCGCATCGGGTTGCGGAATTGTCTGTCCGTCCCACTGACCAATCCATTGAGCAGGTCTATCGGCAGAGATGACAATGAGTCCTTGGTGCTGCATGCTGGCCTCGGCTACAGCCGGAGCCAGATTGAGCAATGCCGACCCTGAGGTGACACACACTGCTACGGGTTCTCCCGTTGCTTGCCGTATGCCCAGGGCAAAGAAACCTGCCGAGCGTTCGTCCGTGACTGGATAGCACTTCACCTTGCCACAGGCCACAAGGTTATGGACAATCGGTGCATTTCGGTTGCCGGGGCAAAGCACGGCATGACGTATGCCATATTCCACCAACATGGCGGTAAGAATGTTCACATTATATTTGTCACTGTACATAAATGTCTGTTGTTTATTGATTGTTACGAGTCTGTCCGGTTGCTGCCGAACGTAGGATTCCGATTGGCGCTTCGAACAGTGCTTTCATGGTCTGCATCTTGGCTTCGGTCTCGCGCCACTCGTCTTCCTCTACGCTGTCGGCCAAGAGTCCGCCACCAGCATAGAAGTTGACCATGCCCTTGTCAAGCAGGCGCATGCAACGCAGAGAAACATAAAGATGGGTGTCTTGCTTTGGAGAGAGCATGCCGAGAAAGCCGCTGTAATATTGCCTATGGAAAGATTCGTTGTCCATGATGAACTTCTCAACTCCTTCCTTGGGCATGCCACAGACTGCTGGTGTTGGATGGAGTGCAGAGAGCACGCTGCCCAAGGTTTCACCGGAAGAGAGACTAAAGTTAAAGTCTGTTCGCAAGTGCATCAGTCCTGCAGCCTTCGTGGTGTAAGGACCACTGGCATTGAAATCAGAAGAGAAACGTTCCACTTGTTTAGCGATATAGGTGGAAACATACTCCTGTTCCATCAAGTTCTTCTCCGTCCAAACTTTTTCCACCGGCAAGTCAAGCAAACGCTCATCAAGCGGCATGGTGCCGGCAAGGGCAATGGTACGCAACTGCCCTCCTTGCCCATCGAGCAGAATCTCTGGAGTAGCCATGAGCCAAGTGCCAGTTTGGGGCATGCTTACCAATGCGACAAAGAGTCTGGGATACAGCCTGCAAGCCCGTGCAAAGAGTTGTCTCGCCAGAGAACAGGTATCTTCCGCGACTCCTTCCACACGCATGTGTGAACATCGGGCAAGAACCATCTTATCATATTCGCCCGAAAGAATATGTGCATGGAAGTTGGCAAAATCCACGGCATATACTTCACGCTCGTCGGAACAAGTGGGCACAAGGGGGAAGTTATTGACGGACAAGGCAAGGCTATCTTGCGGAAACACCTCTGTCTTGTCGGGAACAACCAGCCAAACGGGATGACTGGATGAAGGCTTGAAAGGGGCGAAGACAAAGCCATGCCGCCGTCCCAACTCCTCACAAGACATTAAAGGTACAGGGGCAGACGCCGACGACAGCCTCACGCAAGTGCTCTTTCCCGGCAATCTATAGATGATTTCCGCAAAAGACTTTTCCTTCATCATCATTTGTTACGCGGGGTGATGGCATAGTTGGTCACCTGGACCGTGGAAACAAGATCGCCTGCAGAATCCTTAATGTCAATGTGCCACACATGAAGCACACGTCCTTTTTGCACCAGTTTGCCATAGGCCGTGACGGTATCGCCCTCACGGACAGCCTTCACATGATTGCCACTCACGTTGATGCCCACACTTATCTTGCCGGGGCAGAGAGCGAGCGAGCCCACGCCTGCCAGATTTTCTGCCAAGGCGAGTGTGGCTCCGCCACTGAGGAAACCGAAAGGTTGCTTATTGCGCTTATCCACCGTCATGCGAGCCATACAGGTGTCGTCTTCCGGAGTGGATATGAATTCCATACCCAACGCCGTGGAGAGATTGGGTTGCTTTTGGAGCAAATCATTGATTTTGTCTACATTCATATTCTTCGTTCCTTTTAAATAGAGGACGACAAAGTTACATATAAAAAAGTGAAAAAGGCTCACTTATTCGGAATAATTTAGTAAATTTGCACCCATTACGATCCACAACAGCAAGAAAACAATATCATATATGAACGTATTAGAGTTAAGTGAACAGGAAATTGGCAGACGACAGAGTCTGCAGGAGTTGCGTACCATGGGCATTGACCCATATCCAGCCGCCGAATATCCCACCAACGCTTTCTCGACCGACATCAAGGCCGAGTTTAAAGAGGATGAAAAACGTGAGGTGTGTATAGCCGGCCGCATGATGACCCGTCGCGTGATGGGTAAGGCAGCCTTCGTTGAACTTCAGGATTCCAAGGGACGTATCCAAGTGTATATCACACGTGACGACATCTGCCCAGGAGAAGACAAAGACTTCTACAACAAGGTGTTCAAGAAGCTCATGGACATTGGCGACTTCATTGGCGTGAAAGGCTTTGTTTTCCTCACGCAAACAGGAGAAATCTCTGTACATGCCAAGGAAATCACACTGCTCTCCAAGAGTCTCAAGCCACTGCCTATTGTGAAATACAAGGATGGTGTGGCCTACGACAAGTTTGACGATCCTGAACTTCGTTACCGCCAGCGTTATGTTGACTTGATTGTCAACGACGGAGTAAAAGATACATTCCTCCAGCGTGCCACCGTGCTGCGCACTATCCGTCGAGTTCTCGACGAGGCTGGCTATACAGAAGTGGAAACCCCAACCCTCCAGGCCATTGCCGGCGGTGCTTCTGCCCGTCCATTTATCACCCACTTCAATGCGCTCAACATAGACATGTATATGCGCATTGCCACAGAGCTTTATCTCAAGCGTCTCATTGTCGGCGGATTCGAGGGCGTATACGAAATCGGCAAGAACTTCCGCAACGAGGGTATGGACCGCAACCACAACCCTGAGTTCACCTGTATGGAACTCTACGTGCAATACAAAGACTACAACTGGATGATGTCGTTCACAGAAAAGTTGCTCGAGACTATCTGCATCGCTGTCAACGGCAAGCCGGAGCGTGAAATTGACGGACACATCGTGAGCTTCAAGGCTCCTTACCGTCGTCTGCCTATCCTTGATGCCATCAAGGAGAAAACAGGATTTGACTGCAACGGAAAGACTGAAGACGAGATACGCGCTTTCTGCAAGGAGAAAGGCATGGACGTCGACGAGACCATGGGCAAGGGCAAGCTCATTGACGAACTCTTCGGAGAGTTCTGCGAGGGCACATTCATCCAGCCTACTTTCATCACCGACTATCCCGTGGAAATGTCGCCTCTGACCAAGATGCACCGTTCAAAGCCTGGACTCACTGAGCGCTTCGAGCTGATGGTCAACGGCAAGGAATTGGCCAATGCTTACTCTGAGCTCAACGACCCCATCGACCAGGAAGAACGCTTCATGGAGCAAATGCGACTTGCCGACAAGGGCGACGATGAGGCAATGGTCATTGACCGCGATTTCCTCCGTGCCCTGCAATACGGAATGCCTCCTACAAGTGGTATCGGCATCGGCATTGACCGACTGGTGATGCTCATGACAGGCAAGACATTCATTCAGGAAGTGCTCTTCTTCCCGCAGATGCGTCCTGAGAAGAAAGTGCCCAAGAGCACCGTGCAGGAGTGGGCAGCAATCGGAGTGCCCGAAGAGTGGGTGCCCGTTTTCTGCAAGGCCGGATACAACCTCGTGTCTGACATCAAGACCGTCAAGGCACAAAAACTCCAAATGGACGTTTGTGGCGTGAACAAGAAATACAAACTGGGATACGAGAACCCCAAGGTTGACCAGTTTGAGGCATGGATAGAAAACGCCAACAAGTAATAAGCTGAAGGTTCATGCGGATGTGAAGAAGTCACGACTCTTTCACATCCGTCGCCTTCACTTCGCTAAAATCACAATCAAGATATTATGTTCAACGTAGGCAAGGTTGCCATTATCGGTGGAGGCAGTTGGGCCACCGCCATAGCCAAGATTGTGGTGGGACATACCCACCATATAGGTTGGTATATGCGCCGCGATGACCGCATTGAGGAGTTCCGGCGCATGAGCCACAACCCAGCCTATCTGACAAGTGTGCATTTCAACTGCGACGAGATATTCTTTTCGAGCGACATCAACCGCATAGTCGAGGCTTACGACACATTGGTGTTTGTCACGCCTTCGCCCTACCTGAAGAATCATCTCCGCAAACTCAAGGCACGCATACGCGACAAATTTATTGTCACCGCCATCAAGGGCATTGTGCCTGATGAGAACCTGGTATGCTCGGAGTATTTCCATGAGGTTTATGATGTGCCTTACGACAACCTGGCTTGCATTGGCGGACCTTCGCATGCAGAAGAAGTGGCTCTTGAACGCCTTAGCTACCTCACTGTGGGGTGTTCTGACCGCGAAAAGGCTGAAGCCTTTACGCACGTGCTCGCCTCCGACTACATCAAGACCAAAACCAGCAGCGACGTCATCGGCATTGAGTATGCTTCGGTGCTCAAGAACGTCTATGCCATTGCAGCGGGCATTTGCAGCGGACTGAAATATGGCGACAACTTCCAGGCTGTTCTCATGGCCAACGCCTTGCAGGAAATGGCACGCTTCGTCAAGAGCGTGCACCCTATAGACAGAAGCATTGAAGACAGCGTGTATTTGGGCGACTTGCTTGTCACCAGCTACAGCAACTTCTCCCGTAACCGCACTTTCGGCACCATGATAGGCAAAGGCTACAGCGTGAAAAGTGCACAGATTGAAATGGAAATGATTGCCGAGGGATTCTTCGGGACCAAGTGCATGAAGGAAATCAACCGCCACATGCATGTCAACATGCCCATCCTCGACGCCGTATACAACATACTCTACGAACGTATCAGTCCGCAAATAGAAATCAAGTTGCTCACGGATTCGTTCAGATAATCCTCTACGACCATGCTACAGGCAGTGTACTGTAGTGCTTCACAAGAACAATCAACAAACTAAAGCATAACGACAATGAAAAACATCAAATTGGACATCACCAAGGCCGCCCAGTTCCTGAAGGAAGGGACCGTCAAGGCTTACGAACCACAAGTGAAAGCAGCACAAGAGGCTCTTGAAAACGCTACTTGCCCAGGCAACGATTTCCTAGGTTGGCTCCATCTGCCTTCAAGTATCACACCCGAGTTTATTGCAGAAATAAACAGTACGGCTCAAACATTGCGCAAAAAGTGCGAGGTCGTAGTGGTGGCAGGCATCGGCGGAAGTTATCTCGGTGCCCGCGCTGTCATCGAAGGACTGTCGAACGCTTTTGCATGGCTTGTCAACGATGACACCAAGAGCCCTAACATTCTCTTTGCCGGCAACAATATCGGCGAGGACTATCTGGCTGAACTGACAGAATATCTGAAGAACAAGCGCTTCGGAGTTATCAACATATCGAAGAGCGGCACAACCACCGAAACAGCTCTCACCTTCCGTTTGCTCAAGAAGCAGTGTGAAGAACAGCGGGGCAAGGAGGAAGCCAAAGAAGTGATTGTGGCTGTGACAGACGCTCACAAGGGCGCAGCCCGTGCAGCTGCCGACAAGGAAGGCTACAAGACGTTTGTCATCCCAGACAACGTGGGTGGACGATTCTCAGTGCTCACGCCTGTAGGACTGCTTCCCATCGCCTGTGCCGGATTCGACATAGAACAGCTCGTGGAAGGCGCACGCGACATGGAAAAGGCCTGCGGCAAAGACGTGCCGTTTGAAGAGAACCCAGCCGCACAATATGCAGCCGTACGAAATGCGCTCTATCAGGAGGCAGGAAAGAAGATCGAAATTATGGTGAACTTTCAACCTAAGCTGCACTACTTCAGCGAGTGGTGGAAACAGCTCTACGGCGAAAGCGAAGGCAAAGACGGCAAAGGCATTTTCCCTGCCAGTTGCGACTTCACAACCGATCTGCACTCCATGGGACAGTGGATTCAGCAGGGTGAACGCACCATCTACGAAACAGTCATCAGCATCGAGAAACCTAACCGCAAACTCCTTTTCCCGAACGATGAAGAGAACCTCGACGGACTCAACTTCCTTGCAGGCAAGCGCGTAGACGAAGTGAACAAGATGGCTGAGCTTGGCACCCGACTGGCACACGTGGACGGAGGTGTACCCAATATTCACGTGAGCGTGCCCGAACTCAACGAACGTTACATCGGACAACTCATCTACTTCTTCGAAATGGCTTGCGGCATCAGCGGCAACATCCTCGGAGTCAACCCATTCAACCAGCCTGGTGTGGAGGCATACAAGAAGAACATGTTTGCCCTGCTCGACAAACCGGGTTACGAGGCTGACAGCAAGGCCATCAAGGCCCGTCTGGCAGAAGAGAAATAACCGAAGCTCACATTCAACATACAAGCAATCCCCGGATGCACAAGCACCTTGTGCACCGGGGATTACTTGTAATCCGCTATCAATGAAAGGAAACAGAAATGACTCTCGACGAATTCATGACTCAATGGAACGATGGCAACAGCCGGCTATTGGTGCACACAAGCGGTTCTACAGGTACGCCCAAACCCTTATGGGTGGAAAAGAGCCGGATGGTGGCATCCGCCCGCATCACTTGCAGCTTTTTAGGACTGCGTCATGGTGACACTGCCCTACTCTGCATGCCTCTCGACTTCATAGCCGGCAAGATGATGGTGGTGAGAAGCATCGTGGGGAAATTACGCCTGCTAAGCGTTCAGCCATCCAGCCATCCGCTCGCCACATTGACAGAAGCGCCTGTATTTGCTGCCATGGTACCACTACAGGTATGGAACTCATTACAGGTTCCTGAGGAACGTGACTTGCTGCGGCAAATTCATCACCTCATCATCGGTGGCGGTGCAATAGACCAATCTCTCGAAGAAGAATTGCGACACTTTCCCCATGCTGTCTGGAGCACCTACGGCATGACCGAGACGCTCTCTCACATTGCCCTCCGCCGGCTCAGTGGCAAGGAAGCATCTGAATGGTACACGCCATTCCCTACTGTCAGCGTAAAACTCAACGCTGAAGGATGCCTCGTCATTGATGCACCTGAAGTGTGCCGCGATGCACTCACCACACACGACGTGGCAGAACTGGCTCCAAACGGCAGACAATTTCGCATTGTCGGAAGAATCGACAACGTTATCTGTTCGGGAGGCATCAAGATACAGATAGAGGAAGCGGAAAAACTGTTGCGCCCGGTCATTCCTATTCCGTTCATGATTACACGTGTTCCCGACAGGGAACTGGGCGAAGCTGTGGTACTGCTCCACGAACCGTCAAGTATTGCCCATGAAAAACTACTTGACATGTGTCGCAAGACATTGCCCAAATATTGGTGTCCACGCCACTACATCGAAATAGACCACTTGCCCATGACGTCGACAGGAAAGCCAGCACGAGCAGAAGCAGAAAGAATGGCAAGAAAAGAAATCGGAGAAAGATAAACTTTTCAATGCACACGGTTTTACCTTTTATATCATTCACGCGCGCACGCGCGCGTAAGATTTTTCAAAAATGAGCATCATCTATCACTAACAGCGTTTTTGAGCACATATACCACTGATATACAACATATTAGCAACAGTGATAGATAAGTGATAGATGCAAAATTATCTATCACCATCTATCACTCTTTTCCGTAGAAATGCATCGATGTCTACAGATGTTCCGTTTCCTTTTCAGGCAATAAAAAGCGTGGCTATAAGCACTCCAAACGATATGCCCAAAATAGAGAACTGACTTTGGGCATTGATTGCCCACGCCGTGGGCAACCGATGCCCAGGCACTGGGACCACTCGCGGAACTGCCGTTAAGGAGAACAAACTGCACTCTTGCTTATGGCGCACATGGTCTCCGGAAATGAGACGGAGACCATGGTGGCATGGCTGATTCACAGACATGCGGTAGAGCTGAATGGGGAAATTAAAAAGACTAAGAGTCGACCGTTTGCCGATTTGCGCCACTCACCTTTTGTCAATACCACTGCACAGCATTGCTGTAGCCGCTGCGCTTGTCATATTTAAGAGCATCGGTGAGTGTAGAGGCATTGCAACGGA
Source organism: uncultured Prevotella sp. (assembly GCA_905198745.1). Taxonomy (GTDB): domain Bacteria; phylum Bacteroidota; class Bacteroidia; order Bacteroidales; family Bacteroidaceae; genus Prevotella. The sequence goes on along the minus strand of CAJKDU010000003.1, from coordinate 39,386 downwards.
AAGTGAAGTTGTAGCTGGTATAAGGAGCCAACACCACTGAACAACTCATATTGAAACAATGGAGGTCGCGCGAAAGCGAGGCTGTAGTCATGGACATCTTGTGGTAATCGAAGTCGTAGCCCGATGAAAAACTGATGTTCCAACCGTCACTGATGCGCACGTTGCCACTGATGTTGAGTGTCTGAGTGAACTTATAGGGATAGCGCATGGTCTTCTTGTTGAACTTTGACGGGTCCGTGTCCTCGCGCATGGAGATGCCGTAGCCGAAGGTGAGCGACCAGGGCATGGAGAACGTCATGTAACCATCGCTGTCGGTCTTGGCCTTGGAAGCCTGCTTCTTGGCGCCGGTCTGTCCCTTCACCATATCGTCGTCAACGTTTGATTCGCGGTCGGTGTCGAGTCCTTCATCATCGTCGTCCTTCTTCTTGTCCTTGTCGGTCTTGTCGACACCGCCAAACCACTTCTTGATTTGGTCGGGACTGAGTGTGAACGAAAAGTTCTGCGAAGCACCTTGGAAACGTCCGAACTTGCCCATTCCCCACAATGTATGGTTGCCCACATAGGGGTTTCCGTTGGCGTCGAGTTCGTAGGCATAGCTGGCAAACACGGCATTCATGTTGAACGTGTAGTGCTTCCACCATTTCAGACGGATACGCATGGAAAGGTCGGAGAGTTTCTTCTCCTTGGCTGCCATATTGTAGGACATGGAGAGACCCAGCTCGTCAATCAGACTTATCTTCTTGAATCCCGTGGAGTCCTTGTCGGAACGCACCTTCATCTCAAGGTTGTTGGACAGGTCGAACGAGAAACTGCCCGTACGTCCCTTGCCGGGCACTCCATATAGTCCAGTGGAATAGGGAGAATACTCCACCAGTGACACGTTGCCTTGGGCATCGGTCTTCTGATAGGTATCGTAGTAGCCGTAACGCTGCGTACTGAAGTCGGGCGCATAGCTGAAGCTCACGGTCGGAGTGACCACATGGCGCACGGCCACTATCTTCTTGCCGAACACCTTGGGGTTGGGCACGTACATGCCGTAGAGTTTGGTGGAGAGGCCCAGGGAGAAGTTCCAGTTATAGACATTGTGGAAACCATAGGTGGTGTCGCACACCTCCACCTGTCGGTCGGCATCCCACGAGCGCATCACCTTGTTGGTGTACATGCGGTCGGTAAAGTTGAACGACGGACTGAGGTTGAGCACGTTGAACAGGGTGAAGCTGCCGCTGATAGGGATGCTGTGGTTAAAGGCGTTGCGCCAGTCTTTCACCAGGTTAGAACGGAAGAGTTTGTCCTCCTTGGTGTTTATCTCATTGCGGAGCTGACCAGTATAGCTCATCGATATTTTCTCGTACCAGCGCTCTTTTCCCACCATGTGCTTTCGGCGGAAAGGATAGAAGCGTGAGATAGATATGTTGAGGTCTGGAAGGGTCAAGGCGATGGTGGAGTCGCGCATGTTCTGAGCCAGGTTGGCCGTGCTGCTCAGCGTCATGCCTATGCTCGAGAAGGTGGTGCTCCAACTCACTGACGAGGTGCGGGTGCTCTGTGAGAGGGAATAAGGATTGTAGAGCGAGTTGAGATTGTTGCGCTCATAGCTCGTGGAGGCGAAATTCACGCTTGCCGACAACGAGCTGTAAGGATTGGCCTTGGAATCCTGTCGGTGGCTCCACTGAATCTTGTAGCTCTTTTGGCGCGAGAAGTCAGGCAAGCCCTTGTCGCCGGTCTTAGTGTCCTGATAACTGAAGAAGAATGAGCCCGAATACTTGTAGCGTGTGCGGTAGTTGCTGGCAGCAGAGAAGCCCCACGACCCCTTGGTATAAATCTCGCCCAGGAGTTTCAAGTCCCAGCGGTCGCTCATGGCAAAGTAGTAGCCACCGTCACGGAGGTAGAAGCCGCGGTCGGACTCATCGCCATAGGTAGGCATGATGAAGCCTGAGGAGTAGCTCTTGGAAAAGGGGAAAAAGCCATAGGGAATGGCAAGGGGCAACGGCACATCGGCCACCACCAGATAGGCAGGACCGAACACCACATCCTTGCCGGGACGCAACTTGCCACGGGAAATGGCGATATAGAAATCGGGGTGCTCGGCATCGCACGTGGTATAGCGGCCATGCTGCAAATAGATGACGCCCGAAGAATCACGTTTGGAGAGTTCGCTCGAGAGAAATCCGTCTTCCTGTTCCGTATAGACGTTGCTTATCAAGCCCCGCTTGCTTTTGAAGTTAAAAGCCATCGTGTCGCTCTCATACTTGTCCTGCCCCATGGTGAACACTGGAGTGCCCCTGACGCCTTTCTCCTCCGTGGAATCGGGTGTGCCTGTGGCATGGACCATGCTGGAATCAAGACTCATGTTGATGCGGTCGCTCTGCAAGTCCATGTCCTGGTATTTCACGTTGGCATTGCCATAGAGATAGGCACGGTTGGTACTGGCAAGATAAACAATAGAGTCTTCAGCCGAATAGTTTACCGGCGAATCGATGCCACCCTGACGCTTGCGGTTGAGCGAATCGAGGCGGATAGAGTCGTCGATGGCTTTGTTGTGATGATAGATGGCAAGCTGGAGTGAGTCCATCTTGGTAGTATCTATGCCGTTGGAGGCTATAGCGGAATCGGGGTGTAGAGAGTCTGCCAACTGGACAGAATCACGCTCCACCGCCTTGCGTTTTTTCTTGAAAAAAGGTGTGTTGGTATCGGCCATCACAAGAATGAAGGCGAACAACACGAAGAATATGACAGACTTTGTTCTCATATAAGGTGCAAAGTTACTGCTTTTTATCCACAATTCGTCTATCTGTTTTCTTAATTAACGTTTTACGTCCGCATTTAGTCTCCTCATTCTCCAGCTTTCCGCGTCCTCTATTCAAACATCTGCTCCCATTGCTTGAATCTCCGCAGCCCGTCTTCACCATGCCGGGCAATGCTCTGCTCGGTCTGCTTAAGTGTGCGCACGCGGTCGAGGTGTGACTTGGAATAAAACTTGTCGGCATAGCACACAAGCTTCTCCTCTACCGTTTCCGGCAAGAAGTCCTGATGGGGCAACGGCAGGTGCTGGGCTTCTATTTCGCTGGCAGTCAGTCCGGCACCAGTATGGCGTTCGCATACACGGGCATGGCGCGGATAACCTTCGCGGCGCATCAGTTCCGCTCCCAAGCGCCCATGAAGAATGTAAGGCTCACTGCCATGGCACTCTATGCCTGGAGCATCCGTGAGATAGATGCCAATGTCGTGGAGCATGGCTGCCTCTTCAAGAAACGTCCGGTCTATGCCGAGTTCGGGGTGACGGTCGGCAATAAGGAGAGCACGGTCGGCAACCTGCCGACTATGCACCATGAGGATATGACGCAATGGAGTGCCCTTGGGATAATACTTGTCTATAATTGCTTGATAGTCCATCATACAGGAACAGGAAAAAAGTAAAGGGGTAAAACCTTTTCAAGTTCTCCCCTTTACCAAAAACAAATTTATGAAAACTCTATTCTTTATTGTCGCGCTCAATATAAGCGATGACCGTGCCCTTGCTCACTTTGGAACCGCGCTTGGCGTTGATTTCCACAAGCTTGCCACCCAATGCGGCAGGCACTTCCTCTATTTCGCCCCAAGGAGTCTGGATGTAGCAAAGCACATCGCCTTCCTTGTATTCCTTGCCAATGTAGGGTTCCACAGTTGGTGCACACTCGCCGTCGCCATTGAACTCCCAGTAGATTTCGCCCTTCACCGGTGCCACGATGGCATCTGCCTTGGCATGCTTGTAGGCGCTGAGCTGTTCTGGTGTGAGATTGCTGCCCAGTTTGGCATCCTTGAGCTTCTGCAGGTCGGCCAGGAAGTTCTTCTTGGCCTGTCCGCTCTTGTAGTTGCGATACTGCTCCGGATGCATGGCCAGTTCGAAGAGTTCCTCGTCATCCTGTCCATAGTCCCATCCGTTCTCGTCCATTTCCTTGCGGAAGTCATCGAGAGCGTCCTTGAGCAGAGTATGGGCGTCGACATCCGTAAATTCGCGGCCCTGCTTTTTGGCAAGTTCCACGAGTTCCGGATCAATAGTACCGGGAATCTTGCCGGACTTGCCGAGAATCATGCCCCACATAGAGTCGTCCATCATCACGAAACGACCCTTGCCTTGCTCTATGGTGAGAAGGTTCATCAAGGCAATGTTCTTTACATATTGGGAGAATGGGGTTACCAATGGAGGATAACCCACACGTGGCCATACATATTCCACTTCATTGAAGAGCTTGATAAGGAGGTCATCCATAGAGAGTTCTTCCTCGCCGTTCTTCTTGCGCACGTTATTGATGGTGGTACGCATGCCGCCAAGGTCTGCCATCATGGAGCCCATCATGCCGCCGGGAAGTCCACAGCCGAGCAACAGGGAAGACATAATCTTGTTGCCTGGGTTGATGAAGTAGCCCAACCAGTCGTCAATGAATTCCTGAGTAAGTGCACGTGCCTTCATGTAGGCACTCATGTTAATCTCAGGCACTTCAAAGCCTTCATTCTTCAACATGCTAATCACAGAGATAATGTCCGGATGCACCTTACCCCAAGACAACGGCTCTATGGCTGTATCTATGATGTCTGCACCATTGTTGCAAACTTCAAGAATAGAAGCCATGGAAAGACCGGGACCAGAGTGGCCGTGATACTGGATGATGATATGGGGATATTTATCCTTAATCATCTTGGTGAGCTTGCCCAGGAAAGCAGGTTGTCCGATACCGGCCATATCCTTCAGGCAGATTTCTTCTGCACCTGCAGCAATGAGCTGGTCGGCAATGTTCATATAGTATTCAAGCGTATGAACAGGCGAGTTGGTAATGCAAAGGGCGCACTGAGGAGTCATGCCGCCTTCCTTGGCCCACTTGATACTCGGAATGATGTTGCGCACGTCATTAAGTCCGTCGAAGATACGTGTGATGTTGGTACCCTGCTTGGCTTTCACCTTATACATGAGGGCGCGCACGTCGTCGGGTACCGGATACATACGCAAAGCGTTAAGACCACGATCGAGCATATGAGTCTTGATGCCAGCTTCATTGAATGGCTTGCAGAAGGCTCTCACTGCATCGTTAGGATTCTCGCCGGCAAGCAGGTTGACCTGCTCAAAGGCGCCACCATTGGTCTCCACACGGGCAAAACAACCCATGTCGATAATCACGGGAGCAATGCGCTCCAATTGGTCTTTGCGAGGCTGGAATTTACCAGACGACTGCCACATATCTCGATACACGAGACTGAATTGAATTTTCTTTTTCATCTGTATTTGTTATGTCTTTTTTCTGAATAATAGTTTCACACAATCCTTTCAAATGTGCAAAATTAGGAAAAAAAAATAATACAGCGACTAATTCACTGTATTATTTTTGATATTTTATTATTGCCGCCTGATTATTTGACGAAATGGATAAAAGGCTGCCTATACAACCCTGTGGGAACAACTATCCGGCGATACCCCCCGGTTCATACAATTGCAATGTTCTCTTGGGAAATATGACATGTGGGGTTAAACCATCAAGCCCTACAGGTCCGTCAATAAGCCTCTTTATCGCCTATAATAGCATTAGCTACAGTCTTGAATATGATATACAGGTCGAGCCAGAAGCTCCAATGTTCTATATACCAGATGTCTCCACGTACACGGCCTTCCATCTGACTGATGTCCTTGGTCTCACCACGGAAACCGGTTACCTGACTCCAACCGGTGATGCCAGGCTTCACGAAATGACGCACCATATACATGTTGATAAGTTTGGAATATTTCTCCGTATGGAGCACCATGTGGGGACGTGGTCCCACCACACTCATATCACCCATAAGCACATTGATAAACTGTGGCAGCTCATCAATATTGGTCTTGCGCATGATATTGCCCCATTTGGTCTTGCGTGGGTCGTCCTTGGTGGCCTGAACCTTGTCTGCATCAGCATTCACGCGCATGCTGCGGAACTTCAGGCAATAGAACTCCTTGTCGTTAAGTCCGTTGCGCTTCTGTCTGAAGAAGATGGGACCGGGCATGGTTATCTTTGTCACTATTGCCACTATCACAAAGATAATGGGGAAAAGCGTGCAGAGGAACGTGAGCGAAAAGACAATATCAAACGTGCGCTTGATCATCCGGTTTTCCACTTTTGTGAGAGGATCGCGGAAGAAACTGAAATAGGGCACGTTGCCCAACACATTGAAATACATGCGATGGTGCATGTAGTTGGTCAGTGTAGGCAGACTATAGAAATGCACCAGGTTATTCAGACAATAATGCACCAACTGCAAGATAAAGTCTTCATGCGAAGACGACAAGCAGCAATAGAGTTCGTGCACTTCACGATGATTCTGAAGATATGGTATCACATCGTAAGGGGTGCCCAAATAAGGACAGTCTTCAGGAAATTCGGGATTGGGTTCAAAGTCAAAATAGCCCAATGCCTCATAGCCGTATGACTTGACTGCGCAGAATTCCTTGTGAAGAGCAAGGACATTTGACGTTCCGCCAACCAATACCACATGGTGTATGTGGGATTTCTGAGACCTATAGAACTTCACGAAACATCTTAATGCCAAACGGTAGAGTGACGCGGCTGCAAAGAAAATGCCAAGAAATTTAAGGAATACAAGAAACGGTAAAGTGGGGAAGTCTATCAGTTCATGGAGTATAATATATATAATGAAGAAATAGGCTACATTGCGCAATTCCAGCAACAGTATTTGAAAGTCGCGGGTGTTCCGTCGGTAAAGGATTACTCCCCCACTATAGGAAATCATCATGAATATGAGCGCATGAATCAGCATGGACTGGTTGCGTATCAAGACATCACAGCTCCCTACCCTATCCATGAAGAATGTGAACAAGCTCACGAACAAGGCCAACTCACCGAACAGTACGGCGATGGTCATTAAAATACTCTTGTGGTTATTCATAGAAATGCTTTTTTTTTTACCAAAAATCTTGACAGGAAACAAGTTCTTTGTTAAAAAGGCATATTGTTCTATCTAATTGATTCGTATTCACTTACCATTCTCTACGACATATCGATATAGGTATACCGATATTTATTATCGTAAAGAATCCGGACATCTCCGTCGTCTACACTTACTTGCTCACTGCAATAACGATGGCGGTAATGGAACTGATTAAGCCTGTAATGGATGCGGCAGCTCCCCAGAAAGTCAGGAAAGGTGAACTCTTCACGTTCTGTGCCTTGTTGGGCTGTATAACAATAAGGTCATTCTGCTGCAAATAGAAAGCGGGACTATTAAACACGCTGTCGTTAGTCAGGTCAAGAGTGTACATGCTACGCTTGCCATCAGTTTCACGAAAGAGTTTCACATTTGTCTTCAATCCCATATCGCTCACGTCACCAGCCTGGGCTATGACATCAAGAATGGATGTACGTTGCGAATTGAGTTGGAACTGACCGGGACGGTTCACCGCACCGAGCACACTGACACGGGCATTGGTAAACTTCACGAGCACCTGAGGGTCTTTGATGTAGCCAGACTTGATAATGCTGTTCTGTATCTCCTCAGCAAGACTTGACTCCGTATAGCCGGCAGCTCTAACCTCTCCGATTACCGGAAGTTTAATATAGCCTCTATTGTCTACGGTGTAGCCCACATAGGCATCCTGCTGATTGCCATAGGTACTGATTTGTCCGCCCTTCTGAACAGAAGTTGAACCGAGCACCACGTTCTGTCCGAAAGGCACGAGGAGTTCGGGATCAGAACAAGAAATGGTAATGGAGATACGGTCAGCAGGCTTGATACGCAAATCATACTGCTGACTGATTTGCTGAGCAGTCTTGAAAGTTACGTCACTGCCCTGCAAATAAGTGATTTTCTTGCTAGATACACAAGACGTCATGGCGACCATAGCCAACCCACTTATGAAGATATTGATTTTTTTCATCTTATTTCTTGCTAAATATTTTCTCAAAGATATTCTTTTTTTTATCTTGCGACATACCGGTATGCTCATAACCGGCACCATAGTCACGACCATAACCATAGCCATAGCGATTGTACTTTCCATAGTTGCCATAGCCATAATAGTAGCCACTGCTACGACTGTTCATGTCAATGCCATTGAGCACAATGCCTATGTTAGGCAACTTCTTCTGGTCACGTGCCTCGTTGATGAGCGCAAATGAAGCCTTGCGTGTGTAGTTAGCACGGCAGACATATACGGTAGCGTCTGCTACTCTTGCTATCAATGGAGTATCAGACATCATGCCGAGCGGTGCCGTATCAATGATAATCACTTCATAATGCTGCTTGAGTATCTCTATCGCCTTGTCAAGCGATGGACGCGCCACCAGTTCGGTTGGGTTAGGCGGTATGATACCACCTACCAGCACGTCAAGGTTCTTGCTTACGCCCGATGGCTGCACGAGCGACATCAAGTCCGTATTGTCCGGATCACTGAGGTATGAAGTGATACCCTTGGTGTGATGTATCGGCAGGTGGAACACCTTATTCAAGCCAGGCTTGCGCACATCGAGTCCGACGATAACAACTTTCTTGCCAAGGAACGCCAAACTGGTGGCAAGGTTGCCCGATATGGTGGACTTACCTTCGCCCGATGTCGTAGAAGAAACAAGAATGACCCGCTTGTTGCCGCCCAATTGGAACTGAAGGTTGGTACGGAAGTTACGGAACACTTCTTCCATCAAGTCGTTCTGATTTTCCCTGATAAGAATGTCACGCTCACCACGCACAGACTTGTCAAACGGTATTTCACCGATAATCGGCAAGTTTGTGATATTTGTCACGTCGGCACGGCTCTCAATCTTGAAGGCAAGCAGTTGCTTGAGGTAGATAATCAAGCAAGGGAAGGCAATGCCGAGCACCATGGCTATCAGCATGAAGATGCTGCCCTTAGGCGACACCTTGGCGGAAACCATTGGCGACTCAATAAGCTTACCATTATTGGCCGTGGCAGCCAAACGGATGGCATTTTCCTCACGCTTCTGCATCAGGATGAGATAGAGCTGTGATTGGAAATCGCGCTGGCGCGAGATGTTCAAGAACTGCTTCTCGTCTTCTGGAACAGAACTTACCTGTCCGGCATAGCGGGCAGCCTCAGTATCGAGTTTGGCCTGAGTTATGCGGGCACTACGTTCCACCGAAGCCATCGTTTGGTTGATGGTATTTCGCATTCCCTTAATCTGAACATCCATGTCACGAATCACAGTACTGCTTTCACTCGAATTGCGAATCAAGCGTGCACGATTGAGTATCAAGTCGTTATACTGAGCAATAATCTTGCTCAGTCCGCCGTCGTCCTGTCCTGGTACAGCCGTATTGAGAGGAATAACCTCGTTTTGGTTACCTGCCTGATTGATGAACGACTTCACGTACTGTATCAGACGAAGCTGCGTATCGTTGTCGCTTCTGCGCTTCTCGTATGCGCTGCGGTTCTCAAGCGTAATCTTTGCATCCGACTGCAAGTCAGTCAATCCGGCACGCTTCTTGAATCCAGCCATCTGTCCCTCGGTCTTGCCGAGTTCCTGGGAGATAAGCACGATGCGGTTGTTGATAAACTCAGACGTCTTCTCAGCTGCCACATTCTTATCTACATTGGCCTCGTAGTTATACTGCTGTACCAATCGGTTGATGAAAGCAATGGAACGAAGCGGTGAAGGATCATTGAAAGAAATGGAAGCCACATAGGTTTTCTTGTCTGCCGGTTCAACAGAGAGACGGGCAGAGAAGGCCTTGGCCTGCAGTTCCGGGTCTGTAATGGTAGAACGGATATGGCAGTCGCGCATACGCACGGAATCAACACGCGAGATACTGACTACTCCATAGCGGGTACTGAGGAGTGCCGGCAACCTGTCAAAATGTTTCTCGTATTCATACGTAGTAGCCTTTGTCGGTCCTACTTTAGCCTTCACGTCAAACGAGCCGTTGGCTTTCAGCTCAATGTCAATATCGGCAAGCCCCATCTTGCCAGCCTCTTGTGGTGTGGTCCATACACGAATGGGCGACACGCCATAGATATCCTTGTAGCGTAAAGGCGTCTCCATACGCTGTTCCACATAAAGGTCAAGAGACTCTATGACATGCTGGATAAGGTTGCGCGAAGCCAGCACTTTGACTTCCGTATCAAAGTCGCTTGCCATGGAAAACATGCCCATATCCTGGGCACTAATGGCTCCTGCGAACGACGAGGAGCGGAAAGCGCTTTGATTATCATTGGTTTTAATCAGCATGGAAGCATCAGTCTTATAGACTGGTGTAGCATGCTTATACATAAAGAAAGCCACTATAAGAGACACTACAAGGCAGGCCAATATCCATGGCCAGTACATGAGATACCTCATGAACATGTCAACATAGTTTACTTGTTTCTCTTCATCTTGCTGTTGTATGCCAGCATTGAATTCTTCGTTCATATCGGGTTCGTAAGATTTAGAATAGCCTCATCAAAAAACACTTGATTTCTTCGGTCTGCAAAAGTAAGACAAAAAAGCAATCAAAACAAGTTTTCTTCCATATATTTTTTTAAATATTTTATCATTCGATTTGTATTGCTACCTTTTGGAACAATCGCTCTTCCCTTCTCTACTGGTGATTGGCAAAACGTTGTTCGGCAAGCTGTTCATATTTGGTACCTGGCCTGCCATAGTTGGCAAAGGGATAGATGCTGATGCCGCCACGGGGAGTGAACAGGCCTGTCACCTCTATGTATTTAGGATCCATAAGCTTCACCAAGTCTTTCATGATGATGTTCACGCAGTCTTCATGGAAGTCGCCATGGTTACGGAAACTGAACAGGTAAAGTTTCAGACTCTTGCTTTCTACCATCTTCACGTCGGGTATATACATGATGCGTATTTCTGCGAAGTCGGGTTGTCCTGTGATAGGACAAAGCGAAGTGAACTCCGGGCAGTTGAATCGCACCCAGTAGTCATTGCCGGGATGCTTGTTGACAAACGTCTCGAGCACCTCCGGAGCATAGTCCATGGCATATTTTGTCTTGGCTCCAAGAGCCTTCAATCCTTCATCCTTTCTGTTTTCTTGATTCATCTCGTATAACTTTTATATGTTAAATATCTTCCAAATATTATAGTTCACGCCTTTGTCGTAGGCGTCTTCGCCCTCATATTGTTTCACTTTCCTGACCACACGTATGGTCAAGGGCAAGGCTATCACTTCGTAGACCGTCTTGAGCACCACTTGCCAGAGCATAAGCTTGGGCAGTTCACCGGTGGGTACCACGCCATAGAGAGCCAGCGGGAAGAATATAAGCGAATCGGCGCTCTCGCCGTAAACGGTACTCATGATGGCTCGCCATGAGAAATGACGACCGGCAGAGTTCAACTTCATGCGGCTCATCACATAGGCATTGACAAACGAGCCTGCAAGGAAAGCCACGAACGAAGCCAAGGCTATGCGTGGTGCCAATCCGAAGACGGCATGGAACCCTGCGTCATTGGTCCAATAGGAGGCTCCGGGGATGGCGTCGCAAAGGGCGCCCAGAGCCACAAAGAAGAAGTTCATCACGAAGCCGAGCCAAATGAGCAGGCGCATCTTCTGATAGCCCCACACTTCGCACACGCAATCGTTGATGATATACGACACGGGGAACACGATGAGTCCACCCGTAAGACTTACTCCCAGCACATCTATCTGTTTGGTTTCAAGCACATTGGCTGCTATCAAGCACACACAGAACAACACGCTGAACAACATGAACGTCAAGCTGACGCTCTTACCTTTTGTTTTCATTTTTCTTGTTTTTAAAGAGGTTAGACAAGCACTCTGCTTGGCATAAAAACTGTCTCACCGGTTTTGCCAGCGAGGCAGTTTCATACCATAGTTATAGTTGTTTTACAGCAAACGCTTATTCGGCCTTATCCTGTCGGTCGTCCACATTGTCGCCTTCTGTGGGGCGCATGATTTCCTCGAAGTTGGTCACGCCAGCCTTGGCGAGGATGTTGTACCACTGGATCAGTTTCTTAATGTCGCTGTCGTGCACGCGGTCACGGTCGTAAGCGGGAAGCACGGCGGCAAAATACTCGTGAAGTTCGTTGGCCGAGCACTTCTTGTAGTTGAGCGAGCACACCTTGCCCTGTTCCTTGTCGCGCACGTTGGCCAGCACGGTCATCAATGGCACGTCCTCGGCATCTGTATACATGGCGATGTCGCCCAGGCTTGTCACACGGTCGGTGGCGAAGGCGGGCATGCGCTTGTGAGTTTCGTCGATTGCTTCTACGATAAGGTTCATCTTGCCGCGAGACACCAGCTTGTATAGTCCCGGTTTGCCGGCGATAGAGAGTATTGTTTCCATTCTTTTATATAAACGATGATTATAATTAAAAGTAAAATTCCTTTTCTAAATTTATTTCAGTTTTTCGAGCAGTTCGTCAAGTTGCCGTCCTACATTGTGTATGCGGTCATTGACTATTTCATAGTCCGAGCGGCGGAGCATCTCTTCCTGTGGTATCTGCTTGTGTATCCAGTCGAGGGTTTTCTCGCACGAGATGCCGTCTCTTGCCATAACGCGCGAGATACGCATGTCGAGCGGCGCGGTGACACACACCACTTTGTCGATGTGCACACGCTGGTAGAAGCCGCTTCCGAAGAAGATGGCACATTCCATCCAGTCGAGTCCCGACTGCTCGAAGTCTGCCGCCACGGCGGGGTGCACAATATCGTTGACAGCCTGTGAGTGTTCGGCAGAGGCAAGCAGGAATTTCGACATGACCGACTTGACAAGCCGTCCGCCCTGATACAGCTCTTCGCCCACAAGGGCCGAGAGGCGCGACTTGATGTCGTCCGATTCGTTCATGAGGCGCTTGGCAGCAGCATCGCAGTCGTAAACACCGATGCCCCTTTCGGTGAGCTTCTTGCACACGTATGACTTGCCGCTACCTATTCCTCCTGTTATTGCTATCTTCATTGTCATATTGCTGTTCTATCAGATAGTCTACCTGTGGGGTGACCAGTCGTGCCTTGCGAACGCCGTAAGGCACGGTGCGGATAATGAGGTTACATTTGTCTGAAGGATGCTCCATCAGTTCGTTGTAGTCGGCCACCACGTAGAATTTCGACGTGTTGACCATGCGGAACATGCTGGCACCCACCACGAACTTCACCGTCACTCGGGAGGGGAACGTGCGGAGCACCTTGCCTTCCGGCATGTTGACCGCCACCACGGGTACCTCTGCCGACTCTTCGGTGAGCACATCCGGGAATACCGACATGCGGATAACCGAAGGCACTACCTTGGCGCCGCGGAGGCGGCGCAGGCTCACCTTGCGGTGAATGGTGTCGGTGACGTTGCGTATGTCCTGCCACTCGGTGTAGACGCACTTGATGGTGTCGAGTGCCTCGTGCGAGGCATACACGTCTACGCTGTCGGGGCGGAACACCGTGCGGGCCAGGTAATAGCTTTGTCCGGGAAGGATGCGGCCCGACAGTCTGACGGGCACACGGCGTTTCTCGCCATAGTTATAGAAGAAGTCGAGCCTTTCGGGCTTTACCTGTACTATCTTGGTGGAGCCGTAGAATTCCTGACGCAAGAGCTTGAGCAGTTCCGACTGGGAGACAACGCCTGTTCCGTTCTGTTTGGCATAGTCGGCAAAAGCCACTTCCACAGGCGAGATTTTCGTCGTATAGAAGTAGGCTGCCACGGTGTAACCCTTGTCGCGCACTGTTACACGAACCGTGTCCTGTATGTCGGTGGTGACGATGACGTTTTTCGGCACGCCCACCAGCCGTACGGGCACACAGACTTCCCGCTCAATGGTCTCGTTGAGCGCCAAGAGCAGCCAGTAGCTTCCGCTGGCCAGGAGGAAGAACAAAAAAATCAGGAACTCCTTGTTCAGAGCCCCGAACAAGAACTTCCTGACGTTTGTCTTTGTCTCGTGCAACAATTTCGGGTCTTTCATTATTTCTGCATGCCTTGCAGTGCTGAGGTGTCGGCGAACACGGCGCCTTTATCTACACGCACCACCACGCCCTTGGCGATTTCCACCTCCACGACGTTGGCAGCAAGGTCAATTCTCTTCACTGTTCCATAGATGCCATAGCCCACCACTACTGGTGTGCCCTCGGCGAGCGAGTTCTGGAACTTGCGTATTTCCTTCTGTTTCTTCTGCTGGGGGCGAATCATGAAAAACCACATAATCACGAAGATGGCCACCATCATGATGAGGAAGCCGTAGCCTCCACCCTGTTGCTGCTGGGCAGCAAGATACATTGATGTAATCATTCCTTATTCTGTTACTTGTTGTTTTGTTTCTGTTTCTTCTTCGTCGCTTTTCTCAGCCGGTTCTTCCTGGCTTTCGGTCTGCGGCTTGCCTGGCTGCGGCAGCGGACCCGTCTTCTTGGAACGAGGCTCGTTCATCGACTTCATCATCAGCCCTTTATATATAAGGTTACGCGCAATGGAGTCGAGCATGCCGTTCACATAGCTACCGCTCTTGGGAGTGCTGTAGAGCTTGGCCAGCTCCACATATTCGTTGATGGTCACACTTACGGGAATGTTGGGGAAGGTGAGCATCTCGGCGATGGCAATCTGCATGATGACCACATCCATGTAGGCAAGACGGGAGAAGTCCCAGTTGCGCGACATGGTGCTCATGTAGTGCTGATAGGTATCGGCATTGAGGATAGTGGCGCGGAAGAGCTTGCGGGCGAAGTCCTTGTCCTCCACATCCTTGTATTCGGGAAGCAGTGGCTGCTTGGCCTTGAGCTTGGAATCGAAGCGCTTGATGGTCTTTATCACAAATGTGTCGACGATTTCGCGGTCGTCGTTCCAATAGAGGCTTTTGTCTTCGAGGAGTGTGTCAAGGTCGTCGTTGTTCTGGATAAACAGTTTGTAGAGCTTGCGCCAGAGTTCGCGGTCGGCCTCGTAGGAGTCTTCCTCAGAATCCATATACTGCTGATAGGCATCGCTCTGCTCTATCTGGTCGCTTAGTTTACGCACGAACTCAATGTCGTCCTGCCATCCCTGCTTTTGGGTTTCGGCATACTCGAGCAGCTGTTTGTTTTCCTCGAGCTGCACGGCAAACTTGTTGTAAGCAAACTTCTGTGAGGGCACCTCTGTGCCTTCTCTCTGCGCGCGGGCTGTGTTCACCTCCACGCGGTGGCGTTCTTCCTGAGTCACGGCTACCATCAAAAGAAGCAATTGGTTGTAGAGGTCGTAAGCCTTGGAGAGGGAAAACAACAACTCCTTCTCCGCATTATCCATGTTACGATTGCCGTTTTGATAGTATGCGTAGGTCAACTGAACTACCTTAATACGTATTAATTCTCTGTTTATCATCGATATGATATGATATATAAATTACGTTTACTAAACTGCTTGCAAAAATAGCTAAAAAACCATTCACGTGCAAGAAAAACGCTGTTTTTTAATTGTTTTTCAGTCCTTTTCTTGTGTATTCCAGCGGAAAGCACTACCTTTGCACCCGCTTTTTGAAGCACATCGAGTGAGATGTAGTATCTCGTGTGATGGCGAATTAAGCATTATTTTATAACAACTTAATTTAGAGTAACACATTATGAAAGAGATTAATGTATCAGGTCAGAAGAGAAGCGACCTTGGCAAGAAGGCTTCCAAATTGTTGAGAAAAGAAGGTCTCGTTCCTTGCAACCTTTACGGTGAGAAGAAGGGTGAGAACGGTGCTCCCGAAGCATTCTCGTTCGCAGCTCCCATGAGCGAGCTCCGCAAGATCGTTTATACTCCACACATCTACGTTATCAAGCTCATCATCGACGGTGAGGAGCACACAGCTGTGCTCAAGGAACTCCAGTTCCACCCCGTGACAGACGCTCTGCTCCACGTTGACTTCTACGAGGTTAACGACCAGAAGCCTATCACTATCGGCATTCCCGTTAAGCTCTGCGGTCTTGCTCAGGGTGTGCGTGACGGTGGCCGTATGAACCTCTCTATCCGCAAGATTGCCGTTACAGCTCCTTATCAGCAGATTCCCGAGCACCTCGACATCGACGTTACAACCCTCAAGCTCGGCAAGAGCATCAAGGTTGGCGAACTGAGCTTCGAAGGTCTTGAAATCGCTACAGGCAAGGACGTCGTGGTTTGCTCTATCAAGAGCACACGTAACTCTCGTTCAGCTGCCACAGCTGAAGACGCAGAGGCAGAGGCTTAATTGCCAACGTAAGCATAACATAATAAAGAAGTTGTCGCTCACCTCGTGAGGAGAGCGGTAACTTCTTTTTCGTTTTCCCCTTTCCGGGTTCAACGCCAAGGGCCGAGAACCCTTTCATTCAACACACTGACATGGACAAATACTTGATTGTAGGCCTGGGCAATCCGGGCGACGAATATGACGGTACACGCCACAACACGGGGTTCATGGTGATCGATGCCCTGGCACGCGAGGCTGGAGTAAGTTTCGACGACAAGCGCTATGGCTTCGTGGCGGAAACTTCCGTCAAGGGCAGAAAGCTCATCCTCCTCAAGCCCACCACCTTCATGAACCTCAGCGGCAACGCCGTGCGCTATTGGCTCCAAAAAGAGAACATACCCAACGAGAGGCTGCTCGTGGTGGTGGACGACCTCTCCCTGCCACTCGGGGCCTTGCGCCTGAAAGGCAACGGAAGCAACGGCGGACACAACGGACTGGGCAACATCCAGCAGCTCATCGGGCAGAAGTATGCCCGGCTACGGGTGGGCATCGGCAACGATTTCCCGCGTGGCGGACAGGTGGACTGGGTGCTCGGCCACTATTCTGCCGAGGATATGCAGACCTTGCAGCCTGCCATCGACACGGCAGTGGAAATCATCAAGAGCTTTGCGCTTGCCGGCATTGATGTGACCATGAACCAGTTTAACCACAAAAAGCAAGGATAAGGATATGGATTCAGCACGCATAGACAAGTGGCTCTGGGCGGCACGCATCTTCAAGACGCGGTCTATCGCAGCCGACGCCTGCAAGAACGGACGCGTCACCAAGAACGGCATGACCGTGAAGCCAAGCCACATGGTAAAGGTGGGCGAGGTGGTAAGCGTGAAGAAACCGCCCGTGACCTACTCTTTCCGAATTCTCAAGGCCATCGAGCAGCGCGTGGGCGCCAAACTCATACCCGAAATCTATGAGAACGTGACCGACCCCAAGCAGTATGAACTGCTCGAGATGAGTCGCATCAGTGGGTTCGTCGACCGTGCCCGAGGCACCGGACGGCCCACCAAGAAAGACCGCCGTGCCATCGACGCCTTCGTGGATCCGGCTCTCTTCGGGTTTGACGACGACGACGATTGGGACGACGAGGAATAGACTCGCCCACAAGAAATGAAGCCCTTTCTTCCCTGTACAAATGAGTAGGCAACGTGTTTAACGGCGCAACGGCAGAAATCCCATCCTCTTCATCGTGCGGTGAGACACCGACCTACCCCAGTGTGTCTCACGGCGCAAAAAGCGATAAGCCAAGTTCCGGAATGTGCGGTGAGACGCCACACCTACTAAAGGGGTGAAAGAAAGGGACTACAATGCCAACAGGCAGAAGGGCAATGTCTGGTATCGGGCACGTCTTGAGCGACGTGCCTGCCGAGGACAACACCTCCGCAAGGTTTCTTCATTGCGGCTTGAAGGGTGTTGTCCTCTTTTTGTTGGCCAATGGCTGCCGGACAAGGCATCCCCACCTGCCCCCATTTTTTCCTGCCACTCCCCTGCCTGCGGCTTGCTTCCGCTTCATCGCCGCATGCTACTGCTGAAACACGGGAAAATGGATGCCATCACTTGAAACCGGGGAGACGAACAAACAAGCCGTGCCGCTGATTAAGGCGGGGACAATGGTTTGCAGGCAGTATATGGTACAAAGTACTACAGTATTCTCCCTGTATACTCCAGTACTTCCATGCTTGTACTGAAGAAATACTTCCTGCTTCTACTCGCCCAGCGTATTACCCAACACTTCAGACAAGCCCAATTTCAATGCCAGCGGAAGACTCTTACAGAATTTGGAGCGGCACCCGATGTCGCAGCACATGAATAGGTGCAAAAATGTTTCAAACCGACTATGGTTTCAAAACTGTCCGTTTGCAATCTGTTTTTGACTGACTTACGGAATGCTAATGGCAGACTTATGATGCGTTAATGGCTGACTTACGATGTGTTAATGGCTGACTTATGATGCGTTAATGGCTGACTTACGAGGCGTTAATGGCTGACTAACGATGTGCTAATGGCAGACTTACGATATGCTAATAGCTGACTTACGATGCATTAATAACTGGCACAGGCTTGGTTTCACAACCTGGGCATTCATTGCCACGGCCGTGGGCAACGAATCTCCAAAAAGAAGAAAAGATTTTGAACGTTCTGTTAATATTTGGCAAGTGATAGATGCGTGATAGATGTGAGGGATGTTTAGCCATCTATCACTCATCTATCATTCCATCTATCTCGCTTGTAATCAGCAGAATAATGTAAGATATCAAGAAAAGTGATAGATAGTGGTGTGAAAACAAAAAACTTTTCCTGCGCGCGTGCGCGCGGAAGGGGCAACCTTTAAACAAGGTGGCAAGAAGACTACAACAAGTAATTGGCAAGCTTTCAGCCCGTTTTAATCCATCCGAGCCTGGACACCTTTGGGAACACTCAGAATCCCGGATAACCCATTGTTCACTCCTCGCCTTTCAACTCTACCACCCTGTATTCATGCCCCGTGGCGGGCACAATGCGTTCGGTAAGGTCTTGGAGCCGAAGGCTGAGGGTTGAAGTGTTGACACAGGGATGACAGCCAAAGGTGGCCGAAGCGAACAAATCGCGGTCAATGACGAGGAGCACCTTGTGGCAGGAGTCGTTGACAAGTCCCATGGGCGACACGGCTCCCGGATGGATGCCCAACATGCTGACCATGTATTCTTCCTCGGCAAACGACAGCCGGGCACAGCCCAGTTGCGACGAGAGCCACTTGGTCTTGAACTTTTTCCCTCCGGGAAGCATCAGCAGATAGAACTGCGTGTGCTGGCGATTGCACAAGAAGAGGTTCTTGCACACTGGCGCACCAAGTTCCCGTTCCACCGCCGCACACTCCTCCATGGTGTAAGCGCCCTCATGGCAGACCGTGTTGTAATCCACCCCCAGAGAGTCGAGGAAATCGTAGGTGCGCACTTCCACGTCGCTCCTCCCCTCACTGCTTGCCGGCCGTCCGTGATGTTTTTCTATCATAACTGTCAAGTATTTGTTGTTTAGACTGCAAAAGTAACACTTTTATCCGTAAACAGCAAACATTACGTCCAACAGTAAGCAATCCGCAAATATATGAGTCAAATTATCAGGCGAATAGATAAAAAAGATAAAAAAGTAAGGCGCACACAATGGTTTTCATCTATAAATGATTAATTTTGCAGCCGAAAAAGTAACAAACAGAAAACCAATAAAAGAATTATGAAGAAAATTAGAGCCGCAGTAGTGGGATATGGTAATATCGGCCACTACACAGTGGAGGCTCTCGAGGCCGCTCCCGACTTCGAGATAGCAGGTATTGTGCGCCGCAACGGTGCCGAGAACAAGCCAGCCGAACTGGCTGCCTATGAGGTGGTGAAGGACATCCGAGAGTTGAAAGACGTTGACGTGGCCATCCTTGCCACTCCTACCCGTTCCTGCCCAGAATACGCCAAGCAGATTCTGCCCCTTGGCATCAACACCGTCGACAGCTTCGACATCCATACTTCCATCCTCGACTACCGTGCCGAACTGATGCCCATCTGCAAGGAGCACAAGGCAGTTTCGGTTATTGCAGCCGGTTGGGATCCAGGTTCAGACTCCATCGTGCGCACCCTCATGCAGAGCCTTGCGCCCAAGGGCTTGAGCTACACCAACTTCGGTCCCGGCATGAGCATGGGCCACAGCGTGTGCGTGCGCTCCAAGAAGGGCGTGAAGAATGCCCTGTCAATGACCATTCCTTTGGGTGAGGGCATTCACCGCCGCATGGTCTATGTGGAACTTGAAGACGGTGCAAGTCTGGAAGAGGTGACCAAGGAAATCAAGGCCGACCCCTACTTCGCAAGCGACGAGACACACGTGTTTGCCGTGCCTTCAGTCGACGAAGTGCGCGACATGGGCCACGGTGTGAACCTGGTGCGTAAGGGTGTGAGCGGCAAGACCCAGAACCAGCGTCTGGAATTCAACATGAGCATCAACAACCCCGCTCTCACAGGTCAGGTGCTTGTCAACGTGGCTCGCGCTTCCATGCGCCAGCAGCCGGGTTGCTACACCATGGTAGAGATTCCTGTCATCGACATGCTCGCAGGCGAGCGTGAAGAGCTCATCGGCCACTTGGTATAAGCTTTCATCATCCCCCAAATAAGGCAACGCCCTGCAAGGACTCCATATCCTTGCAGGGCGTTTTGCATGCAGGCAGTCCGGCTTGTCTCCCGGTCTGCATCCGGTCCGTAATAGGCCGTCCTTATTCGCGGCGCCGCTTCACTCCTCTCACAGCCTCAGCCTCCAGCGGATTCTCGGGCCAATAGTGCTTGGGGTAGCGTCGACGCAGCTCCTTGCGCACCTCGAAATAGGTGCCTTGCCAAAAGCTGGCCAAGTCCTGTGTGAGCTGCACGGGCTTGAAGCCTGGCGAAAGGAGTTCCATCAGCACGGGTTGCCTGCCGTCGTTGACACAAGGGGTGGCAGCCATGCCGAAGCACTCCTGCAAGCGCACACTCAACACCGGTGCTTCGGCCCCCGGCCTGTAGTCCACCCTGATGCGCGAACCGGTGGGCACCTGGATATGAGTGGGCGCCAAGCGGTCTATTTCCGTCTGCATTTCATAAGGAATCGTGCTCCACAAGATGTCTCTCAAATTGAGTTTGCGCAGCTCTGCCACAGTCGATATTACCTTGCCGCCAGCCTCCAGATAAAAGGGGAGCCAGTCTTCAGCCGTGGCCAGCAGACAGTCGGTGGAGAGGTCTGGCACCGGCAACTCCGGACGCCACGCCTTGACCTGTGCCACACGGCACTGCAACCGCACCACTTCGTCGTCACTCCACGACAGCATGCCAAGCCCGTATTTCTTCATGGCCTCACAGACAATACGCACTATGTCCTGCTTGGCAGCATTCTGCAGAGGTTTGCTGTCCAGCAAGAGTTTGCCTATGCGCCGTTCTCTCTGCATCACTACGCATCCTTGCTTGTCGTCCCACGACAGGTTGTCGCGCTCCTTGACAAACACTTGAGCAAGAGAAGAGGGGTCAAGAGGAGCAGCCAGGAAGACGCGTCCCTTTATGCCAGGCGACGTGTGAAGCGAAGCTATGGCAAGCCAGCCGTGAGCCGACAGTTCGTCGGCATGGTCCATCTGCACATTCTCTCCGCTCGCCAGCCTGTATGTACCTATCGCATCCATGCTCCGGGCTATGCGTTCGGGATAGGCGCATGCCACAAGCAGTCCCACATCCTCGGGGGCTACGTCGTTGTTGTCCTCGGGGGTCTGTGCCATGCGGCAGTATTCGGCAGCTATCTGGACTATACGTTGCCATCGGCCCAGCTGCCGCTTGCGACGTGCGGCACGCAGCATACTGACACGCAGCGCCAAGTCGGTGCTCGCCGAATCGCCACCCATAGGGTCTTTTTCTTCAAGCAGGGCTGCCACGTCGCATGCCAGACTTTTCATGGCGGCATCCTCTCCGCCGAGTATCATTCGGGCTATACGCGGATGGCAAGCCATGGCCGACATCCGCTTGCCCACCTTCGTGATTTCCCCATTCTCTCCTATCGCACCGAGCGACTCCAGGAGTTGTCGTGCCCGGACCACACCGCCATGCGGCGGCAAGGTGAGCCACGGCAACGACTCCACGTCGGTCTCACCGAAGGCAGTGGTCTCGAGCAACAGCGAAGCCAAGTCGGCATCTTCTATCTCGGGTTTGCGTTGGGCAGCCATAAGGTGCTCCGAGGCAAGTGTCCACAAGCGGTAACAGGTGCCGGCAGCCACTCGTCCGGCGCGTCCTGTACGCTGCGTGGCCATGTCCATGCTGATGCGCACGGTCTCCAGATGGCTCAGTCCGGTGCGTGCGTCGAACACCTGCTGGCGACAAAGGCCGGAATCGATAACCGTGCGCACCCCCTCAATGGTGATGGATGTCTCGGCAATAGGGGTGGCAAGCACCACCTTGCGCTCGCCTTCCCTTGACGGAGCGATGGCACGGCGCTGCTGTTCTGCCGACAGATTGCCGTAGAGCGGCAGCACTTCCGTGGGAGCAAGTGAGGTGCCGAGAAGCGCACGGCACTTTTCTATGTCGCCTTGTCCGGGCAGAAACACGAGGATGTCGCCCTCTTGCTCGCGGTGTGCCTTGGCCACAGCAACGGCTGCTGCCTGTGCCATGTCGCGAGGAGCGGTATCTTCCAGCACATGGTGGATGGTTACGGGAAACATCCTGCCTTCGCTCTCCACAAGGGTTGCCTGCAGGGCACGGCAAATGTAGCCGGTGTCTATCGTGGCCGACATGATGAGCACCTTCAGGTCCGGGCGGATGATGCGTTGTGTCTGCAAAGTGAGGGCAAGCGCCAAGTCGGAATGAAGACTGCGCTCGTGAAACTCGTCGAAGACAACTACTTCCACGCCATCAAGTGTGGCGTCGTCTACCAGCATACGGGTCAGGATGCCTTCGGTCAGCACCTCTATGCGGGTAAGCGCCGACACCTTCGACTCAAACCTCACCCTATACCCAACGGTCTGCCCCACCGGTTCACCCAATATCTCGGCCATGCGGCAGGCTATCTGCCTGGCAGCAAGTCGGCGAGGCTCGAGCATGAGCACCTTGCCGCCCACCATGCCCTTGAGGATGGTGAGCGGAAGAAGTGTAGACTTGCCGGCACCAGGAGGAGCCGTGACGACAAGGTTGTTGTGGCGGTCCAGTTCGTCATTCACCCGACGGGCTATCTGCGAAGCCGGCAACGAGCTTTGACGCTCAATAAGTTCTTGTAAGTTCATGATGATGATTCAAAAAAGGAGAGAACTCTTCATCGGGGTTCTCTCCTTTCACGCCTGTTCTTATTCGTCAACCCCGAAGAGCGGATCTTCAGGCATCACTTGCAATGGTTTCTGATTGAACTCGTTGAGCAGTTGCTCACTGACGAACTGCTTGTCTACCACCAGGCGGAACATGTATTCTTCAAACCACTTGTTGGTCATAATCAGGCAGCCCTGTTGCCCCCATGTGGCTCCCCAACTGTTTTCCACCTTCCACTTCAGCGGCTTGCCGTTGGCGTCAAGGTCTACTGCCGTGAGCGTCATGGCGTGCGTACTGCCACTGTCGAAAGTGGAAATGCGCTGTGCCTTGGTCATCGGGAAGTCGGTAGCGAAGAGTGAGCCATAGTCATAGTTGTTGAGGTCGCAATAGCCTGTGGTGCGATCCAGAAACTTGGCCACGTCGTAGGAGCTATACATCTTCTTGCCAGCCTTCAGGGCCTTGATGGCGAGTTGCTCTATGTCTTCCATCGGCAGGTTGAGATACTTCCAGTTGGTACCGTCGTAGGTATGGCGGTCGTACTCCACCTCATAGGTCTTGTGGTAAGGACGGCGTGGGTCGTTCATCACCATGATGAATGTGCCCGGCAGAGGCTCGCCCACTACTTCCTTGTAGAAACTTTGGGGAGTATAGGTCTTGGCAGGAGCCACCTCACGGCCCTTGCTGTCCTTGAAAGCATAGCTGAACTGTACGGGCGGTTCACCGATGGTGAGCGCCAGCATGTGGTAGACGGTGCCCAGCATCTTCTGCTTGGCGGCACGCACCTCGGCAGTCTTCTTGCCACTGTTCACCATGTCGCGCAACTGCAGTCCGTACTCACGGAGTTTGGACGAGATGAGGGCTGCCATGCAGCGAGTATTGTCAGACGAGAAGGTCTCGGGCATCACACTCTTGGGCACCAAACCATACTTGGCTGTCAGGTCTGCCACACCACAGAAGGTTCCACCATCGTTGATGGGAGCCTTGAAGAAGAACTGCACACGCTGGTCGTCCATGGGCTTCTTGGCACAGTCTATCACGCCCTGAAGGAACAGGTTGGCCTTTTCCAGCTGGTCGTAGAAGAACAGGTAGGCCTGCGAGAACTCCACACTGAGCGAATCGCTCTTCTGCGCAAAGTTGCTGCGCAACACGTTCAGACCGCTAAACATCCAGCACCGCCCACTCTGTTTCTGGTCAGTGATGCTCTGCTTCTTGGTTTCCACACTGAAATAGGTGTCGAGCGAGCCTTTGTTCTGATGATTCTTTGCCAGGTCGTCAATGTTGTTGGCAGCGATGGCGTTGAAGAGGGCACGGTCGGCCACGGTCTGTTTCTGCGACTGGCGTATCTGCTGCATCATCTGCGCCGAGATGCCGCCGTCCCTGGTAGTGTTCTGTGCGCCAGCCGACGCTGCGAAAGCGAGCATCATGGCAATGGCAAGAGTTTGTCTTTTCATATTGATTCTGTTGTTTACTTGTTATTTTCGTTCTATTGTTTTCCGCTTGCCTTCAGCGTGATGACATTGACCTCGGGCCATGCTCCGAAGCGGAAAGGCACGGTGCCACCAATGCCGAGCGACACATGAAGCCGCCGGCCCTGTTCGGTGTAGATGCCGCCCCACTCGTTGTAAGCCCATCGCGAAGGCGAGAATCGTCCTATCTTGAACTGACCCGCATGGGTGTGTCCGCTCAGCGTGAGCTGAATATCCGTGGTCTGCAACACTCCGAGCCGCCAGTGTGTAGGGTCGTGGCTGAGCAGTATCTTGAACATTCCGACAGGCAATCCTTCCACAGCCTTGCCCAGATTGCCATGGCTCTTGAAGGGTGGCGTGCCGATATTCTCCACTCCCACCAAGGCTATCTGGCTATTGCCTCTGTTCAGCATGACGTGTTCGTTCATCAGCATCTTCCACCCCATCTTCTCTTCCATATAGACCAGGGCATGCTGATTGCGCTCCACATGGCTCAGTGAATGGTCTTGTCCATACTCGCAATAGTCGTGGTTGCCCATCACGGAATAGACTCCGTCACGGGTACGAATCTTGTCGAGCACGGTCATGAAGGGCAGCAACTCGGTGGCACTCACGTTGACCAAATCGCCAGTGAACACCACGATGTCTGCCTCCTGGGCATTGACCACCCTGACAAGTTTCTCTATGAAAGCGGGAGTTTGCAGGAACGTTCCGATATGAATGTCGGAAAGTTGCAACACCTTATATCCGTCAAAAGCCTGCGGCACTGCCGCATCCTCACACGTCACGCTCTTGACCACGATGCGACGCCATCCGAAGAAAAAGCCATAGAACAGGAACATCTCCACTACCGCCACCGCCGCCAATGCCACCTGCCATCCTGTCACAGCGTGGAAAAGCACAAACAGGAGTTTGGGCAACACGAAACAGAGCACAAGGGCAAAGAATACTCTCATGCATGTGTTGTGATACCATCCACGATTGGCAGCCGCAAAGGCTGTAAGGGTGGCCACTGTCGGTGCCCACCACACCCACTGGACCGCCACCGGACATACCGGAGCGACATACAAGTTGTAGATGCACCAGTCGGGCACCAGCAACACCAAAAGGAAAAGCAGGAAATAGAGAATGGTCATGTTCCAATATAGCTGCATTAAAACCAAAGATGTCTCAATCATCATTGGGGAACGACGATTGAGACATCTCTCGCTATGTGATATTCTATCTGTTACTTTGTCACCCAATAACCGCTGGCCTTGGCTGCACCGGCAGCCTTGGTGGTGACGGTTTCTCCCGGGTGGTGATAACCCACGAGGGTCACATCAAAGATGAGCGTGCTGCCACCGGGAATGGTAGTCGATGAACTGCTTGCCTGGTAGTCGCTTTCACCGTAGCCAAGATCGTAAGGTATGTATACCTCCCACCGGTCACCAATCTTCATATACTGCAATGCCGTGGCAAAGCCTACGTTGGTGCCACTGACGGCAAACTTGCTCGGTGTCATGAGTGCCGTGTTGTAATTGCCGGTGAAACTCTGGTCAAACACCCATCCTTCGGGATAGCTTGTGGATGGTATCACACGTCCCCTGTAGTGCACCTGCACCGAATCGGTATAAATAGGGCAACTGCTGCCTGTGCCTTCCGTGATGACGTGTGCCACCACATTGCTTGTCGGTGACAAGGCTGCAATGCTGTCGTTGACCGTCCATGAGGGGAGGATAAGCCACTTGCCGTCTGCATTGGCCTTGGCTTGGGCATACACGCTCTCGAAGTAGGTGTCGTTTTTCTGCTGCCAGTCGGCAAATTCATCAACGGTATTGTCGTCCTCGCTGCATGCCGTCAGTCCGCATACTGCAGTGAGAAGCATCAAGGCGAGATACAGGATATTGTATTTTTTCATTTATTGGAGCTTCTTAAGCAGGCTTGCAATACTTACCTTGTCCTCGATGATGGCATCAAGCTGGTCAATGCTCACACGCTCCTGTTCCATTGTGTCGCGGAAGCGGAGGGTCACGGTGTTGTCTTTCAGCGTGTCATAGTCCACGGTCACGCAGTAAGGAGTGCCGATGGCATCCTGACGACGATAACGCTTGCCGATGGTGTCTTTCTCGTCGTAGTGTGTGTTGAACTTGAACTTGAGCGCATTCACGATTTCGCGTGCCTTGTCTGGCAGTCCGTCTTTCTTCACGAGTGGCAGTACAGCCAGTTTCACGGGAGCCAATGCTGGTGGCAAAAGGAGCACCACACGGGTCTCGCCATTCTCGAGTTGTTCTTCACGATAAGAGTGACACATCACACTGAGGAACATGCGGTCTACACCGATAGAGGTCTCTATATCGTACGGAGTATAGCTCTCGTTGGTCTGAGGATCGAAGTATTTGATGGAGCGGCCGCTGAACTTCTCATGCTGAGAGAGGTCGTAGTTGGTACGGCTGTGGATTCCTTCCACTTCCTTGAAGCCGAACGGCATCTTGAACTCGATGTCTGTAGCAGCATTGGCATAGAAGGCAAGCTTCTCATGGTCGTGGAAACGATAGTTTTCTGCACCGAAGCCCAGTGCCTGATGCCACTTCATACGGGTTTCCTTCCACTTCTTGAACCATTCCATCTCGGTGCCCGGCTTCACGAAGAACTGCATTTCCATCTGTTCGAACTCGCGCATGCGGAAGATGAACTGACGGGCTACAATCTCATTGCGGAAAGCCTTGCCTATCTGGGCAATGCCAAAAGGAATCTTCATACGGCCGGTCTTCTGCACATTGAGGTAGTTCACAAAGATGCCCTGGGCTGTTTCGGGACGGAGATACACCTTGTTGGTAGCGTCACTGGCAGAACCCATCTCAGTAGAGAACATGAGGTTGAACTGACGCACATCGGTCCAGTTCTTGGTACCGCTGATAGGGTCTACAATGCCTTCATCAAGGATAATCTGCTTGAGTTCCTCGAGGTTAGGACCTTGCATAGCCTCTGTGTAACGCTCATGCAGGGCATCACGCTTCTTCAAGTGCTCCAGTACACGTGGATTGGTCTCACGGAACTTGGCTTCGTCGAAGGCGTCGCCAAACTTTTTCTTGGCCTTAGCCACTTCCTTGGCCACCTTCTCCTCATACTTGGCTATCTGGTCTTCGATGAGCACGTCGGCACGATAGCGTTTTTTGGAGTCGCGGTTATCAATGAGAGGGTCATTGAAAGCGTCCACGTGGCCGCTGGCCTTCCAGATGGTAGGGTGCATAAAGATGGCTGAGTCAATGCCCACAATGTTTTCGTGGAGCAACACCATGCTCTTCCACCAATATTCCTTGATATTGTTTTTCAGTTCAACGCCGTTCTGTCCATAGTCGTATACGGCTGCCAAACCATCGTAAATTTCACTGCTGGGGAAGACAAATCCGTACTCTTTACAGTGCGAAACTATCTTCTTGAATACATCTTCTTGTGCCATTTTCTTTATGTATTTGAATTGTTTAATCTATAATATGGATGCAAAGATACTGTTTTTCTTATTATTATCTTACATTCAATGCGTTAAAATAGGGTAAAAGCATTAAAACAGCTTACGGGCATACTCTATGATAGTGTCCTTGCCACGCGCGGTATCGTCGTCGGTCTGGTCCACTTTATAGTCGGGATCTATGCCAAATTCGGTGATTTGCCCGTTGCGGTCGTACATGGGACAAGCCGAGAAGCGCACACTCCACCCGTTGGGGAGCTCGCTGGAAAAGGGCAGTCCCGCGCCACCGCCAGTATGGTCGCCCACCACCTTGACCTGCGGAAAGCACTTCATGTATTTCACAAACTCGTTGGCGGCACTGTAGACGGAACGGTTGGTAAGCACCACCACGGGCTTCTGCCACCTGATGCCGCTGGAGGGTTTGATGCGTTGTTCCTCGCGCGAAGAGAAGTCGTTGTGCCCCCTACCCGTCTTGTGACACTGGTAGCCGACAAGCGTCTCCTTATTGACAAAGCGGGCTGCAAGTTTCTGCGCATGGGTCAGGTCGCCGCCACCATTGTCGCGAATGTCGAGGATGAGGCCGCGGCAGGTAGAGAGCCGCATAAGCACCTCGTCGAGATTGCCTTCACCCAAGCCGGACGAAAAGCTGGCATAGCGCACATAGCCCACATTATCGTCGAGCACCCTATATTTGAGTCCGGCGGCAATCATATAGTCCGTGCCAAGATACTTGCGTTCAAGCGAGTCGCTGAAGTTTTGGGGGTAGTTTTCGTGCCATGACCAGTTGCGCGCCACGTCGAACGAAGCGTACATGTTCACATGTCCGTCCTGCAGTTCGGCAAGCATGTTGCCCAGCACCTCGAAGAGCTGCGCACGGGTCATGCCGCTATTCACCTGCTTGGCATAGCGGGTGTGTATCTCGTCCCAGTCCACACCTATGGTCTGTTGCTTATAGTCAAAGAAGCAGTAGTGCTCGTCGAAGATTTTCCACAGCGCCTCGAAATTACCCTGCGGACTGTCCGGGAATTCGTCTTCATCGACACAGGCTGTCATGGCGGGCAGCAAGGACAGCAATGGAAGGAGAATATAGAAGAGTCTTTTCATTGTCTTGGGATGATAAGTTTACAGTTTCACCACGGTGAATCTCTTCACCACACCAATGACCAGGCTATGGGTGTAAGTGTGTTGCTTGAGGTTGTTCACGTTTGCCTGCCGATAGTCTCCCAGATAGCCTATGCGCCACGTGGTGCGGAGCAGCCGGAAGTCGAGGGTGAGCATGTGGCGGAGAGAGGGGGTGGAACCGATGGTTGTAGGCACCACGTTATGGTCGTAGTTGCCCTCAGAGAATATTTCGTAATACGACTGTCCATAGTTGGGCGAAAACATCACACCCATAAGGGGTGCCGAGGCTTCATAGCGCACCATGAGAGGTTTGCCCCACAGATGGAAATGATAGGCAGCAGCTACCGAGGGCGAAAGGTCAAGACTCAGCCGAGCCTGTGCCGGGTTGTTGCCATTCCGGGTGTTGTAGAGAAAGCCCACGTTGGCATCGAGAAGAGCTCCGGCCTTGAGGCGCAGCCGCCCATCCATCAGCTGCCACTGTCGGTGCATGCCATAGCTGAAGTTGAGGGTGCCTGCCATCTCGCTGCCTTCCTTGGCACGGTTGTCGGCAAAAGCCACCTGCCCTTGCCAAACCATTTGCCGCGACCAGTCGCTCCCCTTGCGCTCTCTCACGGTGTGCGAGATGAAGCGCAAGTCTACGCCGTTATATTTTTCGGGAGAAAGATAAGTGTCGAGCAGGTTGGTGGCTCCCATGCCTATCAGTTTGGCATTGGTGACCATGCGGGTATGGTCGGGAAGGGAGTCTGCCTTTGAAACAAAATCTCCTTGTGCCGCCATCGTCTGTAATGTCAGCACAAGGAGTATAAGTGAGATGATTCTATTCTTCTTTCTTATCATCGTCTTTGGAGAATAAGTTCAACTGTCCGGTTATCTCGTCGATTACTTCCTGTTCACTCTTGTCCTTGTCGGGGTCAAGGTTTTCCGTATCGCTTTCCTGTTCGGCATCTACCGGTTCAGTATCGGCCGGAGCGTCCGGATAGCGCAATGGTTCGAGTTCCTCGATGCGGTCTATCTGGAACGTGGACAACCGCTTGCCCTTGGCCTTGAAGCCCTTGACGGTGATGAAACTCTCCACGTCAATCACCAGTTGGTCGCGGTAGGCGTCGGCACCGCCGAACGTGATGCACAGGCGCGGATAGACCTGGTCGGTGAGCAGAACGGGCTTGCTTGCCTCGTTTTCGCCCAAATAGTTCTGGTGGCGCTTGGTTGCTTCCATCAGGAAACGCTTCACATAGGGATAGCCCTGGTTGTCGGCATCATAGAGCACCGCTGTCCAAACCTTGTC
This sequence comes from uncultured Prevotella sp., assembly GCA_905198745.1. GTDB lineage: Bacteria > Bacteroidota > Bacteroidia > Bacteroidales > Bacteroidaceae > Prevotella. The sequence goes on along the minus strand of CAJKDU010000003.1, from coordinate 9,156 downwards.
CTTGTCCCATTTCTCGATGCGCTGTATGTTATCCTCATAATGATTGTTGGCATCGAAGTTGGAGAGATAGAACTCGCCGTTGTCGAGCACCACGAGTATGGAGTCGTCTTCATTGAACTCGCCGAGCAACCTGCCGTGCTCGTCATAGTTCAGGCGGTTCACGTCAGGATCGAACCACACCTTCCTTCCGCCGAGTGTGCTGTGGCCGTGGCTCTTCAGACCGATGCGGTGCACAGAGTTGCGGGTGAGCAGGTTACCCTTGCTGGCACGTCCCTTGATGAGTATTTCAGAGAAGTCCTTGTCTATGAAGATGGTGCGCAGTCCGGGTTTCGGGTCAAGGGTCACCTTGATGACCTCTGCCTCGCCGTTGGGATTGGCGGTGAAGTAGCAAACGCGCGATCCCGGTGTGCCTTGGGTCAGGTCATACTCCTTGTCGCGGTTGATGCTGGTCACGTTGAAACGTTTCACATAGTAGGCACCCATCTTTCCGTCGCGATACACCACATTATATATAGTGCGCTTGTCGTTCTTCTTGAACACCTGCACATGGAGCACGTTCTTGCCCACGAATATCTTGTCGGCCACCTTGATGACCTTATACTTTCCGTCCTTATAGAAAATGATAATGTCGTCCAGGTCGGAGCAGTTACACACAAACTCGTCTTTCTTCAGGGCCATGCCCACGAATCCTTCCTGACGGTTGATGTAGAGTTTCTCGTTGGCCTCCACCACCTTGGCCGCCACAATGGTATCGAAGTTCTTGATTTCGGTGCGGCGCGGATGGTCCTTGCCATACTTGTCCTTGATGAACTGAAACCAGCGCACGGTCACGTCGACCATGTGTGCCAGGTCGTGGTCTATGCGGTCTATCTCGTCTTTCATCCGCGCCATCAGTTCGTCGGCCTTGTCTTTGTTGAACTTCAAGATGCGCTGCATCTTGATTTCCATCAGCCGGAGGATGTCGTCCTTTCTCACTTCGCGGACAAACTGGGGATAGAAGGGTGTGAGCCGTTCGTCCACATATTCGCAGGCGGCGTCCATGTTCTTGGCCTGTTCAAAGGGTTTGCCCTTGTAGATGCGTTCCTCGATGAATATCTTCTCAAGCGAAGCGAAGAAGAGCTGTTCGAGCAATTCGTCCTTGCGGATTTCAAGTTCTCGGCGCAGCAGCGACTGGGTGCGGTCCACCGAGTGGCGCAGCACGTCGTTCACTGTCAGGAACACGGGTTTGTTGTTCTCTATCACGCAACAGTTGGGGCAGATGTTCACCTCGCAGTCACTGAAGGCATAGAGGGCGTCTATGGTCTTGTCCGACGACACGCCCAGAGCGAGATGCACCTGTATCTCGACCTCGGCAGCCGTATTGTCGTCCACCTTGCGCACCTTGAGTTTGCCTTTCTCTATGGCACGGAGAATGGAGTCAATCAGCGTAGTGGTGGTCTTGCTGAATGGTATTTCACGGATAACGAGGGTCTTGCTGTCCAGTTTCTCTATCTTGGCTCTCACCTTGAGCGAGCCTCCTCGCTGCCCTTCGTTGTATTTGCTCACATCGATGGAACCTCCTGTGGGGAAGTCGGGATAGAGCACAAAGTCTTCTCCTTTGAGATAGCTGATGGCTGCATCGCAGATTTCATTGAGGTTGTGGGGAAGAATCTTGGACGACAATCCCACGGCAATGCCTTCCGCACCCTGTGCCAACAGGAGCGGAAACTTCACTGGCAGGGTGACAGGCTCTTTGTTTCGGCCGTCGTAGCTGAACTGCCATTCGGTGGTTTTGGGATTGAACACGGTGTCGAGGGCAAACTTCGACAAGCGTGCCTCTATGTATCGGGGTGCTGCCGCACGGTCGCCGGTGAGGATGTTTCCCCAGTTGCCCTGCGTGTCCACGAGCAGGTCTTTCTGTCCCATCTGCACCAAGGCGTCACCGATAGATGCGTCACCATGGGGGTGAAACTGCATGGTATGTCCCACAATGTTGGCCACCTTGTTGTAGCGTCCGTCGTCCATGCGTTTCATGGAGTGAAGAATGCGTCGCTGCACGGGTTTCAATCCGTCCTCTATATGGGGAACGGCACGTTCCAGGATTACATACGAGGCATAGTCGAGGAACCAGTTTTGATACATGCCGCTCAAATGGTGCACGGCAGAAGCATCAAACCTGTTCACTGGCTTGTAGTCGGAATGGCCTTGTGGCTGTGAGTCGTCAGCCGCTTCGTTGAGCTTGTCGTCTTTGATTTCGTCGTCCATAGTTGTCTTTAAAGAAGTATGCAAAGATAAGTTTTTTTTGTCAAATATGAAAGTTTTACCTCATTTTTCCGTTTGCCTACCCGCAAACAGACCTTGTGCATACTTCTTCCGGGAGGCAGCAACTGCTCATGCGGAAGGAAAGAGCACAGGCACAAATCGGCCACGAGGGAATGCACGGCAAACTTGGACTGGCGGACAGAACGGCGAGGATTGCCCAAGAGCGCACAGTTACCATTGGTTTATTTAGTCTGACAGCCGTTTCTTCTTACGCTTGCGCGCATGCGCGCGCAGGAAAAAGTTTTCGTTTTGTCGCCACTATCCATCACTTTTCTTGATATATTACAGATTTTCACTGATTGTGAACAAGATAACAGGAGTGATAGATGAGTGATAGATGGCTTGACATCCCTCACATCTATCACCGATTCATCACTTGCTAAATCTTAGTAGATTGCCCAACATCCGTCCCGAAGTTTGGGCAATCGTTGCCCACGGCCGTGGAACCGGGTGCAAGTCAGCCTCTAAATCCCCGTTAGTCTGCCATTAACAATCGGCAAACGGGCGGTTTAGTGACCGTATCCGGTTCGAAAGCGACTGGGGGCTTCAATGCCGGTGCCATGTCAGCAGGTGTCACGCCAATTCTCGGCCAGCCTTTAATTGTCTTTTATCAAAAAAGGCGCAGTGAAGCTTTGTTTGTTCTTCACTGCGCCCATAGGCTCATTGGTGTTTCCGTCGGCCTTATTCTTCCTCGTCTTCCATGAAGCCGAAGCGGTTGGTAGCCATATCATCTTTGGCAGGTTCACCGCTGACGCCTATTTCGGTACTCTCAGCCGCCAACAGCGACTCCATTTCTACTTTTGCCACCAGAATATAATGATATATTTCTTTCCGTTCTTGATATAGAAGCCCGACCGAGGCTGAAGCACTCGGCGACCGGAGAGGTCATACACAGCGCCGTCTGCATCACGCGTGCCGGTAGTAACGTTCTCGATGCCTGTAGTCTCGCCGAAGTCGAATTTCAAGGTCGAGGCTTCCACTTGTTCGGGCAACTGCTGGTAGGCACGGTTGGGAGTAAATGCGATGGTAATGCTGTTGTTCACGATATGGAACATGTTGTCGGAGCTTTGCAAGACATACGCTCCCACTGGTACATTGGAACCTGCCGTGAAGGTACTCTTCAGCAGACCCGAATTGTCTGGCTCGCTGACGGGGATGCCCGAACAAAACACCTGTACACTATTACGTGAATCGTCGGTTTTATAGATATAGGGCACGCCGGCTCTAACCACGCCATCCTCCACTTCACGAATTTGCACCTTGTTGTCAGCGGAAATGCCGACAACCTTGTACAACTTTGCCATGTGTAATATGTAGTCTGCTTGTCTTGGCAAGCAAATGGTACCGTACTTGCCTACATTTTCACCGGGATTTTTAGACGGGGTGAATTCGTAATCTTTCTCGTCCGGTTGTATGGCATCTATCTTGGCTGTAGGGAAAGCTGCCTTATAGGCGTCAACAGCACCTTCAGGGACCCGGAAAGTCCAATTTTCGCCAACCTTAGCCCCTTCCTGCAATGCCGGTGGTGTCTTGCCCAAGAATCTGAACGAAGATTCACTATATGTATTATCCAAAGTAGACATTTCTTTCACTGATGCGGGAATGACCATATTCGTGCAAGCACTAGTGCTGTTGAACACTTCGCTACCTCCATTACCCAATATTTCCAACGAGGAGGGCAGGACGAACTTGTTTTTGTCTATTTTTGTACCGTAGAAGCAATATTGCCTATGGAGCTGCCGTCCACTCTCTTGCGTGTGAACTTGACCGTAGTCAACGCTGTGCAGCCGGAAAAGGCATATTCACCGATGCTGCGCAGGGTTACGGGTGACAAGTCCACTTCCGTCAACATCGTATTTCCGCTAAAAGCTCTGTCATCGACACCCTTTATTTCGTAGCCTTGAGTAAGGGAATAGTCGTTCACAAAATATTTTCCGGATTTGTCTTTAATATCAGCGTCATTATCGATTATCACTCTTGTTGGAGCGACAACACTTGTCTTTGCTGCATCCTCTTTGCATAGACCAGCCAAAAGTGCTTCACCAGGCTCAGTAGCTGTAGGAGCCTTGATCAGTCTGTACTTTAGGTTGTTGCTGAGGTCAGACAGTTCGTCCTGCGTAATCGACATTTTCGATTGTGCCTTTACCCCTCCTAAAATAAAAGAAAGGAGTAGAGTTAATAATAAAATTCTTTTCATACTTCAATTATTATATATGGGGGCATATTTAGTATAAAAAAACAAAAACTTGCAATTAAATGCCACATTATTTTGATATCTCGGATAACTTTCTTACTTTTGCGCAACCAATACCGTAACAATTAAAACAAACCTACAAATGAAAACGAATCTACCTTGCAAGGCATTAATGGTATCATTGTGCCTGGCGGCTTCGGTTGAAGCCAACGCTAAAGACTATTACCTTGCTCCGGGCGGAACGGGCAACGGTATGTCTATCGACAAGCCCTTCGGCGACCCCATCAAGGCCTTCGCCGCCCTCAGGGCGGGCGACGTGCTCTGGGTGCGCGGCGGCACCTACCAACTCTCGCAGACCATCAAGGTGAACCAGACCGGCACTGCCGACCAACGCATCTGCGTGTTTGCCTATCCCGGCGACCCGCGTCCCGTGTTCGACTTCTCCGGACAGCCACGCTCCGACGCCGACGAGGCATCGGCCTACCGCGGCATCAACCACAACATCAGCGCCAACTACTGGCACTACCGAGGACTCGACATCACCAACGCTGCCGACAACGGCATGAAGCTGGAGGGTAGCTACTGCGTGGTGGAGCTGTGCAACTTCTACGGCAACGGAGACACAGGACTGCAACAGGGCTTCGGAAAAGACTCGAAAGGCAACAACACCCGCAACCAGCAATACCACTACGGCAGATACAACATCGTGGTGAACTGTGACGCTTACGACAACTACGACCCATGGACCAATGGCGGCAATGCCGACGGATTCGCCATCAAGCTCTACCCCGGACCGGGCAACGAGTTTCACGGATGCCGCGCCTGGCACAACTCCGACGACGGATGGGACCTCTACTACACCGCATTTCCCATCGTGGTGGACAACTGCTGGTGCCTGAAGAACGGATTCGACAAGGGCAACGCCAACGGATTCAAGATGGGCGGATGCAAACAGGGCGGCACTTCGATGGGTGCCCACGTGTTCAAGAACTGCATTGCTGCATGGAACGAAAAGAAGGGTTTCGACCAGAACCACCACCGCGAAGGTTCTTATCTCATCAACGACCTGTCGTTCAGCAACGGCATCAACTACGGCTACAACATGGAGGAGCCCGACGCAGGCAACTGGGTGCTGCGCAACTGTGTGGGCTTCGGAGCCGGCGAACGCAACTCTGCCTTCACCGCCAAACCCGACATTGACTGTTGCACATGGACCACGCTCGACAACACCAACCCCTTGGGCGAAAAGGCAAGCAGCAAGGGAGAAAGCGTGCAGTACAGCAAGACGGTGAACAACTACAGTTCGGAATATGAAGACCTGAGCTACGAGACAGCCATCGGACCCCGGCAGGCCAACGGTGAACTGCCCCTGAAGTTCGGCCGCCTCAAGGCGGGCAGCAAGCTCATTGACAAGGGCACGCCCATCACCGACTTCAAGACTGTGGACTCGCACAAGGACTACTACGCCTACTCCGACAATGCGCCGCAAGACTGGAGCGTCACCCTCAACATTCCCTACAACGGCACTGCACCCGACTACGGCCCATACGAATATCAAGGCGACGACAACACCTACGACATCACCAAGAATATGCCCAAGAACGACGGCACACTGGAGGATGTACTGCCCGAACCCGACGACGGCAAAAACTGGCAGGTGAACACCGTGGTGAACAACTATCTGTTCCAGGATGAGACTCTGGCAGACACCGTGGCACAATACATTACCGGAGGAGATGCCGTGGGAGTGGTCTACAGATACTACGGCAAGTCGAGCGACGGCAAGAGTTCCGTGACCTATGTAGACAGCAGCACCGCACCGGGAAAGAAATACACCGGGACTTACGGGGCCTACAGAATGGAAAAGACCAAGTTCGTAGAGTTCACGCTGCCCTCGCTGGCAGAGATGAAGTCGAACATCTACTGCACTGGCGGCCGCACGCTGCAAGTGGACTGGCACTATGCCGACAACAGCAAGAGCGGAACTGCCAGCAAATCGCTCAGCGAAGGCACAGCCAATGTGGACGTAGCCTCCATGGTAGGCAAGATTGAGAAGAAGCCCATTGTCGTCACCTTGACAAATGCAGGCAGTAAGGGCGACATGTACCTCACCGACCTCACCCTCGGCATCTACGAAGAGGTTGACGAGAACGGCGACCCTATCACGGGCATCACTTCAGCCGCTGCCGACAAGCCTGCCTACACGCTCTATCAGACAGACAACGGCCTCATCGTCTACGGCGACATAGCCTCGCTGCATATCGTCAATCCAGCCGGCAAGACCCTGGCACAGAGCGAGCACTCGCAGTTTGTCAACACCGCTGCCCTCGCCCACGGCACCTATGTGGTGATCATCAAGGACAAGAACGGCAGACAGACAGCCCAGAAGTTTGTGAGAAAGTAAAAACTTAGACAAGCAATAAAAGACTATGCGTAAAATCTCCCGTCCACGGCACTGCCCAGGACGAGAGATTTCTTTTTGTCAAGAACAAAGTGGGCCGTCGGCTTTGCCGGACAAGAGAAAACGTGTAACTTTGCCGGCAAGAAAAAGCAACAAGCAAGACAAATGGCAACAAGAATCAAGATTACAACCACAGAAGGCGACATCACGGTGCGCCTCTACGACGAGACACCCCGTCACCGCGACAACTTCGTGAAACTCGCCAAGGAGGGTTTCTACGACGGAACACTCTTTCACCGCGTCATCAAGGACTTCATGATACAAGGCGGCGACCCCGACAGCAAGGGCGCACCCTTCGGAAAACGCCTCGGCAGCGGCGGTCCCGACTACACCATTCCCGCCGAATTCGTCTATCCGCAGCTCTTCCACAAGCGCGGCGCCCTATCGGCAGCCCGACTGGGCGACGAGGTGAACCCGGGAAGAGAAAGCAGCGGAAGCCAGTTCTATATAGTTTGGGGCAAGACCTATAAGCCGCAGGAACTGAAACAAATGGAACGCCAAATGGGCATGCAGCAGGAACAACAGGTGTTCAACCAGCTTGTGGCAGCTCACCGCACTGAGATTCTCGACCTGCGCAAGAGCCGAAACCGCGAGGGACTCCAGGCGCTGCAAGACCGGTTGGTGGACGAGACCAAGGCCCAATGCAAGAAACTGGGCAAACCGCAGTTCACCGCCGAGCAGACCCAAGCCTACACCACCATTGGCGGCACTCCGTTCCTCGACAACCAATACACCGTGTTTGGAGAAGTGGAACAGGGACTCGACATTGTGGAGCGCATACAGAACACGGAAACGCTTGCCGACGATCGGCCCAAGCAAGACGTGGTGATGACAAGTGTCACCGTGACGGAAGAATAACCCCAACCGCTATATATCACACAAGGCGACTACACCACGGGAGAGCCGAACCGGCATCCCGGTGTGGTCGCCTTGTGTTGTTGGTGGGGCAGACAAGGTTCGGTAATGATGATGATATTTGAAGGGTATTGACCTAAAATAGAGATGCGCCGAGATTTGGAGGGATGATTGTAAGCCAGCGTTCAGGCCTAAATATAAAGGGGGCAGAAAGCCCAACCTCTAATCAGCCCAGGGCAGAGCGAAGCGACACCCTGGGTGAATGGGGCAACAAGCACGCCCTACAGGGGCAAAAGTAGACTGAGGACAGAGAGTTATCTTTACTTTTCCCTTACAGGACGTATTGGTTGGAATGGTCTAACCCGGGGCACTGCCCTACCCTTTATACACATCTTTGACAATTCTCAACATCTCACATTTGCAGAAGAAATTGTCAAGTCCTGTTTTGAAAGTTGTATATCCTGGACGTGATTGGCTGCTGTAGCCTGACCATGCTCCGAGTCTTGCAACAATCCATGCTATCCATGGCAGTGAGCCTTCTTTGAAAGGATTCTTCTGCTTCAATGTTCTGCCATTCACCATGGTAGACAAGAGTTTTGCCGCCTCAATATCGTTTTCACTAAACATTATTGAGGCTGGCACGGCTTGGTATTTGTCCGCAATGTCAAAAGCGTGTTTCAGAGAAATGCAATACAATGCGGCATATGCAGAAAAGAGGATGTTCTTCTCTACACTCGTTGTATCCTCAAGCTGTATGTCCTCTATCATGAATCCTTTCTTCTTCAGCAGTCTGAACAATTCCTCTATAAACCAGCGGCATCTGTACCAAGAGACGCACTGTAGAGCCTGTTCCACATTCGAAACTTCATGATTTGTCAGAAGCACCCATTCTATGGGATCTTCTCCTTCAGGTACGGTTCCCTGAGCCTCAGACACCTTTATGCAATTGTATACAATATTGGCATCTGCCGATTTCGGACTGCCTGCTGGACGCTCCAAACAAACTTCCGCGAAACGCACTTCCATCTTTGCCGCTCTGGCCTTGCGCCCGTGTGAGGCAGGAAGGTGAAACTCGTACTGACCGGACGGTGAAACAGACAACATAAATTCATGCAACCTACATTCTGAGCCTTTTATACGACGGTCTTGGTTTGAGCGCACGATCAGCTTGACGTTGTTTTTGCCACGCTTCAACACCTCATAAACATCTGACTCGCGGTCACTAAGCATTGTTATCAATACGTCTTCTCCTATAAGGTCTGCGGTCTTGTCTATGGATTCGCTCCAACGGTATGATTCTTTCAACTCCGCCGGCAGTTTCTTGTATTTGCGCTCACGGCATCCG